>CAIOZS010000236.1 GCA_903862845.1 uncultured Thermoleophilia bacterium
CCGACCAGGAACGCCCGCTTCGTCTCGATCCCCACTGGCGGTAGAGCTGTCACGTTCTGGTAGTTGCCCACGGTGAGTACCCCTCAGATAGGTGCTTGCTTGCCGCGCCGGAGCGTAGCATCGGCTGCAGGGCAAGTCCACACAGGGCGCGTGGTGTTGCGGGGACTCGCCACAAGACCCCGAACGACCCTGCCCCTCCCCGGGCGGCCGCGGCCGCCCCCGCCGCCTCAGCCGAAGAAGCCGCCGGTGCCGCCGTTGCCGCCGTTGCCGCCGAGAATGCCGCCGACGCCGCCGTTGCCGCCGTTGCCGCCGAAGAGGCCGGCGTTGCCGCCGGCGCCGCCATTGCCGCTCCCCAGCACCATCATCAGCTCTTCATCGCTGAGCTCTTCCGCCTGGTGGGGCGGCAGCGGCAGCACCAGGAAGCGCTCGTTCTCGGTGTTCTGGTGCAGGCGGAGCTCAAGGCCGGCGGGGACGGGGATCAGCTTGGCCAGGTCGGCCATGAACTGCTCCTTGTCGCCGGCGGCCATGTCCTCGAAGCGGGGGATGGAGATGTGCGAGACGGTGCTCGTGCTCTCCAGCACCGTGACCTGGCAGTCGGCCGCCAGCGCAAGGCCGGCTTCCTTCACGGTCCCGGCGGGATCGTCGATCAGCTTCTGGCGGTAGGCTTCGTCCTTCCACGCGTTGACGATCACCTCGGCGGCGATGACTCTTTCCTTCTCGCTCTCGCTCATTGGTCGTCCTCCTGTCGGTCGGCAGTTGTGTGGCTGCTATCGGTCACCTTTCTGACACCAGAACTGGTACATACCCAGAAAGGTCTCAGGATACAACTGCTCCAGCTTCTCCCAGCACGCCAGACTCGTCCCCGCGCCGAACAGGGTCCTGTAGAGATGGCGTACGGCGCCGTCCGTCTCGAAGGCGAGGAAGCTCAGTCCCAGCTCGTCGAGCGCGGCGGCGATGCGCGGCACCGTGAAGCGGTGCTCCCGCACGTGGAAGAGCATGTCTCGGCAGCCGCTCAGATAGTAGAAGTCCCGCAAGGCGGTGCAGCCGTAGGCCGGGTGGTCCTGCGGCAGCCTCCCCAGGTAGGCCCGCGCCGCCCGGATGCCTGCCGGCGTCGGCGGCACGCCCATGCGGCGCACCTCGGCCTGCGCGGCCACGATGGCCCGGCGCGCCGTCTCGCTGTACAGGCCCACCAGCATGACGCCGCCGGGGCGCAGCAGCTGCAGCAGGCGGCGCCAGCCGGCCAGCGGGTCCTCGAGATGGTGCAGCACGCCCGTGCACACGATGGCGTCGAACTGCCGCTCCCAGCCGTCCAGCTGAGTCAGGTCCGCGTGGTACAGCTCGACCTCGACCCCCAGGCCCTCGGCCATCTGCTGCGCGTACGCGAGGCTGGTGCGCGAGAGGTCGAACCCCGTGACGGTCGCGGGACGCCACGTCCGGGCGGCGTTCAGGAGATCGCGGCCCGTGCCGCAGCCGGCCACCAGCAGACGCGGGCGCGTCAAGAAGTCCGGAGGGTCCCATTCGCCGCCGGTGAGCAGCCGCAGGTTCTGATCCAGGTCCAGGAGGGCCCCACAGGAGAGCCGGCGCCAGCGCGGATAGGGGTTCGCTTCGTAGAGGCCACGGACCTCGGTCGAAGTCCCGGCGGAGATCGGCGTGAGCGTCGGGATGCGCCGGCCCCGCTCCAGGAGCTCCGGGGAGACTACCTCGGGGTCGTACATCGCGCGCACCCACTCTGGCGCTCCGGCCAGGCGAGCTTCTTCTTCCGGGCTGACGGGCCAGGCGCACTCGTTGAGACGGCACTGCTCGGCGAGCCCGCGGGCGAGCTCCGGGGCGTCGCGGGGTGGAGCCAGGCACAGCTCCCGCCGCGCCTGCGTGAGCGCGCGCTCGAGGCGCAGATCGGTCAGGATCGCCCGGTCCAGGACGGTGAGCAGCAGAGGGTCCTCGAGCAGCGACGGCGAGTCCCACAGCAGAGCCACGGCGCCCAGGGTCAGCAGCTCGGGGTCCACCCCCTCGACCGCGAGGCTCTCCACGAGGTGCCGCGGCGAGCGCAGCCGCAGGGCAAGGAGCGGCCGGCGCGAGAGGCAGCGCGCCAGCCCCAGGCGGCAGCCCAGATGCTCGGGATAGCCGTCCAGCACGTGCTCGTAGCACTCTTGCGCCGCCAGGTAGTGGCCCAGCTCGTACTGGATGTCGCCGAGCGTGGCCCGCAGGGGGACGGAGTCGGGATGCTGCGCGACGAGCCCGCTCAGGCGTTGCACGGCCGCAGCCGCGTTGCCCTGGAGGCACAGCAGCCAGGCCACCCCCACCCAGGCGTGAAGCTGCTCGGGGTCGACGGCCAGGGCTCTCCGGTAGAGCTCGGCAGCCTCGGCGAACCGGCCCTGCTCCGTGCACCTGGCCGCTTCGTCCGACGGCGATGGGCCCGTGCACATGCGCTGCGCCGAGCGTCAGTACGCCGCCGGGAACTGCTCAGGGATCCTGTAGCCCCGAGCAGCCAGCATCGATATCAATTGGCCGGGGTCGTCGGTGATGATCCCGTCCACGCCCCAGGCGATCATCGTCTTCACGGTCTTGCCGTCAAAGGCGGTGCCGCTGTGCTCCGGCCACGTCCACACCACTACTTTCAACCCCAGGCTGTGGGCTTCATCGAGGGCTGCCTTCGTCAGCTCGACGTCTTCCGGCTCCCAGCACCTGCCGCCCAGCGCCTTGACCATCTGAGGGATCGAGTCGTTGTAGTCCTTCACCAGTTTGCCGCCCGTCCACAACCCGGCGATGGACGCGTCGTTGCTGAAGAAGCTGTACTCCGTACCGGGTTCATTGTCCCATTCGGTCAGGTATGCGGTAGCAACATCCGCGTCCAGCTTCTGCAGCTCGTACAGACACCGCCAGTCAAACGACTGGATCTCGCAATTGCGGCTGATGCCCTCTTCTTCCAGCACGTTGTCGAGCGCTGCGGCGAACTGCTTTGGCGTGTACGTCCAGCTGTCGTGCATCGGGTCTGTCTTGAACTCGATCTGAAACCCCACTGCGCCCTTGGTCACGCTGGTGACATACCGGATGACATCTTTCAGGAGGGGCATGCGCACGTCGTCCATCCCATACTGCTCGGGGAAGTACTTCGCGTAGGGGCTGGTGGGATTGAGGCGCCCGACATCGTACTGTTGCAGCTGTGCGTACGTCAGGTTCCTGACCATGTACGGTTGCAGGTGGGCGGTCAGCTCGCCGGGCGGGATGCCTTCTGTCATGGCGGACTTGCTGGGCGCAAGGAACTTGCCGTCCGGACCCCGGGTCGTATCGGGATTGAGCCAGATATCGTGCGAGACGACGATCTCGCCGTCCTTGTCCATCACGATGTCCATATCCACCCAGTGCGTGCCGATCGCCAAGCCTGTCACGTACCCGGGGACGGTGTTCTCCGGAGCAAAGCTCCGTGCCCCGCGATGGGCATAGACCTGGATGAGCTTCTTGCCGTCGACCACCGCCGTCGGCCGACCGACGGACTCGGCTGACGAGCCACCGAGGATCGCCTGTGCCGATGCGGCGCTACTGGGAGAGTCATTGGTGGGAGCGCTCGCGCATCCGCCGAGAATGGCGACCGCCAGGAGAAGGGAGCAGCAGAGCAGAAACGCAAGCCTCTTCACGATGCCCTCCGATCGTCGCCCCTCGGCTCTCCAGGCCGCCGTCTGCGCAAGGCACGAAGAACGTCCCGCAGGCAGCGTCCGCCCCGTCGCTCTCCGCGCAGGACCCCGGCAGCGGCAGCGGCCCACTCAGTGGCTCTCCGCCTGCCGCCTCGCGGGATGCTTCTCCTGGGAGTGTCGTGCATCAACCCTGCAGCCCGAGCGTCAGGGTTGTCAAGTGCCTCGCGGCGACCGACGTGCGGCGCGGAGCTTCCCAGCCGGCGCCGGTTGCTCCCAGCGGGCCGTCGCCACACGGGCTCAGACTGCCGCCGGCTCGCACCTCGGTGCCATCGCCGCCTGGCTGCAAGGGCATGAAGGCGCTCGCGTAGGCGGCTCCCTCACCACTCCCGAGGCCTCGAGATCCTGCGCCCCAGCGAATCCGTCAGCTCGTGGGGTAGTTGCGCGGCCGCAAAGTGCCCGCGCCGCACCGTCCTCACGAAGTCGGCCTGCTTTGCGAACACACACGCGCGCTGCCCACCCTCGACCTTGATCACGCCCACCGGCAGGCCCAGGGCGGCACGCACGAGCCGAACGGGCTCCAGCAAGTCGGCGTCGTTTGAGACCACGACCGCGACCTCGTACTTGCCGGTGAATCCGTCGACCAGCAGATGTGCGGCCAGGTTGACGTCGGAGCCCTTCTCCTCGGGAACCCACACGAGGGCCTTCTTGGGACCATGCGCCGGGGCGTCGACCAGCCACTGCAACTTGGCGTGCTCCACGAACTGCCCATAGTGCGTTTGGAGGCCCGGCGTCGCGCGCAGAGCCGCCAGATACGCCTCCTGGCGCGCCCGTTGGCCGTCCCTGCCACGAGAAGGATCGAGCGGCGCGGTGAAGTAGCGCACGAGCTGCACGTCGTTGCGCGGTAGTGCCGCCCTGCAGAAGGCGACCAGGTCCAGCCACTTGTACTCCTGGAACCGCGCCCGCCGAAAGGCAGCGTAGTAGAAGTTGAAGCCATCGATGTAGACACGTGTGCGCGGACGGCGTGGTGGCACGTCACCCCCCAGGTTGACGATGTCCCGAGAAAAGCAGAAGCCGCCCGGAGGCGGCTTCGCGCCCCGCGTCGTGCGCAGGGTCAGTGGTTCCATTATGCGCGCCGTCTGCCGAGGGTCAAGCGATCGGGCGCAACGTCAACCCGCCGCCCAGTGGCGCACTCGCGAGTGAGGTCTGGAGGAGGCGATTCCGCCCATTGAGCAAGGCCGGGACCCGATCCACAGTACCCGAGCGAGGTCAGCGCAGGCTCGACCCGGCGATGTGTCAAAGCACGGGTGGGTGACCTGCCGCATCTTTGGCGCCGGTGGGCTGGTCGAGGACTCAGTTGTCCGGTAACCCCGGACAACTGCCGCAAGCCGCCCTCATGCCGGAGCGCGACGATCTGCCTGGGCGCGCGGGTCGGCGTCCCGTAACGCGACCGCGAGGTTGAGCTGCATGGTCGCCTCGGCCACCTCGAGCAACTCGGGTGGGATGGGGTAGCGCTTCTCCCGGGCGAGCCACCGCAGCACGCCGGCGAGCCGCCAGATCGTGGGCCTGCCCGCGTGCACGGGCACGGGCTCGGGCGCGGCGCAAGCGACGATGAGCTTGCGCACGTTCTGCCGCGTGACCCCGAGGAGCGACGCCACGTCGGTGAGGCCGACGAGGTCGGGAGACGCTTCGATGTGCGCGGCATCGGGAAGCGCCGAGCGCACGTCAGCGACGGCTCTGCGGTAGCATGGCAATGGAATGAGCGACCAGCCGCTGACAACCGCGCCCGACCCCATCCCCTGGCTTCTCGAGGGCGACCCGTCGGTGCGCCTCTTCACGCTCACCGGGCTGCTGGGAGCCGCGCCGGATGCGCCGCAGGCGCAGGAGGCGCGGCGCACGATCATGACTGAGGGCCCGGTGCCGCGCGTCCTCGCCGAGCAGCAGGAGGACGGGCACTTCTGCGAGCGCGACCGCTTCTACACGGCAAAGTACCGCGGCACCGTCTGGCAGCTCGTCATCCTCGCCGAGCTTGGCGCCGACGGCGCCGACGCGCGGGTGCGGGCCGCCTGCGAGGCGGTCTTGCGCGACGCGCAAGACCCGGACTCAGGCGGCTTCTCCACGGAGCGCAGCAGGAAGGCCGGCGGCGGCCTCCACAGCACGGTCATCCCGTGCCTCACCGGGAACCTCGTCTTCAGCCTCATCCGCCTCGGGATGCTGGACGACCCGCGCGTGCGGCGGGCCGTCGACTGGATCACCACATTCCAGCGCTTCGATGACGCCGAGGGCGAGGCGCCCATGGGCTGGCCCTACGACAGGCTGGAGATGTGCTGGGGCAGGCACACCTGCCACATGGGCGCGGTGAAGGCGCTCAAGGCGCTCGCGGAGATCCCGCCCGAGCGCCGCACACCGGCGGCGCATGCCACCATCAGCGCCGGCGCCGAGTATCTGCTGCGCCACCACGTGCACCGGCGCAGCCACGACCTCTCGCGCGACTCCAAGCCCGGCTGGCGGCGCTTCGGCTTCCCGCTGATGTATCAGACGGACGCGCTCGAGATCCTGCTCGTGCTCACGCGCCTCGGGCGCGAGGGCGCCGTGGCGGCGGGCGGCGCGCCCGTCCTGGGCGACGAGCGCCTGCGCGAAGCGCTGGACCTCGTCGCCTCCAAGGCCGACGCGCAGGGCCGCTGGAAGCTCCAGCAAACCTTCAACGACCGCTTCATCGTCCCCATTGAGACCAAGGGCGAGCCCAGCCGCTGGATCACGTTGCGCGCGCTCGAGGTGCTGCGCGCAGCGCCGTGATTGCGCGCCGGCGCAAACGCGGACGCAGCCCGTCGGGCGTCGAAGCAGCGCTGACTCCAACAGGCCCCGTTGGGCGTACGTGCGGTGGGCTCGCGGCCATCGGCGCATGACCTCCGCCGGCGCCGATGGCCCCACGGTCCCGTGATAGCTTCTGCTCACGATTCACTCTGAGACCGGAGGTATCCAGATGAACAGGCTTGTCGGCAAGGTAGCAGTGATCACGGGCGGCGCGAGCGGCATTGGCGAGGCGGCGGTCAGGCTTTTCGTCGAGGAGGGCTGCAAGGTCGTCATCGCGGACCGCCAGAACGAAAAGGGCGAGGAGCTGGCCAGGTCGCTGGGCGAAGCCGCCGTCTACGCACACACGGATGTCTCCTCGGAGGATGATGTCAAGGCGGCAGTCGAGACCGCCGTCTCCGCCTTCGGAAGGCTCGACTGCATCTTCAACAATGCCGGCATCGGCCAGGACTTCATCCCGCTGGAAGACGTGGCGATGGCCGACTACCAGCGCATCGTGGCGATCAACCTCGGCGGCGTCTTTCTCGGCATGAAGCATGCGGCCCCCGTCATGAAGCGCCAGGGCGGCGGCAGCATCATCAACACGGCAAGCGTCGCGGGGATCCTCGCGGGCCATGGCGGTCACATCTACTCGGCCACCAAGTCGGCGGTCATCGGTCTCACCAGAGTGGCCGCCACCGAGCTCGGTGAGAGCGGTGTGCGAGTCAACTGCATCTGCCCCGGCGGGATCATCACGCCCATCTTCGCCAACGCTGTCGGGCATCCGGATGAGGCCGCGAGGGTGATGGCGGCGCTCGAGACGTCGTTCGCCGCCATCCAGCCGATCCGCCGGGCTGGGCTGCCGCGGGACATCGCCAATGCGGCGCTCTGGCTGGCCGCGGATGAGTCGTCGTTCGTCAACGGCCTGGCGCTCGTCGTGGACGGGGGAGCCACGTGCGGTGGGCAGTGGAGCGCGGCGGTCGAGGGCACGAAGGCGCTGGAAGAGCTCCTCTGAAGACCCGCGGCCAGCCGCGCACAGGGGGGGCGCCGACGACACTGACATGCGCCCGCGCGACGAGTGCGCCGTTCAGGCCCCGGGTCCCACAGGGATGATCCTGAAGGTGAGGCCCGGCATCTCGGCCGCCAGGCCTTCTTCCATGGCCGTGCTCAGTGCGGCGATCTCGTCGAGAGTGCGCTCGCCGGGAAAGACCAGCTCGATCTCCACGAAGCGCCGCTTGCCGCTGGCGCGCGTGTAGAGCGTCCCGATGGTCTCGTAGTCGGCGTAATGCCGCGCCAGCACCTTCATCACCCGCAGCTGCTCGCTCTCGGGCAGCGGCAGGTCCATGAGGGCGCTGAAGTTGCTGCGCACCAGCGACACGCCCACCCAGACCATGTAGAGGGAGATCGTGAGGCCGACCAGCGGGTCGACCCTGTCGCCCATCGTCACCAGACCTTGGTGCACCAGGAGCCAGCCGACGGCGAAGGCGCTGATCACGCCCACGTCGCTGAGCAGGCCGACCCGGTAGTCAAGCAGGTAGGCGCGCAGCAGCGGCGAGGGCGCCCTGACCTGGCGCGCCAGGCGCCGCACCAGCAGGTAGAGGACCACCATGCGAATCGCCGAGAGGCAGATGGGGATCAGGCTGAGGACGTAGCCCACGTGCTGCGGGTGGACGAGCCGCATGGCGGCGTCGTAGGCCATGTAGAGGCCGGACGGCACGTACAGCACTCCGCACAGGAAGGCGGAGAAGTCCTCGAGCTTGCCGGCTCCGTAGGGGAAGCGGAACTGGTTACCGCCCATCACCTGGCGGATGGCATAGATCGAGAACGTCTGCACGGTGATGGAGATCGCGCTCTGCACCGTGTAGACGACCACCGCCGACGAGTTCGCGAGCGCCGCCATCACGATGAACATCACAGTGAACGGGAAGAGGCTGAAGTAGCCCCAGAGCATGAGGCGGTAGAGGCGGCGGTCGTCATCCGTCGTCGCCGCGGCGAGAGCCGCAACGGGGCGCCTGCCCGGGACCTGACCGGATGTGCCTGCGTTTGCCTTCATCTGCTCCGTCCCTACCCTACCCCGCGGCGCGCGCCGGTACCCCGATGCGTGCCGCGCCCAGGTGGGCAGCGCGCGGGCGACGCGGATCTCATGTAGGGTCGGACGAACGCGCCTCGGGCGCGAAAGGAGCACGCATGGCCGACGTCCTGAAGGAGCCCTCGACCCCCGCCCTGGTGAACGCCATCGAGGCGAACCTCTTCGCCTTCCTGCCGCTGTGGCGCCGCTGGCCGGCGGCCGAGATCCACGACGGCCCCGACCTGCTGTGGTCGCTGACCGGCTTCCCCATCCCGCTGTTCAACAGCGTCATGCGCGCGGACCTGGCCCCTGGTGAGGTCGAAGCCGCCATTGCGGCCGTCATCGCGCGGGGCCGGTCCAGAGATGTCCCGCTCCTCTGGTGGACCGGCCCCGCGACCCGGCCCGCCGACCTCGGCGAGCGCTTGACCGCCGGCGGCTTCACGCACGTCGAGGACGTGCCCGGCATGGCCGCCGACCTGCGCGAGGTGCCCGACGGCCCGCCGTCGGCACCGGGCCTGGTCGTCGAGCAGGTCACAGACCCTGAGACGCTGCGGCAATGGTGCGCTGCGATGTGCGCCGGCTACGAGATGCCGGCTTCGTTCGGCGAGACCTACTACGACTGCGTGATCAGCCTCGGCCTCGAACCGCGGGCGCCGCTGCGCCACTACCTGGGCCGCCTCGAGGGCGAGCCGGTGGCGACCGCCACGCTGTTTCTGGGCGCTGGGGTCGCCGGCATCTACGACGTCGCGACAGTCCCCGCGGCGCGGCGCCGGGGCATCGGCGCCGTCATGACCGTGCGGCCGCTGCGAGATGCGGCGCGCGACGGCTACCGCGTCGGCATTCTGCACGCCACCGCGGCCGGGCTCCCGTTGTACCGCCGGCTCGGCTTTCGCGAGCACTGCTCAATGGGCCAGTACCTCTGGGCGCGCGAGCAGGAAGGCGGCGGCTGACCAGAGGACGTGCCGACCCGGCTGCGCTGCGGGCGGGCGGCGAGGCGGCGGCGAAGCACGCCCGGCGCCGCCGTCAACGCTCTTGTTCATCAGTCGAAGCTGAAGGTGAGCGCCGCAGGCGCGCTCTCGTCTTGCAGCACGGCGGCCGCCGGCAGGCCGAGGTCGCCGGCGAGCGCCAGCGCGGCGCGATGCATCCCTGCGCGGTAGTACACGCCGCGACCAGGGCGCAGCGGCGTCCAGCCGGTCGCCGGCATACTCTTCGTCAGGTACCCCCACGTGTGCAGATGCGCGAGCACCGCGCCCGTCGCCGCCGCGCCCTGCGTCGCAGCCGCGACGCCGACCGTGGTGCGGCGCCGAGCCGCAAACGAGAAGCCGAGGCGCGTGGAGGCGAGGCGCGGCGCCAGCGCCGCGGGCCAGCAGGCGCGGACGAGCGTCGCCACGTTGGCTCTGGCCGCCGTCGTCAGCCTGGCAGCGAGGTTCCACGCCGCGCCCTGCACGCCCGCCGGCGGTTCGCCGGCAGCGTCCAGCGGTGAGATCGGCTGGCCGGCCGCGCGGATCGCCACGGCGAGCACGTCCGTGGCGGGCGCGGCGCTGGCGGGCGGCGTCGCCGGCGCGGCCGTCGTCGTGGTCTCCACGGGCAGCGGGCCGCTCAGCACCGCCGGCTGACCGGCCTTGCGCAGCGTCTCCCCGAGGCGGCGCAGCGCGGCGGCCGCGGCAGTCGCCGTCTCCGCGTACCCGATCCCGGCGGGCGGAGCGACGAGCACGGCCAGCGGACGCCACGACTCGGCCGCGGCGGTGGTCCGCGCCACGAGACCGTCCCAGCGCGGAGCCCTGACGGCGCGCACGGCCACGGGCGCGCCGGCCGAGCGCCGCAGGCGCCGGCGCACCTCGTTCACGTACGCGGAGGCGGAGCGGTAGCTCGGCCCCGGCAGCACGACCAGCACGCGGGCCGGTCGCGGCCGCCGCGTGACGCTCGTGCCGGTGACCGGCGGAGTGAGCCCGAAGGCCAGCGACTGGCGCAGCGGCTCCAGAGCGCTGCGATCGACGCGCCACGCTTCGGCGCGGCGGCAAGTCTCGACGATGGCCGCCAGCCCGCGCACGTCGACATCCGTGGGCAGCAGCTCCCCGAGCGTCGCGGCCAGCGAGGTGGCGCCCTGCAGGTTGAGATCGCTCTGCACATGTCCCCAGCCGAGCACGTAGTTGGAGAAGGCCACAACGTTGATGTTCTCGAACGGCAGACGCGCGAGCGTGGAGCCCAGCGCCTGGTACTGGGTGGCCCACACGCGACGGGCCGTTCCGCGTCCCTCCCAGGCCGCCTGAGCGCGCGTGTACTGCAGCAGGGCACCGCGCGCCGCGCCGGCCGGCGCGTGCGGCGCCAGGGCAAGGCTCAGGGCTTGTTTGTCGAGGGCGATCCAGGCGTCCATGTGAACGTCCAGAGCCTCCCCCGCGGCCGCCGCGGCGACGCCCGGCCCGACCTCGTCCACGATGCGCCGCAGCGGCGTGAACCCAGCCCCGGGGACGAACCCCTGTGTCTCGGGCGCGAGGACCACGGCGGTGAGAGCCGGACGAGCATGGTCGACGTGCAGCCACGCGATGGCGCTGCAGGTGCCGCCGCCGCCGCCGAGGGCGAACACCGCGACGTCGGTCGGCTCGGCGGGCACCAGCGGCGCCGGCGAGGCCCGGCCCACGACCTTGTGCCAGGGCCCGGGCGTGGCAAGCAAGATGATGACGCCCAGGGCGAGAAGCACGCCGAGCAGCAGGGCGGCCCACGGGTCGAGGCGCCCGAACACTGCGCGCAGGAGCTTCACTTCACGGGCTTGAACGAGGTCGCGAGACCCATCATGAGGTCGTTTGACAGCTGATTGTCGAGCGTGTTGAGCACCCAGTAGAGCGTGCCGTGGCGCTTCCAGGCCACCATGTGGAGGTGATCGGCCTGGTAGAAGAGCATGTACTCCTGGCCGGCGACGACCTGGGTGCTGTTGGGATTCTGGATCGCCGGAGGGTCCATCCAGCGCATCGCCTGGATGCTCCAGTAGCCGCCCATCGGCGTGGCGACCACGGCCACGGCCGCCGCGCTACGCTTGCCGTCCGTGGTCTTGATGCCGTAGGCGCGGAACTCATCGTACGTGAACCCCGGCGACCACGCCGTGGGCATCTCGAGGTGCAGCGGCGTCTTCGCGGCAAAGGCCTTCCAGGCGGCGGCGTCGTAGCGCTGGTCCTTCTGCAGCGTCTGCTGCGGCTGCTGCGCGTCCTGCGGCACGGCGAGCGTGCCCCCGAACGACGAGGTGACGAAGACACTGATGCCGTCGGCGACGCCGGGGGCGCGGTCGACGAGGCGCACGTCGGAAGGCCAGAACATCTCGCCGATGAGCTGGGCCGGAGCCGACAGGCTCTTGGGCGCGTAGACGATCGTGACCTTGCCGGGGAACTCGGGGGCGTCGGCGCCGGCCTCGGCGCGGTAGCCGAGGGCGGCAAGCTGGCTGGCCGCGCTCGTGGACAGCCCTGGGATCCCGCTGCCGTTATACACCGTCACCGGGTACATCTTCTTGCCCAGCTTGAGCCCCGTGACCGCAATGGGCGCCTGCGTGGGATGCGTGAACTCGGCCACGGCCTGGTCGATCTCGGCCTGCGTCGGGACCACATAGGAGACGCCGCCGATCATCGGCGTGGACCCCTCAAGGTGCACCGTGTACACCTTGGAGGTGTTCACCTGGAAGATGAGCTCGACGAGCGGCTGCAGGCGCTTGAGCGAATCGATGTCGGAGGTCGTCTGGCTGGTGATGGCCTTGATGAGCTTGAGGACCTTGCTCCAGTCCTTGCTCCAGCGGCCCGACTGACGCTGCATCTCCTTGAGGAAGAGCTGTTGACGCTGCATGCGCGTGAAGTCGCCGAGCTGGTCGTGGCGGTAGCGCACGAAATCGAGGGCGTCGTGGCCGCGAATGAGCTGGTAGCCGGGCTGGATGTCGATCGACTTGTAGTCGGCGCTCTCGGGCACGTAGTAGCGGTGGTCGATGGGGATGTAGACGCCGCCGAGGATGTTGACGACGTGCCAGAAGCCGGCGAAGTTGATCTCGACGAAGTGGTTGATGGGCAGGCCCGTAAGCGCGCTGAACGTCTTGACGGCGAGCGCCGGCCCGCCGTAGGCGTACGCCGTGTTCATCTTGTCGTAGCCGTGGTCCGGGATCAGCACGCGCAGGTCACGCGGCACGGAGAACATCGAGATGCTCTTCGTCTGGGGGTCCAGGCGTACGAGGATCTGCGTGTCCGAACGCCCCGGGTCGTCGGGGCCGGACTTGTCGGAGCCGATGAGCAGGATGTTCATCGGCTTGCCGGGCAAGGCCGGGCGGAGCTCTTTCTGCGTCTGGGTGACGGTCGCCTGCACTGCGGCGCTGCGGTGGCTGACCGTGTTCACAGTGCCGTTGGCCCACCCCAGGGCGAGACCGGGAGCCGCGAGAGCGGCCACCACCACCGCGACGCCGATGAGCTTCACGGCGAGGTGGCGACCGAAGGCGAGATACGCGGTCACGGCCGCGACGACGGCCACCGCGATCACGGGGGCGCCGACCATGGCCCAGCCCGGGACCTTGCCCGATAGCCTCGCGAGGTCGAAGGCGGCGCGGGAGTTGCCGAGCATGTCACGGCCGTAGAACCAGAAGAGCGCCGCCGCGATCGCGGCGGCTACGGCGACGGCCGCCCAGATGACGAGGGTGCGGAGCCCGGCGCCGGACCCAGACGTCTCCGGGCGCGCGGAGCGGCGCGGCGCGGCCAATGACTCGGGCGCCGCGGCGCCCGCCACCCTGAGCGGCTCGGGCTCGCCGGTCTTGTAGACGCGATACTCGCTCATGTCCCTCCGCCGCCGGCGCCCGCCCGGACGCCGGGCGACGCCTCATCGTACGAGCTGAGAGACGACGGCGGCCCTTCGCCGGTTCGCGGGCCCTCGCCGACGCGCGTCACGTCCGCGCCGAGCGCCGCCAGCTTGCCCGCGAGATCCTCGTAGCCGCGGTCGATGTGATGCACCGCGCCGACGTCGGTGACGCCCTCGGCCACCAGGCCCGCCGTGACCAGCGCGGCGCCCCCGCGCAGATCGGGCGCCTCCACGACCGAGCCGCTCAGAGCGCGCGGCCCTTCGACGATGGCATGGTGACCGCTGGTGCTGATGCCGGCGCCCAGACGGTTGAGCTCGTCGACCACCACGAAGCGGTTCTCGAACACGTTCTCGGTGACGATCGATGTCCCTTCCGCCAGCGACAGGAGCGCCATCATCTGCGCCTGCAGGTCGGTGGCGAAGCCCGGATGAGGCAGGGTCGAGATATCAATGGGGGCGAGCGGACCGTCGCGGCGCACGGTGATCGACCGGTCGGCCACGCGCACGTCTACGCCCATGCCTCTCAGTTTGCCCAGGAAGAGCTCGAGGTGCATGGGGTCGAGGCCCTTCGTGGTGACCTCCCCGCCCGTGGCCACGCCCATGATGAGGTACGTGCCCGCCTCGATGCGATCAGCCACGACCTCGTGGTCGACGCCGTGCAGCGCGTGACCACCTTCGATGTGGATGGTACTGCTGCCCGCGCCCTCGATCACGGCCCCCATGCCCCGCAGAAAGTCGCAGAGATCGATGATCTCGGGCTCTCGCGCGGCATTCTCGATGACCGTCTCACCGTCGGCCGCCGTGGCGGCCATGAGGAGGTTCTCGGTGGCGCCCACGCTGGGGTAGTCGAGCGGGACGACCGCGGCCTTGAGCTGCGAGCTGTGGATCTTGATGAAGCCGTGGTTGATCTCGACGGTCGCCCCGAGCTTCTCGAGGCCGCGGATGTGAAAGTCGATGCGCCGCGGCCCGATGTTGCAGCCGCCGGGCATGGCGATGGTGGCTTCGCCGAGACGCGCCACCAGAGGGCCCATGACGATGATGCTGGCGCGCATGGTGCGCACGAGCTCGTAGGGCGCGCAGCCGTTCAGCGCGGCGCCGGCGTGCACGCGCAGCGCGTCGCCGGCGTGCTCCACGTCCGCGCCGAGGGCGCGCAACATCGCCACCATGGTGGCGACGTCGGTGATGCGGGGCACGCGGCGGATGGTGCAGGGCTCGTCGGTGAGCAGACTGGCGGCGAGCAGCTTGAGCGCCGAGTTCTTGGCGCCCGAGAGCACGATTGTCCCCTCCAGACGGCGGCCGCCGCGCAGCCTCAGGCGCGCGTCGTGTGCGATTGGACCGTCCATCAGACCGTCATGAGTATAGCGCGTGTCGGCGAACGAGGGCGGCGCTCAGCGGGAGTGCCCGGCCACGTGCAACCGGTTCTCGGCGCGCCTCAGCGCCTGCTCGGCGCGGAAATAGTCGACCTCGGCCTGCGCGCCGGGATCGTGACGCTCCTGCATGCGCTCGCGGGCGCGCCGCTGCGCCACCTCGGCGCGGCTCACGTCGATCCTGCCGGCAGGCTCACCGTGGTCGGTCACGACAAGCACCTTGTCGAACAGGACCTGGGCGTAGCCGATGCCGGTGGCGATGTACTCCCAGGTGCCGTCGAGGGCGCGGATGCGCGTCTCGCCGACGCCGAGGAGCGTGACCAGGGGCTGATGGCGAGCCAGGATGCCGAGCTCGCCCTCGATGCCGGGCAGCACGACCATGGCGACGTCCTGGGAGAACACCTCGCCGTCCGGTGTGACGACCTCAACGTGCAGCACGCGTTCGTCAGCCACGGGAGCCCTCTCAGCCGGCCGCGTCGCGGCCGGCGAGCTGCCGCGCCTGCTCGGCGGCTTCCTCGATGCCGCCGACCATGAAGAAGGCCTGTTCGGGCAGGTCGTCGCACTTGCCGTCGACGAGGTCCTTGAAGCCGCGCACCGTGTCGGCCAGCGGCACGTACTTGCCGGGGATACCGGTGAACTGCTCGGCCACGTGGAACGGCTGCGACAGGAAGCGCTCGATCTTGCGGGCGCGCTGCACGATGACCTTATCCTCGTCGGAGAGCTCGTCCATGCCGAGGATGGCGATGATGTCCTGCAGCTCCCGGTAGCGCTGCAGGATCTCCTGAACGCGCGTGGCGACCTCGTAGTGCTCGTTGCCGACGGCGTCGCGCGTCAGGATGCGGGAGCTCGAATCGAGCGGGTCGACGGCGGGGTAGATGCCTTTCTCGACGATGTCACGGGAGAGCACCGTGGTAGCGTCGAGATGGGCGAAGGTGGCCGCCGGCGCCGGGTCGGTGAGGTCGTCGGCCGGCACGTAGATGGCCTGCACCGAGGTGACCGAGCCGCGCTTGGTGGAGGTGATGCGCTCCTGCAGCTCGCCCATCTCGTTGGCCAGGGTGGGCTGGTAGCCCACGGCGCTCGGCATGCGCCCGAGGAGAGCGGAGACCTCGGAGCCTGCCTGCACGAAACGGAAGATGTTGTCGATGAAGAGCAGCACGTCCTGGCCGCCCATCTCGCGGAAATACTCCGCCACGGTGAGCCCGGCCAGGCCGACGCGCAGGCGCGCCCCCGGCGGCTCGTTCATCTGGCCGAAGATGAGCGCCGTCTTTTCGATGACCCCCGACTCCTTCATGTCGAGCCACAGGTCGTTGCCCTCGCGGGTGCGCTCGCCGACCCCGCAGAACACGGAGAGGCCACCGTGCTCCGCGGCGATGTTGCGGATGAGCTCCTGCACGATCACGGTCTTGCCCACGCCGGCGCCGCCGAAGAGGCCGATCTTGCCGCCCTTCACGTACGGCGCGACGAGGTCGACGACCTTGATGCCGGTCTCGAAGACCTCGTCGGTCGGGTCGAGCGACTCGAAATCGGGAGCCGGCCGATGGATCGGCCAGCGCTCCACGTCGACGAGTGGCTCGCCGTGGTCGATGGTGTCGCCGGTCACGTTGATAAGGCGGCCGAGCGTCTGCTCGCCGACGGGCACGGTCATGGCCACGCCGGTGTCGATGACCTCGGTGCCGCGCGCGAGACCGTCGGTGGAATCCATGGCGACGGCCCGGACCTTGTCGTCGCCGAGGTGCTGCTGCACCTCGCACACGACCTGCTTGAGCTGGCCGTCACCGCTGTCGATGCCGACCGTGAGGGCGTTGTAGATGGCCGGGATCTCGTCCGGGAAGCGGACGTCGATGACCGGCCCGATGACCTGGACGACTTTGCCTTTGTTCATTGCCTCAACTCCGCTCTGCGTGGGTGGTGTGCGGCGGCCGCGTGGCCCCGGTCACCCGAGGGCCTCGGCGCCGGCCACGACCTCGAGGATCTCTTGCGTGATGGCCGCCTGGCGGGCGCGATTGAGCGCCAGCGTGAGTGATTCGAGCATCTCCTCGGCGCTGTCGCTGGCATTGCGCATAGCCGTCATCCGCGCTCCCTGCTCGCTGGCGCTCGATTCGAGCAGCGAGCGGTAGACGGCGATCTCCACGTATGCCGGCAGCAGGCTTTCCAGGATGACGTTGGCTTCGGGCTCGAACAGATAGGTGACGGGTCCGAAGTTCCGGGCCTCGCCGGTGACGGCCTCGCGCGGCACCGGGAGGATGACGTCGTCGAGGAGCGTCTGCTCGATCGGCGAGGTGAAATGGTTGTAGACGAGCCGCACGCGGTCGACCTTGCCGCCCACGTACAGGTCGATGAGGTACTTGGCGATGGCCCGCGCGTCGTGGTACTCGGGCCGGTCGCTGAGACCCTGCCAGCTGCGTTCGAGGCGGCACCCGCGGAAGGTGAGGGTGCCGATGCCCTTGCGGCCCACGACGATGAGCCGCGTCTCGACGCCGTCCTCGCGCAGGCCGCGCTCGATCTCCATGGCCTTGCGCACCACGTTGGCGTTGAAGGCGCCGGCCAGGCCACGGTCGCCGGTCATGGCGACCACGGCGACCGTGCGGATCTCGGCGCGCTCTTGCATGAGCGCGAACCGGCGGGTCTCTTCGGAGTACGTGGCGAGGTCGACCATCATCTCGATCATGTCGGCGGCGTACGGCCGAAACGCTTCGATGCGCGACTGGTTGCGGCGCAGCTTCGCGGCGGCCACCATCTCCATGGCCTTGGTGATCTTGCGCGTGTTGTGGACCGACGCGATGCGCCGGCGGATATCGCGCAGACTGGCCACGTCAGGCCTCCGCCTCCGCGAGCGCCAGATCGGCGGCGGCCGATTCGGGGGCGAAGGAGTTGTGATACGCGGAGATCGCGCCGCGGAGCAGCGCCTCGTTCTCGGGCGACAGGACCTTCTCGCTGTGGATCGCCGCGAGCAGCTCGGCGTTCTGGCTGCGCAGGTACTCGCGCAGGCCTTCGCAGAACGCCGCGACGCGAGGCACCTCGAGGTCGTCGATGTAGCCCTGGTTGCCGGCGAAGATCACGGCGACCTGCTCCTCGACCGGCATGGGATCGAAGCGCCCCTGGTTGAGGACCTCGATCATGCGCTCGCCGCGGGCGAGCGTGCGCTTCGTGGACTCGTCGAGGTCGGAGCCGAACTGGGCAAAGGCCTGCAGCTCGCGGTACTGGGCGAGGTCGATGCGCAGACGGCCGGCGACCTGCTTCATGGCCTTGATCTGGGCGTTGCCGCCCACGCGGCTCACCGAGATGCCGATGTTCACCGCCGGCCGCACGCCGCTGTAGAACAGGTCGCTCTGCAGGAAGATCTGCCCGTCGGTGATGGAGATGACGTTGGTGGGGATGTACGCCGACACGTCGCCCGCCTGGGTCTCGATGACCGGGATGGCGGTGAGCGATCCGCCGCCGAGCTCGTCGCTCAGCTTGACGGCGCGCTCGAGCAGGCGCGAGTGCAGATAAAAGACGTCGCCGGGAAACGCTTCGCGGCCCGGCGGCCGGCGCAGCAGGAGCGACATCTGGCGGTAGGCGTCGGCCTGCTTGGAGAGGTCGTCATAGAAGCATACGGCGTGGCGGCCGCTGTAGAGGAAGAACTCACCCATGGCCGCGCCCGCATAGGGCGCCAGGAACTTGAGGGGCGCCGAGGCCGAGGCGGTGGCGGCCACGATGATGGTGTACTCCATGGCGCCGTATTCTTCGAGCTTGCGCAGGACCTGCATCACCGTGGAGGCCTTCTGGCCGATGGCCACATAGATGCAGATCTCGTCCTGACCCTTCTGGTTGATGATGGTGTCGACGATGATCGATGTCTTGCCGGTCTGGCGGTCGCCGATGATGAGCTCGCGCTGGCCGCGGCCGATAGGGATCATCGCGTCGATGGCCTTGAGGCCGGTCTGCAGCGGCTCCTTGACCGGCTGCCGCTCGACCACGCCCGGGGCCTTGAACTCGACCGGGCGGAACGCGGTGGTCTCGATGGGACCCTTGTCGTCGAGCGGGCGGCCCAGTGGGTCGACCACGCGGCCGACCATGGCCTCGCCGACCGGCACCTGCAGCACGCGGCCGGTGCGCTTGACCAGGTCGCCCTCCTTGATGAGGGTGTCCTCGCCGAGCAGCACGGCGCCGACATTCTCTTCTTCGAGGTTGAGGGCCAGCCCGGTGACGTTGTGGGGCAGCTCGAGCATCTCCATGGCCAGACAATTGCGCAGGCCGTAGATGCGGGCGATGCCGTCGCCGACTTCGAGGACGGTCCCGACCTCGTCGACCTCTACTTCTGCCTGATAGTTCTCGATCTGCGACTTGAGGACCGAGGCGATCTCTTCCGGGCGCAGCTTCACTGCACGTCACCTCTCAGTTCTGCGGAAGCCAGCCGGCGGCGCAGCTGGCGGATGCGGGCCTTCACGCTGCCGTCGACGATCACGTCGCCGACGCGCAGCACGAGGCCGCCGATGATGTCCGGGTCGACGCGCGCCGCGAGCTCGACCCGGCGGCCGGCGGCCTCCGCGACCCGCGCGGTGATCTTCTCGCGGACGGCCGCGCTGAGGACGATCGCGGACGTGACCTCGACCTTGACGAGGTCCGCCTCGGAGGCGGCCAGCGCTTCATAAGCCTCGCGCAGCTCGGCGACGAGGCCGAAGCGGCCGCGTTCGAGCAGGAGCTGGAGGGTGTTGGCCACCAGCGGCTGGCCGCCGCGCGTGATCTCGACGAGGATGCGCTGCTTCGCGGAGGTGTCGACCTGAGGGTCGGCGAGCACGTCGCGCAGCGACGCCGAGGCCGCGAGGGCGGCGACGAAGTCGCCCAGGTCGCGGCCCACCGGCGCGACGGCCCGAGCATCCTGGGCCGCGCCGAACAGGGCCCGCGCATATACGCGCGCGACGTTCTCTTCGGCCAAAGCTAGTTCTCCATCCCCAGCTGATCGACGTTGAGCTCCGCGAGCGCTTCGTCGATGAGGCGCTGCTGATCGGCGGCGGTGAGGCTGCCGGCGGCGACCTTCTCGGTGGCCAGCGCCGTGAGCTCGGCGATCTGGCCCTTGAGCTCGCGGACGGCGGCGCGCGTGTCGCGCTCGATCTGCTCGTGAGCCTCGGCGAGCACGCGCGCGGACTGGGCCTTGGCTTCGGCCATGATCTCGGCCTTGGCGTGCTCGCCGGTGGTGCGCGAGCGCTCGAGGATCTCCTCGGCCTCGCTGCGCACCTTGGCGAGCGTCGCCTTGTACTCATCGAGAAGGCGATGCGCCTCGGCGCGCGTCTCCTCGGCCACGTCGATGCTCTCCTGCACCGTCTGGCGGCGTGCGTCGAGGAGTCGCTGGATGGGCCGGAAAGCAAAGCGCACGAGCACGTACACGGCGATCGAGAACGTGATGAGGGTCCAGACCATCAGACCCCATTCGGTGTTCAGCATGGCGTTCTCAGTCCTTCCATGCGGTCAGGCCTCGAGTGGGTCACTTGGCCACGAAGACGAGGATGAGCGCCACGACGAACGCGTAGAGAGCCACGGCCTCGGTGACGCCGATGCCGATGAACATGTTGGTGCGAATGTCGCCCGCCACTTCCGGCTGCCGGGCAATGCTCTCGAGCGCCTTGCCGATGAGGATGCCGAGGCCGATGCCCGGGCCGATGGCGCCCAGGCCCATGGCCAGACCGGCGCCAAGTTCCGCGTAAGCGTGGGGATTCATTCCGTGTCCTCCTGGGGGGTGAGATGCTTCATGAAGGGTTCAATGTTCCGAGTCCAGCGCCCCGCCGATGTACACGGCGGAGAGGATGGCGAAGATGAAGGCCTGGATGACGGCCACGAAGATCTCGAACAGGTAAATGAGCACTGAGGCGCCCTGGAGGGCGGCGGCGATGAGGTAGCTCTGAAAGATGAGCGCCATGGCGAAGAAGACCGCGAGGATGGCGTGACCCGCCACCATGTTGGCGAAGAGTCGCACGGAGAGCGACACCAGCCGAAAGAATTCGCTGACCGCGTGGATCACGAAGATGAACTGCTTGAGCACGGGTGGCGCGCCGGAAGGCATCCAGCTCCCCACGTACTTGCGCACCCCGTACTTGTTGATGCCCGCGTAGTGGGTGAACACGAAGGTGAACAGGGCGAGCGTGATCGTGACATACAGGTTCGCGGTGGCGGTGTAGAAGCTGAGCTGATGGTGCTCGCCGAGCGGCAGCGGGATGAGCCCGATGAGGTTGTTGATGAGGACGAAGAAGAACACGGCGCCGATGTACGGGAACCAGGTGTCGACGCCGCTCTTCATCACGGACCGGGCGATACCGTCGCGGGCCAGCGAGTAGAGCCCCTCGACGGCGGCCTGGAAGCGCCCGGGCACGGGCTTGAGATTGCGGGCGATGACGATGGCCATGATGACGATGACGGCCGTCGCGATCCACAGGTAGATGACGGCCTTGTTGATGGACAGGTCGACAGGGCCTATGGACGGCAGCTTGAGGATGGGCGTGAGGTCGAACTCCCCGGCGACGTTGACAGTCTCCTTGGCGCCGCCCGGCAAGAGGAAGAGCCCGACGAGAGCGATGAGCACGACAACGAGCCAGACCCACTTGAGGCCCTTCTTCATCTGACTCTCACCCCGTGAGGGGGTCGCGGCGGCGCGGCATACGTGAGCGGCCGCAGGCCGAGGTAGATGGTGAAGCCGGCGAGGAACGACAACGCGGCGGTGGCAAACGCCGGCCGCGCCAGGACGCCGACCACGACCAGCACGGCGAGCACCACGGCGAGCCGCAAGGCCATGCCGCCGACGGCGAGGCCCAGCGCGAGATCGCGGCGCCGGCGGGCGCGGCGCCACGTGAGAGCCTCTATGGCCCAGTAGACGAGGACGAGGCCGGCCCCCAGGGCGGCAGCCCACAGCGGCCGGCCGGCCAGCGCGGCGACGACGACGCAGACCACGGTCGCCGCGACGAGCGCCAAGGGTGCTATGGCCTGCCTGGGGATGGGACCCTCCTCGTCGCGTTCATTTCGTCTCCAGATAGATGGCGTACAGCGCCAGGGCGAACCCGGCGAACACGCCGATCACCGTGAACAGCGGAAAGGTCTTCACGAGCCAGTCGACGCCGGCTCCGACGCCGAGGCCGGTGACGACGCCGCCGAGCAGCAGAAAGGCGACCGACTCGGCCGAGGTGGACGAGCCCTTCTTGTCGTCGCTGCGCCTGTCCTCCGGTGATTGCAAGGTCACACTCTACCTGCCGTCCCGGGGGCCTGCAACGCCGTCGCCGTCGCCCGCAGGGTTGTTGCCCACGCCGGCGGCCAGCGGGTCTGGCAGCCCGCGACGCCGCGAGCGGTAGCGGCTGAGCAGCTGCGCCATGTACACCGTAGCCACGCCGGCGGCGACGCCGAGCACGACCATGGCGGGAAGATTGTTGCGCTGCACGGCGATCGCGAGGCCGCTAAGAAGGATGCACCAGCTATAGAGCAGCAAGACGCTCTTGCGCTGCGAGAACCCGTGCACGAGCACGAGGTCGTGGTGCACGTGGTCCTGACCGGGCGAGTAGAACGGCACGCCGCGGCGCCAGCGGCGCCAGACGATGAGAGACAGGTCGACGAACGGCACGCCGAGCACCAGCAGCGGCAGGAGGAGGGCGATGGCCGCAGTGCCCTTCATCACGCTCTGCACGCTGAGGCAGGCGAGGACGAACCCGAGCAGCATCGAACCGGCGTCGCCCATGAAGATGCTGGCCGGATGAAAGTTGAAGCGCAGGAAGGCGAAGGTCGCGCCGGCGAGCACCGCGGCGATCACCCCCGCGGCCGGGAAGTTGGTGCTCAGCGAGATGATGCAGAAAGTGAGCGCCGAGATGCCGCAAACGCCGGCGGCGAGCCCATCGAGGCCGTCGATGAAGTTCACCATGTTGATGATCATCGCCATCCAGAACGCCGTGACGAGGACCGCGACCACCGTCGGGAAGTGGATCATGATCTCGGTGAACGGCACGCCCATGCGGTTGATACGGATGTCGAAGTAGATGGCCACGCTGATGGCCAGAAGCTGGCCGATGAACTTGACGATCGGTTCGAGCTCGTAGAGGTCGTCGAACAGGCCGACGGCCACGACGATCGTGGCGCCGCCGATGATGCCCCATACCGAACGGTCGACGTCGACCAGGATCAGCACGGGGATCATCCAGCCCAGGTACATGCCCAGCCCGCCGAGCAGGGGCGTGGCCAGCACGTGCATGCGGCGGTCGTCGCTGGGCGTGTCGACGGCGCCGGTGCGCTGGGCCAGGCGCCCCATGAGCGGGGTGAGAACGTACACGATGACGGCGGCGATCAGAAACCCCAGCACCGCCGTGCGCAAAGGGCTCTCCAAGAGGAGTGGTCCGTCTATGGCAGCGTCTCCTGATGCACCGAGACGCCTGCCTCGGCGAGCATCTCTCGAGAGAGCTCGTCCGGGTACCCCTCGAGATAGTGGATCTCGCGGACTCCGCAGTTGATGAGCATCTTGGCACAGAGGATGCAGGGGTGAAGCGTCGTGTAGAGCGTGGCGCCCTCGATGGCGACTCCGTGCACGGCCGCCTGGATGATCGCGTTCTGTTCCGCGTGAATGGCGCGGCACAGCTCCTGGCGCTCGCCGGAGGGAATGCCGAGCTGTGCGCGCAGGCAGCCGACGTCGAGACAGTGAGCCGTGCCACGCGGAGCGCCGTTGTAGCCGGTGGCGAGAAGGCGCTTGTCGCGCACCAGCACGGCGCCGACCTGGCGGCGCAGGCAGGTGGAGCGAGTCGCCGCCTGCCGGGCGAGCTGCAGGAAGTACTCGTGCCAGCTCGGCCGCGAGCGCGGCGGCTCGGGGCTGCCTGCGGCGCTCCCGCTCACAGGAACTCGTACAGCGGGAAGCGCTCCAGAAGGTCGAGGACCTCATGGTGGATCTCGGCCAGAGCCGCGTCGTTGTCGCGCGCCTCGAGCGCCCGGAGCATGAGCTCGCCGGTCTGCCGCATGTCGGGTTCCATGAACCCGCGGGTGGTGACCGCCGGCGAGCCGACGCGCAGCCCGCTGGCGACGTTGAAGGAGCCTTCCTCGAACGGCACGACGTTGCGGTTGGCGGTGATGCCGACGCTCTCGAGGAGCTCCTGGCACTCCAGCCCGTTGAGGCCCGTGCTGCGCAGATCGAGCAACGCCAGGTGCACGTCGGTGCCCCCCGACACGAGACGTATGCCGCCCTCGGCGAGCGTCTCGGCGAGGGCGGCGCAGTTGGCGACGACCTGACGCTGCAAGCGGCGGAACGGCTCGCTCTGGGCGATCTTGAGGCAGGCCGCCTTGGCGGCGATGACGTGCATGAGCGGCCCGCCCTGCATGCCCGGGAAGACGGCCCGGTCGATCGCCCTGGCGTGCTCCTGGCGGCACATGATGAGGCCGGCGCGCGGGCCGGTGAGGGTCTTGTGCGTGGTGCTCGTGACCACGTCGCAGTAGGGCACAGGGTTCGGATGGACGCCGGCCGCGATGAGGCCGGCGATATGGGCGATATCGGCGAGCAGCAGCGCGCCGCACTCGTCGGCGATCGCGCGGAAGGCGGCCCAGTCGACGGTCCTGGGGTACGAGCTGTAGCCGCAGATGATGAGCTTGGGGCGGCGCGCCAGGGCGAGCTCCCTGACCTCGTCGTAGTCGATGGTCTCGGTGTCGCGACGGACGTGGTACTGGACCACGTCGTAGGTGCGTCCCGAGTAGTTGATCGCGAGCCCGTGCGTAAGATGACCGCCGTGCGTCATCTCCATGCCCATGAGCGTATCGCCCGGGTCGAGGAGGGCGAACAGGGCGGCAAGGTTGGCCGAGGAGCCCGAATGAGGCTGCACGTTGACGTGCTCGGCGCCGAACACCGCCTTGCAGCGGTCGATGGCGAGCTGCTCGACACGGTCGACGATCTCGCAGCCACCGTAGTACCGCGCTCCAGGCAGGCCCTCGGCGTACTTGTTGGTGAGCACCGAGCCCGTGGCCTCCAGGACCGCGCGACTGGCGAAGTTCTCGCTGGCGATGAGCTCGAGCGTCTCCTGCTGGCGGATGAGCTCGCTGCGTAGCAGTTCGTTGAGCTCAGGATCGAGGTGGTAGAGCGGCTCGCGGCGCCACTCCCGGCCGACTGGGCTCACGCCCGGCCTTCCGGCAGTTCGATGAGCTCGATGCGCCGCTGATGACGGCCGCCCTCGAACGGCGTGCTCATCCACACCTCGGCGATCGCCCACGCCTCGTCCTCGCTGAGCAGGCGACCGCCCAGGCAGAGGATGTTGGAGTCGTTGTGCCGGCGGGCCATCTCGGCCAGATGAGGCGTGAAGCAGTCGGCGGCGCGCACCCCGGCGTGACGGTTGGCTGCCATGCAGACGCCGAGGCCGGTGCCGCAGGCCAGCAGGCCGCGCTCGACCTCGCCGGCGGCCACCATGGCGGCCACGCGATGCGCGAACGTGGGATAGTCGACGGAGGTCTCGGCCGAATCGGTGCCCACGTCGATGACCTCGTGGCCCTGGGAGCGCAGACCGCGCACCACGGCCTCCTTGATGGCGTATCCGCCGTGGTCGGCGCCTGCAGCGATCTTCACGGTAGTCTCCCTTTCGCTCGGCGGTTGCCGCGGTCACGGACCTCCGATTCTATCAGTCCGCGAGGGTCAGCTCCCCCCGCAGGATGGGCTGCACGGGGCCGCCGACCAGCACATCTTCGATGTGGTCGGCGGCCCCCGTGACGGCGACCGTGAGCAGGCTGGGCCGGTTGATGGCTGCCCCCTGGAGCACGACGCGCCGCGCGCCCGGCGCGAGCAGCCCGGCGCGCGCCATGTAGGCCGCCAGCGGCCCCGCGGCGCTGCCGGTGGCCGGATCCTCGGGGATGCCCGAGAGCGGGAAGAGGCCGCGGGCCTCGATCCACGGAGTCTCCTGCCGGGTGAAGGCGCAGGGGTAGGCCTCGCCGAGCTCGCGCTCGAAGGCGTCGAACAGCGAGAGGTTGGGCGCCAGGTGAGCCAAGGCGCGCTGGCTGCGCAGCGGGATGATGGTATACGTGAGGCCGGTACCCACAGGGGTGGGCTCGAGGTCGGGGTGGAGATCGTCCTCCGAGAGACCGAGCAGCGCGGCGACGCGCGCGCGCGGCGCCGGGGCGCCGAACGTCGGCGGCCCCTGGTGCACCGTGGCCGCCAGCGGCACGCCGTCGCGCACCTCGACCTCGACCAGGGTGGGCCCGACGCCGAGCTCGAGCACCACCCGGGTGACCGGCTCCACGGCCGCGACGATCCCCAGCCGCACGAGCTCCCAGGCGGTGCCCACACTGGGGTGCCCGGCGAAAGGCAGCTCGAGCGCCGGCGTGAAGATACGCACGCGGACGTCCCCGTCGCGCTCCGCCTCCATCACGAACGCGGTCTCAGAGAGATTCATCTCGCTGGCGATGGCCTGCATCTGCGCGGCCGTGAGGCCGTCGGCCCCGGGGAAGATGGCCAGCGGGTTGCCGGCGAACGGCCGGTCGGTGAACACGTCCACCTGGTAGAACGGCAGCGTTCTCATGGCGACGGCGGCTCCTTCCGCGTGCCGGCCAGCCTTGCGGCGACCTCGGCTTCCCCCCACACGCCGGCGCGCACCAGGCGCCAGCGGCCGGTCTCTGCATACCGGCTCAAGTCTACGACGGTCGAGGCACGGCCGCTCACCGCGCCGGCGTCCAGCGCCAGATCGCAGCGCGCCAGCACAGACGCGTCCACCTCGTCCAGACACGCGGGCGGCGGCGCGCCGCCGGGATTGGCGCTGGAGGCGACCAGCGGCCGTCGCAGGCCGGCGAGGACGCGCGCGGCCGGCGGCCACTGCGGCACGCGCAGCCCCAGCGTGGCGGCGGCCGGCCGGCCGAAGGCCTCGCCGGCCTCCCCCGGCGGCGGGAAGTCCCAGTCGCGCGGATACGGCACCAGAAGTGTCACCGGCCCGGGGAGCAAGCGCCGGCAGGCGGCGCGCAGCTCCGGCGCCAGCGCCACTGCGGTCTCCAGAGCTTCGAGCGACGCGAAGACGACCTGCAGCGGCTTGCCGGGGTCGCGACCCTTGGCCGCTACCAGCGCGCCGGCGACCGCCGGCGTGAGTGCCCCGCCGATGCCGTAGACCGTGTCGGTCGGGAAGCAGACGAGGCGCGCGGCAGCGATGCGCTGCTCCACAGCGCTCGCCTCGGCCGCGCCGAGCGCGGCGAGATCGATCAGAGCGGGGTGGGCCACGGCGTTGCCGGCCGTCAGCGAAAAGCCGGGCCGTCTGCGGCGCCCGGCCCGGCGCCCGAATCGCCGGCCTCGCGGAGCGCGACGCAGCTCGTCCCTTTGACGACGCGCCCGACGCGCACGTCGAGGCACGGGCTGAGGCGCTTCACGAGCACCGGCTTCTCCCGCCCCGCACGCTCAGCCGGCGTACACGGCCAGCGCGTCGGCGAGCGTGAAGGCGTTCTCGTAGAGCGAGCGCCCAATGATCACCCCGACAACAGTGGGCAGGTCCAGCTTCTTGAGGCGCCGCAGGTCGTCGAGCAGCCCGATGCCGCCTGAGAGGACGATCTCGAGCGCTGTAGCGTCGGCGAGGTCGCGCAAGCCGCTGAGGTTCGGCCCTCCGAGCATGCCGTCGCGGGCCGTGTCGGTGTACACGACGCGCTTGACACCGTGCTCGACAAGGATCTTGGAAAAGTGGAGGGCGCTCATCTGCGAGCGCTGCTGCCAGCCGTGCGTGGTCACCATGCCGTCGCTGCAGTCGAGGCCCACGACGAGGCGCTCGCCGAGCCACTTCAAGGAGTCGTCGAGCAGATCGAGCGCCGTCACGGCCGCCGTGCCCATGACCACCCAATGGACGCCGATGCCCGCGACGAGGGCGAGGTTCCTGGCACTGCGGATGCCGCCGCCGTACTGCACCGGTATGTCGAGGGACTTGACGATGCGCTCCACGACGCCGACGTTGACGAGCTCGCCGGTGCGCGCGGCATCGAGGTCGACGACGTGAAGCGCCTCCGCTCCCTGGTCCTGCCAGAGCCGCGCCAGCGAGACGGGATCGTCGCCGAACACGGTGACGTCGTCGAAGTCGCCGCGCCGCAGGCGCACGGCGTTGCCGCCCTGGATGTCGATTGCCGGGAAGACGATCATGGGGTGCCCACCGCCTCGCCGGCGCGGGCGACGAGGTCGGCCGGGAGGCTGAGGCCCGCAACGGACATCTTCTCGGGATTGAACTGCACGGCCCCTACACTATCCCGGGCGACGGTCGCCGGGGCCGTCATCGCTCTTCCAGGGACGCCCGCAGGCGGTCCAGGAGCTCAGCCAGGCGTTCGCCGCCGAGGGCGCGGGCGGCGCGCCCCGCGACGAGACGGGCGCTGCAGGCGGCGACGTCCTCGCGCACATGGAGCCCCGCGGGACGGCCGGCGGAGGCGCCCCCGTCGTCGCCGAGGAGCCGGCTGCGCAACTCGACGACGCCGTCGGCGATGCCGAGGCCGGGCGCCAGGGCGGCCGCGTCGAAGGCCACGAGCTCGACCTGCCGCCCGGTGACGGAGAAGTGGCGCCGCGTCACGCGGGGGTAGCGCGTGGCCACGCGCGGCCGGCCGCGGTGGGAGGCTCCGGCGGCCGGCTCCGGCGTCGCGTACACGAGGACGTCGTTGCAGACGCGCAGATCGAGGAGCTCGTGCACCGGGGGAGCCAGCTCGAGAAGCAGGTCCTTGCCGGCGATCCCCGCGTCGAGGGCTCCGCGGACGCAGGCCTCGAGCACGTCGGCGCCCGGCGCCAGCAGCCAGGTGACTTCACCGACGTCCACCAGCGCCGGGCCGACCGCGGCGCGCAAGGCGCCCGCGGGCAGGCCGGCCCGTTCGAGAAGATCGAGCAGCTGCGCCGGCGGCGGCCCACCGTGGTAGGCGAGGCCGAGTTTCACGCGATCCCCAGGGCGCGCAGCACGTCGCGCCAGCTGCCGCTCACCTCGCTGCCGTCGGCGAGCTCGAGGATGTAGGAGCCGCCGCTGCGCTGCAGGCGCGGGCGCGGCGGCGCCGGCGCGCCCGCGGGAAGAGCGGCGACCGCCCAGCCGGCGCGACGCAGTTCCATGGCCCGCGCCGGCTCGTCGAGCCCGCCGGCAAAGGCGATACAGGCCGGAGCGGCAGCGGGCACGGCGCCGGCCTCCTCGAGCGCCTCGTGCAGCCTGTCCAGGGCGATGGCGAAGCCGACCCCGGGGATGTCCCACGCGAAGCGCGCGAGCAGGCCGTCGTAGCGCCCGCCGGAGGCGATGGGCAGGCCGACGCCCGGGGCGTAGGCCTCGAAGATGACGCCGCTATAGTAGGTAAGGTCCTGGTAGAGGCCGAAATCGAGGGCGAGCGAATCCTCGAAGCCGGCGTTCGCGACAAGGTCCCTGACCTCCACGAGGTGCCGGATGGCCTCGTCCATAGCGTCGCTGCTGGCCATCTTGCGGACCTGGCTGAGCGCATCGCGGGTACCGCTGAGCTCAAGAGTACGCCACAGGACCTTGAGAGCATTCTGATCCACGCCGGCGTTGCCGGCGATGCTCTCGAGCATGGGGTAGTCGCGGCCGGCCAGCGCCTCGAGGAACTTCTCGCGGTCATCGTCGAGGCCCAGCGAGTCGACCAGCGCCGTGTAGAAGGCCACCGTCCCCAGAGCCACGCGGAACCCGCGCAGCCCGAGCGCGGCGAGACAGTCGCAGAGCAGGACCACGCACTCGGCGTCGGCGGCCGCCGAGCGCAGGCCGAGGAGCTCGGCGCCGGCCTGCACGAACTCGCCGTCCTGGCTGCGCTGCGGCGCCCAGGGACGGATCGAAGGCGCCACGTAGAAAAGGCGCAGAGGAAGCGGCTTCTCGTGGAACCGGGCGGCCGCCAGCCGCGCCACCGGCACCGTCATGTCCGTGCGAGCCATGAGCTCGTGACCCTGCTGGTCGCGGAGCCTGTACCCGGCCTCCAGGGTGTCGTCCTCCACCGCCTCGAGCGTCTCGGCGTACTCGAGCCACGGGGTGCGCACCTCGCCGTAGCCATAGGCCTCGAAGCGGCGGCAGAGCGCGGCCTCGATGGCCCGCAGCTCGCCCGACTCGGGGGGCAGCACGTCGCGCATACCTTCGGGGATCATGGCCGCCTTTCTCGCGGATCCGCGCCGCCGGCCTCAGCCGACGCCGACGCAGCTCTCGCCGAGCAGTGCCTTGAGCTCCGCGTACAGGCCGGCCACGGGCTCGACCCGCCAACCGTCGCCGACGCGCAGCTTCTTGCGTTCGTCGTCGCGCACCATCTGCAATACCACCGGAACCCGGCCGGGAAAGTCGCCGAGGATGCGCTTGAGATCGGCGAGCACCGTGGGCCGCACCCTGCGGGCGTCGATGGTGACCGTCAGGGGGCGGTACTCGCTGACGCCGCTGAACGGCAGGACCTCGATGGCGATCAGCGTGGTCTCGCCCTCGGACTTGCGCTCCACGCGCCCCTTCACCTTGACAATGCCGTCTTCGACGAGCAGATCCCGGTACTGCTCGTAGGTCGCCGGCCAGGCGCGACACTCGACGCCGCCGTCGATGTCCTCGAGGCGGAACGCCAGCCACACGCCCCCGTTCTTGCTGACCTTCTTCTGCGCGTTGGCAACGATACCGCCGGTCCAGAGCATGCCTCCGTCGACGGCGTCGTCGAGCCCGCCCACCGCCACCTCGATCTCGTCGCGAAGCTGCTCGCGCAGATCTCTGAGCGGGTGCGAGGAGACGTAGAGGCCCAGCGCCTCTTTCTCCTGCCTGAGCAGCGTCGCCTGGTCGAACTCGCGGCGCGACACTTGCGGCTCGTGAGCGGCGGGCTCCGCGGCGCCGGCCATGTCGAACAGGCCGCCCTGGCCCTGGGCCGCGTCCTTGCGGCGGCGCTCGCCGTCGGCCATGGCCACCGGCAAGGCCTCGAGCATGCCACGGCGCGGATCGCCGGAGCCGTCGAACGCGCCGCTGCGGATGAGCGCCTCGAGGACGCGCTTGTTGGCCTGCTGCGAGTCGACCCGCGCGCAGAAATCGAAGATGGAGGTGAAGGGGCCGGAGGCGCGCGCCGCGATGATCGCCTCGATGGCGCCGACGCCGACGCCCTTTACGGCGTTGAGCCCGAAACGGATCTTGCCCTCGATGACGGTGAAGCCCACGTCGCTCTCGTTGACGTCCGGCGGCAAGATCTCGATGCCGAGCTCGTGGCACTGGTTCACGTAGAACGGCACCTTGTCCTTGGTGTTCATGACGCTGCTGATGAGCGCCGCCATGTACTCCACCGGGTAGTTGGCCTTCAGCCACGCCGTGCGGTAGCTGATCAGCGCGTAGCAGGCGGCGTGGCTCTTGTTGAACGAGTAGTCGCCGGTGGCCTCGAAGTTGGCCCACAGCTTGTTGGCCACGGCCGGCGGCACGCCGCTGGCGCCGAGGCCCTCCATGAGCGGCTCTTTGAGCGTGGCCATAAGCTTGCGGTCTTTCTTGCTGATGGCCTTGCGCAGATCGTCGGCCTGCGCCGGCGTGAACCCGCCGACGCGCCGGGCGATGGCCATGTACTGCTCCTGGTAGATGGTCACGCCGTGCGTGGGCTCCAGGATCGGGCGAAGGGCCTCGTGGTCGTAGACGACCGACGCCGGATCCTTCTTGTTGCGCGCATACGTGGGGATGTACTGCATCGGCCCCGGGCGGTAGAGGGCGACGATGGCGATAAGGTCCTCGAACTGAGTGGGCCGCACGTCGCGCAGCGCGTCGCGCATGCCCGGGCTCTCGAACTGGAACACGCCGGTGGAGTCGCCGCGCGCCAGCATCTTGTACGTCTTCTCGTCGTCGAGCGGCAGCCGGTCGATCTCGATGCAGATGCCGTCGGTCCGCTCGATGATGTCGAGCGCGTCCTCGATCACGTCCAGGTTGCGCAGCCCGAGGAAGTCCATCTTGAGGAGGCCGAGCTTGGCGACGTCGTTCATGTCGAACTGCGTGACGAGCTCGGCGTCGCCCTTCTTCTGCAGCGGCAGGTACTCGGTGAGCGGCTGGTCGCTGATCACCACCGCCGCAGCGTGGATGGAGTCGTTGCGGATGAGGCCCTCAAGGCTCATGGCCAGGTCGACGACATCCTTGACCTCCGCGTCGGCGTCGTAGGCGACCTTGAGCTCGCCGCCGGGGAGCAGCGCCTGACTGAACGTGGCCGGTGGCGCCTGCTCGGGGATCATCTTGGCGATCTTGTCGCCGACGGCGTAGGCCTTGCCCATGACGCGGGCGGCGTCGCGCACGGCCGCCCGCGCCGCCATCGTGCCGAAGGTGATGATCTGCGCGACGTGGTCGCGGCCGTACTTGTCGGCGACGTAGTCGATGACCTTCCCGCGGCCGGCCACGCTGAAATCCATGTCGATATCGGGCATGCTCTTGCGCCCCGGGTTGAGAAAGCGCTCGAAGAGGAGGTCGTACTTGAGCGGGTCGATGTCGGTGATGCCGAGGGAGTAGCTCACGATGGAGCCGGCCGCCGAGCCGCGCCCGGGCCCGACACCGATGCCGTTGTCCTTGGCGAACTTGACGTAGTCCCAGACGATGAGGAAGTAGGCGTCGAAGCCCATGTCGCCGATGACGCCGAGCTCGAACTCGAGGCGCTCGCGCGCCTCGGCGGACGGCTCGGCGCCGTAGCGGCGCACGATGCCCGTCTCGCAGAGCTCGCGCAGATAGGAACCCTCAGTCTTACCCTCAGGTACAGGGTACGAGGGTAGCAGGTACGTGCCGAAGTCGAGGCTCACGTCGCAGCGCGCGGCGATCTCGACAGTGGCCGCGCAGGCGCCCGGGTAGTCCCTGAAGCGCTCCTCCATCTCCTCGCCGGACTTGAGGTAGAACTCGTCGCTCCTGTAGCGCATGCGGTGCTCGTCGGCGAGGTTGCTCTGCGTCTGGATGCACAGCAGCGCATCGTGGGCGAAGTTGTCGTCGTGACGCAGGTAGTGCACGTCGTTAGTGGCGACGGTGCGCAGGCCGGCCTTTTCGGCGAGCAGCGCGAGCTTGGGGAGCAGCTCGCGCTGCTCGGCCAGGCCGGCGTCCTGGAGCTCGACGTAGACGTTCTCGGGGCCGAGCAGATCGGCGAGGCGCCGCACCTCGGCCAGGGCGGCCGCATCATCGCCGTCGCGGAGGAGCAGGGCGGCGCGCCCGCTCATGCAGCCGGTGAGCGCGATCAGGCCCTCGTGATGCTCGGTGAGCAGCTCCCAGTCGGCGCGCGGCTTGTAGTAGTACCCCTCGAGATAGGCCCGCGTGCTGAGCTTGACGAGGTTCTTGTAGCCGGTCTGGTCGCGGGCCAGCAGCGTGAGGTGCGCGTTCTTCTCTTTGACCCCGGTCCGCGAGCTGCGGTCGGTGGCCATGTAGAGCTCGAGGCCGATGATGGGCTTGATGCCCTCGTCATGGGCGGCGCGATAGAACTTGACGACGCCGCCCAGCGTGCCGTGGTCGGTGAGCGCCACGGCCGGCATGCCCAGCTCTTTGGCCCTCTGGACGAGGCTCTTCACACGGCAGGCGCCGTCGAGCAGCGAGTACTCGCTGTGGACGTGGAGATGGACGAAATCGGCGGTCATCTAGGCTACCGATTCTAGCACCTCCGCGGCGGCCTCCTGTGGGGCCTCGCGGCTGCGGACCACCTGACGGAGGCTCCGGGAGAACGGCGGTACGATAGGATGGCCGCACATGCTCGCAGAGACACCTCCTCAGGGACTGAGCGATACTGGCGAACTTCTCCTGGTCGGCGCGTCAACCGACGCCCAGGGCATCATGGCGCAGGCCGCGACTGAGAACTTTCCCGTGGCATCGCGCCTGTTCCCGCGTGCCCTCAGGCCTCACCTCCTGGCCATCTATGGCTTCGCCCGCCTGGTGGACGACATCGGCGACGAGGCGCCGGGAGACCGCCTCAGCCTCCTCGCCGCGGTGTCGGCCCAGCTGGACACGATCTACGCCGGGGCTACGCCTTCCCACGTGCTCCTGCGGCGCCTGGCGTACACCGTCCGCTGTTTCGACATCCCCAGATCGCCGCTAGACCGCCTGGTACAGGCCAACGTCCAGGACCAGGTCGTCGACCGCTACGAGACGTTCGCCGACCTGCTCGCCTATTGCCGCCTGTCCGCGCAGCCGGTGGGCGAGCTCGTGCTCCGCGTGGCGGAGCTCTGCACGCCGGAGCGCCTCGCACTCTCCGATCGCGTGTGCAGCGGCCTCCAGCTGGTCGAGCTCTGGCAGGACTTAGGCGAGGACGCCGCCAAGGGGCGCATCTACCTCCCGGCGGAGGACATGCGCCGCTTCGGCTACGGCGATGACGACCTCCTCACGGGAGTGGTCGACGACCGTTTCAGGCGCCTCATGACCTTCGAGGCGGCGCGCACGCGGCGGCTTCTCGAGAGCGGCCGGGCGCTCCATCGGACCATCCCCGGCCGTCTGGGATTCGCGATACGCCTCTACGCGGCCGGCGGCTCGGCAGCGCTGGACGACCTGCGGCAAAGGGGGTACGCCACGTTCGACTCGTCGGCGCACGCTGGACGGGGGCGTAGGTGGTTGTCCGCGGCGCGAGAACTGCTGCGCACGTGAGTGCGACGCAGGGGAGGTGATCGCTGTGGGGCGGCGGGATCTTGCACAAGGTGGTCACGTGTTGCCCGAGACCGCGGCGATCCGTTACTGCGAAGACGTGACCCGCCGCGAGGCAAGCAACTTCTGGTACGGAATCCGCCTGCTGCCGACCACGAAGCGGCGCGCCCTTGCCGCCGTGTACGCTATGGCGCGGCGGATCGACGACATCGGCGACGGAGCACTGCCCTCCGGCGAGAAGGCGGCGAAGCTCGATGAGGTCAGCGACTCGTTGCGGACGCTCGACGCCTCGGCGAGCGATCCCGTGACCGCCGCCCTGGGCCAGGTCCAGCGCGTCTGCCGCCTCCCGCTCGACGCGTTCGACAGTCTTGTGCAAGGGGTGCGCATGGACGTCGACGAGGCGACCTACCAGACCGTCGACGATCTCGTGCCGTACTGCCGTTGCGTCGCCGGGTCGGTCGGGCGCCTGTCGCTCGCCGTCTTCATGATCGGCGAGGACCGGGACACGACCGCGGAGGCACGGCTGGCCGATGACCTCGGCGTCGCACTCCAGCTCACGAACATCGTGCGTGACGTGCGCGAGGACTTGGAGATGGGTCGCGTGTACCTGCCGGCCGCCGACCTCGACCGCTTCGGCCTCACGGCCGACGGGCTGAGGGTGCCGTCGGAGGCGGCCGCGGCGCTCATCCGCTTCGAGGCCGCGAGAGCCGACGAGTGGTTCGAACGCGGCCTGCGCCTGCTACCCCGTCTCGACCGCCGCAGCGCCGCTTGCGTCGGCGCCATGGCCGCGATCTACCACCGGCTCCTGCACCGCATCGAACGCCACCCGGATGAGATCTTCCGCGGTCGAGTCTCGTTGCCCGCCGCCGAGAAGCTCCTCGTGGCGGCGCGCGCGCTCGTCGGCGCAGGAGTGTGACGAGCGGTGCTGCCGCCCGTGCCGCAAACGAGCCGCCTGCCGCGCACAGTGATCGTGGTCGGCGGCGGCCTTGCCGGCATCACGAGCGCGCTGGCCTGCGCCGACGCCGGCGCCGAGGTCACGCTGTACGAATCGCGGCGCTCGCTGGGCGGCGCGGCCTCGTCGGTACGCCTCGGCGGCCTCGAGGTCGATGCGGGCCAGCACGTGTTCTTGCGCTGCTGCTCGGCCTATCGCCGGCTCCTGCGCCGCCTCAGATCGGACCACCTCACGGAACTGCAGGAGCGCATGGACATCGTCGTCCTCCATCGCGACGGCCGGCGCGGCCGACTCCGGCGCAACGGTCTGCCGGCGCCCCTCCACCTCGCGCGCTCGCTGGCGACCTACCCGTTCCTGACCCCGAGCGAGCGCGGCCGGGCCGCGCTCACCGCCGTGGAGCTCGGCGGTCTCGAGACCGAGGACAGGCGGCTCGACAGCCAGACGTTCGGTTCCTGGCTCGCCGCGCACGGCCAGACGACCGGCGCCATCGCCTCGCTGTGGAACCTCATCGGTCAGTCGACCCTCAACCTTCGCGCCGATCAGGCGAGCCTGCTGCTCGCGGCCCGCGTCTTTCAGACCGGCCTGCTCGCCCGTACCGCGGCGGCCGACATCGGCGCCTCCACGGTGCCTCTGGCCAGACTCCACGCGGCGCCGGCCATGACCGCCTTGAGAGAGGCCGGCGTCGCGGTGAACCTGGGGGCGCCGGTCCAGAGCCTCGCCGGCGAAGCCTCGGGCTGCCGCGTGGCGACTCGGCACCGCTCGGCGCGTGCAGACGCTGTGATCCTCGCCGTCCCGCCGGCCCGGGCCGCTCGCCTGCTTCCGCCGGGCGCTCTCCCTGGCGGCGTAGACCTGACCGCCCTCGGCGCCTCGGCGATTGTCAGCGCGCACGTCGTGTACGACCGGCCAGTGATGCCGTGCGCGTTCGTCGCCGCCCTCGATTCTCCAGTGCAGTGGGCCTTCGACCGCAGCCGCTACGCGGGGCTCGAGCGCGGCCGCTACTTGACGGTGACGATCTCGGACGCGAACGACCTGCTCCGCGAGCCGGTGGCCGAGCTCCGCGACCTGCTGCTTCCGGCTCTCGCACAGCTCCTCCCCGCCGCCCGCGAGGCGCGCGTCGAGCGGTTCCTCGTGACGCGCGTCCGGGCCGCGACGTTCCGCCAGGCTCCCGGGAGCGCACGCCATCGCCCCGGCCCGCGCACCGCCCTGCCCGGCCTATTCCTGGCCGGCGCCTACACCGACACGGGCTGGCCGGACACGATGGAGAGCGCGGTCCGCAGCGGGCTGCGCGCGGCCGGGCAAGCCTTGGGCGCACAAGCGCATGAGGGCGCGAGAGGCGCGGCGTGAGCGCCGCGTGCAACCAGTCGGGGGCGTCAGGCGCGGAGCCAGAGGCGCTCCTGCGCCACCGCGCCCTGATCGAGAGTGCCCTACGCGCCGAGGTCGACCGCCTGCCGCCGGGCTGCGTGCCGGCGGTGGCCTACCACCTCGGCTGGCGCGACGCGGACGGCCGGGAGCTCCACGGGCACGGCGGCAAGGTGATCCGCCCGGCCATGACGCTGCTCGCAGCGGAGGCGGTGGGCGCCGCACCCGAGACGGCGCTGCCCGGCGCCGTCGCGCTCGAGCTCGTCCACAACTTCTCGCTCATCCACGACGACATCATGGACGGCGACACCCAGAGGCGGCACAGGACGACGGTCTGGGCGCAGTGGGGCGTCGCGCACGCGGTCATCGTAGGCGACGCCCTGCACGCACACGCGCAGCGGCTGCTGCTCGAAGACGAGCACGCCGGAGGAACGGCCGCGGCGGCGGAGATGGCGCGCGCGACCGCTCTCATGATCGAAGGACAGCTCGAGGACATGAGCCTGGCGGAGAGCGGTGAGGCCGTCGTGGACCGCACCGTCACCATGGAGGCCCACAAGACCGGCGCCCTGTTCGCCTGCGCCTGCGCCCTCGGCGCCCTCCTCGGCGGTGCCGGGGAGACCCAGATCGCGGCGTTGCGCGCGTTCGGGCTCGACCTGGGTCTCTGCTTCCAGGCGGTCGACGACGTGCTCGGCATCTGGGGAGACCCCGCGATGACCGGCAAGCCGGCCGCCAGCGACCTGCGCGAGGGCAAGATGAGTCTCCCGGTGGTGTATGCCCTCGGGTCACCCGAGGGCGACCGCCTCTCGGAGGCCCTCGCCGGGGACCTCGATGAAAAGGCGAGCGCCGCGGCCATGGCCGCCCTCGACGCCGCCGGCAGCCGTGAGTGGTGCGACGCCTTCGCGCGCCGTCACCTCGAGCGTGCCCTCGAAGTGCTCGCAGGCGGCGACCTGAGACCGGGGCCGACTGCGGATCTGACCGCCATCGCCCGCTTCCTTGTGGAGAGAGGGTTCTGATGACGTCCGGCGACTCTGCCACGTCCAAGGGCGCGGCCACCGCCCTCGACCGCGCCGTGGAGCACCTCCTCTCGCTCCAGCAGCCGGAGGGCTGGTGGAAGGGGGAGCTCGAGACGAATGTGACCATGGAGGCCGAGGACCTCCTCATGCGGGCCTTCCTCTGCCTGATGGACGACGACGTCGTGGCCCCGACGGCCGCCTGGATCCGTTCGCGCCAGTCTGACACCGGGTCGTGGGCCACCTTCTTCGGCGGACCCGGAGACCTCTCCACGACCGTGGAGGCGTATGCGGCGCTGCGCCTCGCCGGCGACCCGCGCGACGCCGCGCACATGCGACGCGCGCGTGAGGTCATCCTGGGCGCGGGCGGCGTGGAGAAGGCGCGCGTTTTCACGCGGCTGTGGCTGGCGCTTTTCGGGGTCTGCTCCTGGGAAGACGTGCCGGCGCTACCTCCGGAGATCATCTACCTGCCCCGCTGGTTCCCCTTCAACGTGTACGACTGGGCGTGCTGGGCGCGCCAGACCCTGGTGCCGCTCACGGTCATTGCCGCGCACCGGCCGCGGCGCGATCTCGGCTTCGGTCTCGACGAGCTGTGCACGGGACGCGAGGTACGCGGCTCGGGTGATGCGAGCACCTGGTCGCGCGCGTTCGAGCGGCTCGACCGCGTCCTCCATGTCTACGAGCGGAGTCCCCTGCAACCGCTTCGCCGCCGAGCCATCGCACGCTGCGTCGACTGGATCCTGCAGCGCCAGGAGGCCGACGGCGGGTGGGGCGGCATCCAACCCCCCTGGGTGTACTCGATCATGGCGCTGACCGCCGCCGGCTACCGCGCGGACCACCCGGTCGTCAAGGCCGCGCTGGACGGGCTGGAGGGGTTCGCCGTGCGAGAGGGCGGCTTTCGTCGCCTCGAGGCCTGCCAGTCGCCGGTGTGGGACACCGCCCTGGCCGTCATCGCGCTCTCCGACGCAGAGCTGCCGGAGCCCCACCCCGCGCTGGAGCGCGCGGGCGCGTTCCTCCTCCGCGAAGAGGTGCGGGTCGCCGGCGACTGGGCCGTGAGGCGGCCGGGTGTCCCCGCCGCCGGCTGGGCCTTTGAGCACGCCAACGACAACTACCCGGACATCGACGACACGGCCGAAGTCATCATGGCGCTCCGCCGCTTTGACACGCGCGAACGCTCGAAGCTGCGCGCGGCGGCGCGGCGCGGCGTGGAGTGGGTCCTCGCGCTGCAGTGCCGGGACGGCGGTTGGGGGGCCTTCGACGCAGACAACACGCGGGAGCTCGTCACCAAGCTCCCGTTCTGCGACTTCGGCGAAGTGATCGATCCACCATCGGCGGACGTCACCGCGCACATCGTCGAGATGCTCGCTGGAGAGGGAAGGGTCGCTGCACCGTCTGTGAGGCGCGCCCTGGACTGGCTGGAGGCGGCGCAGGAGCCCGACGGCAGCTGGTTCGGACGCTGGGGAGCGAACTACGTCTACGGCACCGGCGCCGTCGTCCCCGCCGCCGTCGCGGCCGGCGTGCCGCCGTCCGACCCGCGCATCCGGCGTGCCGTCGCGTGGCTGGAGGCCCACCAGAACCGCGACGGGGGCTGGGGCGAGGACATGCGTTCCTACACCGATCCGGACCACTGGAGCGGCCGCGGCACGAGCACGGCGTCCCAGACCGCCTGGGCTCTGCTGGCCCTCCTTTCCGCCGAGCCCGAAGGCCGGCCGTCGGTGCGGCGAGGCATCGACTTTCTGGTCCGCACGCAGACCGTCGAGGGGACGTGGGAGGAGCCCGAGCACACCGGTACGGGCTTCCCCGGCGATTTCTCCATCAACTACCACCTCTACCGGTTGGTGTTCCCCATCCAGGCGCTCGGCCGGTACGTGCACGGGCATCACCCTCGCTGGGGCGTCTCCGGCGCCTCGGTGCGGCGCCGGGGTGCCTCGGACGACGCCCGGGCGCCGGCGTGAGCCGCCCGGGCGGGCCGCGGCCGGCTCTCCTGCTCTTGGTCCCGATGCTGGTCGAGCGCGCCGCGATCGCCGGCGCCGCGACCGGTGCGACCATCGCCACGACCGGCGTGGGGCGTCGGCGCGCGCTCGCGGCCGCCGAACGAGGCAGGCGGACCCCGGCGGCGGCCGTGGCCATCGCGGGTCTCTGCGGAGGCCTGACCCGCGACCTGCTCCCCGGCGACGTCGTGGTGGCGACTGCCGTGACTGCTGACGGCCGCGGCCCGAGAGAGACGATCACCCTCTCGAGCGGGCCGCTCATCGCGGCCCTGCGAACGCACGGCCTCAGGCGCGTGCACGCCGGCCACGTCGTCTCATCCACGCGGATCGTGCACGGCTCCCAACGGGTTCGTCTTGCGGCCCGCGGCGCGATCGCCGTCGACATGGAGTCGGCCTGGCTGAGCGGAGCGGCAGGGGGCCGCCCTTTGGCGGTGCTCCGCGTCGTGGGCGACACGCCGTCCACACGGCTTCGGCACCCCCTGGCAGCGGCGCGCGGCCTGCTTGAAGCGCGGCGCTCGCTGAGGCGGGCGGTGCCAGCGTTGACGGACTGGGCACGCGCCGCCGGCGACCGCCACGTGCTGGTCGCGTCCCCGCGCTCGTTCTGCGCCGGCGCCCAGCGCGCCATCGAGATCGTCGAGCGTGCCCTTGACCTGTACGGATCGCCGGTCTACGTGCGCAAGCAGATCGTCCACAACATCCACGTCGTCCGCGATCTGCAGGGACGCGGCGCGCGATTTGTCGACTCCCTTCAGGAGATACCACCCGGTTCTCTCTGCATCTTCTCAGCCCACGGCGTCTCGCCGGCTGTACGGCAGGAGGCGAACGAGCTCGGTCTCAGGGTCATCGACGCGACGTGCCCGCTGGTGGCCAAGGTCCACAAGGAGGCGCGGCGCTTCGCGGCGTCAGGGCACCGGATCGTCCTGATCGGCCACCGGGGACACGACGAGGTCGTGGGCACCGTCGGCGAGGCCCCGGGCGCGATCGTCGTGGTGACGGAGCCCGCCGAGGTCAACGGTCTGGACGTACCCGACCGCTGTTCGGTCGCCTACCTCACGCAGACGACCTTGGCCGTCGACGAGGTCCGAGAGGTCGTCGAGCGGCTGCGCGGCCGGTTCCCCCAGCTCGAAGGACCGGCGTCCAACGACATCTGCTACGCGACGTCCAACCGCCAGGACGCGGTCAGGGCGATCGCCCGCGATGCGGACCTGGTGCTCGTGATCGGCTCGTCCAACTCCTCCAACTCGCGCCGGCTTGTCGAGATCGCCGAGCGCGAGGGTTGTGAGGCGAGGCTCATAGACGACGACACCGCCATCGACCCCGTCTGGCTCGCCGGCCGGTCCAGGATCGGGGTGACCGCCGGCGCATCCGCCCCGCAGCGCCTAGTAGACGAGGTCGTGGCCGCGCTTGCGGGGCTGGGGCGCGTGGAGGTCGAAGAGCGGTGCGTGGGGACGGAGGCGTTCCATTTCACGCTGCCCCCAGAGCTGTCTCGCGCCCCCGGGCGGGGCGAAAGAGTGGACTGACGTGCCCGTCTCCCTGCGCCAGCAGTCCCGGATCGGTGCCTATCTGCTCGCGCAGAAGCTGCGCCGGCGCCGGCACTTCCCCCTCATCATGCAGCTTGAGCCCCTGTTCGCCTGCAACCTGAGCTGCGCCGGGTGCGGCAAGCGGCAGCACCCGGCGGAGGTGCGGCGGCAGCTCATGCCGGTCGAGACGGCCCTCGCCGCGGCCGACGAGTGCGGCACCCCCATGGTCTCGATCGCCGGAGGCGAGCCGCTGCTCCATCCCGAGATCGACCGCCTGGTCCGCGCCCTCCTCCGGCGCAGACGGTTCGTGTATCTCTGCACCAACGGGCTTCTGCTCGAGGAGCGCCTGGACCGCTTCGAGCCATCCCCGTATTTCTCGTGGGTGGTGCACGTCGACGGGCTGCGTGAAGAGCACGACGCCTCGGTGCGCCGTGAGGGCGTCTTCGACGCGGCCGTCCACGCCATCGCCGCGGCCAAGGCCGCGGGCTTCAGCGTCATGACCAACACGACCGTGTATGCGCGGCAACCGGTCGAGTCGCTGCGCGCCGTCCTCGACCTGCTCAACGACGAGATTCACGTCGACGCGATGATGCTGGCCCCGGCCTTCGCCCACGAGGCGGCCGGGAGCAGCGATGACTTCCTGAGCGCCGGCCACGCCCGCGAGCTGTTCCGTGACCTCTTCGCGGACGGCCGCAGGAAGCACTGGCGCATCAATCACTCCCCGCTGTTTCTGGACCTGCTCGAGGGCCGCGCCGACTTCGACTGCACCACGTGGGCCATCCCCTGCTACTCTGTCCTCGGCTGGCAACGACCCTGCTACCTGCGCGCCGACGGCTACCTCCCCACGTACCGCGAGCTCGTCGAGACGACCGACTGGTCGCGGTATGGGCACGCCTCCGGCGACGCCGCCTGCCGCGAATGTCTGGGGCACAGCGGATTCGAGCCTACGGCGGTGCTGCTGACGATGCGCTCGCTGCGGCATGCGCTGCGGGCGCTGCTCGAGACGGCCCGGTAGGCTCGGCCGGCAGCCGGCGGCGAGCTCCTCGCTGGGTCGACGTCGCGGAGGTGGCACGCGCAGCGCAACTGACGCGCGCGTAGGATGCGTCCAGCGCCGGTCGGACCCGCCCGGCGCCCTACGGCACGAGAGGAGGAGAGGCCATCAGCAGCCCGCACGCGCACGCCGCCGGCGGGACGACGGGCGAGGCGGGCGCCTCCATCGCCATCTCGAGCCCGCTGGCCATCCTTCTGCTCGGCTGGATCGGGGCCATCAAGGCCACCGGCGCCGCCCTCTCCACGTCGGCTCTTGTGGACGCGACGACGAATCTCGGGCTCAGCCCCTTCATGCGCGGCGCCTGCGCGAGCGCGATCAGCCTGGCCATCGCGGCGACCGCGATCGCCGCCGGCGTCGCCGCCGACCGGCTCGGCCGCCGCCGCGTCCTCATGGGATCCTTCGTGGTGGCGGGCGCCGCCAATATAGTCGTCTTTCTCGCTCCGGCGGGGGCGGCGTATCTCGGCGGACACATCGTCGCCGGGGTCGCCTACGGAGCCATGGCGACCGGGTCGTACGCCTACGTCAAGGCCTTGGCGCCGGGCAAGAGCCTCGGCTGGGCACTGGGCCTCTTCGGCGTCTTCACGACGCTCATCTGCACGGTCACGATCTTCGCCGGCGGCTCGCTGGCGGACGCGGACTGGCGCTGGCTGTTCCTCGTCGTCCCGGCGATGTGCCTGGTGAGCGCCGTGCTGGTCCCCCCGATGCTCCCGGCGATGCCGCGCGTGGGCTCCGGTCCCGCCGACCTCAAAGGCCTGATCGTGCTGGGCGCCGGGATGATGCTGCTGATCTCCGGGCTCACGCAGGCCACCAGTCAGCCCACCCATCCTCTGACGTGGCTGTTCGTGCTGGCGGGGGTCGCGCTCCTCGCGGGGTGGGTCGCGATCGAACTGCGAGGCGGGCACCCGTCCTTCCCCGTGCGCATCTTCAGATCGCGTCCCTACCTCGCTGCCGTGCTCGTGGGCCTCACCGGCAACATCACCGCCGCGGCCATGGTGCTGGGCATGAACGACCACCTCCAGTACATCGCGCGGGATTCGGTGCTGGTCGCCACGATCGGCTTGCAACCGTCGTACATCATCGGCGGGCTCGGCGGGCTGGCGGCCGGCGGGCTCCTCGCCGGGCGCTGGCTCTCCACCGGCGTCTCCCCGCGCGTGGTCATGACGGTAGGGCCGCTGCTCGCGGCCGTCGGCTACGCCGCTCTCATACCGCTCCACCATGGGTCGTCGTACTGGGCGATCCTGCCCGGGACCGTGGTGGCGGGCCTGGGGCTGGCGGCGATGATGACCGCGCAGGCGCAGGTCATCGTGCGCGTGGCGCCCGCCGACGCCTACGGCGCCGTGACCTCGTCCAAGACCAGCATCGGCCAGCTCGGGTCGGCCCTGGGCATGATCCTCACGATCCTCTTTCTCGACCGCATGACGGCCGGCGGCGTCGTCCGCGGGCTGCGCACCGAGGGCGTGAGCGCGGCCGACGCCCATGCCACCCTCACCGCGCTCGACAACTACCTGACCACCGGACATAAGCCCGGTCTGCACGATCTCCCGGATGCCATCGGCCACGCGATGTCGTCGTTCAGCGGCGCCTTTCACGGCTCGATGCTTCTCTGCGCCGGCATCATGGTGGCCACGGCGGGGGCCGTGTGGGTGCTGATGAGGGACCGCGAGCCTGCGCCTCGATGACAAGCTCATCGCAAGCGCCAAACGCCACTCAGCGGAGTCCGGCAAGTCGGTCTCGCGGCTGGTCTCCGACTTCTTCGCGTTGATCGACGCTCAGGACAGAGACGTCGCCATCACGCCCCGGGTCCGCTCGCTTCGTGGCATGCTCGCCGGCTCCGGTTTGGATGAGAGCGACTATCGGCGTCACCTCGAGGAGAAGTACCCGTGAAGGTGCGGTTCGACAACAGCCACGACCATCAACCACCTGGCATCCAAGGCAGCAGGGACCCGGGCGGCCATGGACCACCTCCGTAAGCTCCTCGCGATCTTCGCTGTGGCAGGCGTGGATCGAGGAGTGGTCCAGGGCGCGCTCGACCTGGACTTCCCGGACTTCGAGGATGCCGTCCTGCATGAGGCGGCATGCAACGTCGGCGCGGCCGCGATCGTGACGCGCAATGGCAAGGACTTCGCACGGTCGGCGCTTCCCGTGTTCGATCCCGCCGAGCTTCTCGCGGCCGTCTGCGCCAACCCGAGGTAGCGAGCGGCATTTCCAACACCGGACCATCCCCGTCGCTCAGGCGCCGGTGAGCCACGAATGGGGCGCCCGACGGGTGCACGGCCGTCCGCAGGCTCCGTTGCCGGGGGGGAAGGCAAGGAAAGGTCGATTCCTGAGGGGAGATTAGCCCACATCTCGCTGCCCGGCGGCCCCGGCGCGAGGTAGTGCGAAAGGGGAAGACAAGGATTCCTTGACTGTCGCCTCGCCCGCGGCCGTCCACAGGCTCGGTTGCCGGGGGGAAGACAAGGATCCGCCGACTTTTCTTATCTTCCCTCACAGCACTACCCCACCGCGGCGGGTGGCACGGCCGCGGCGGCCGCGGCGCCCGCGCCGCGTCCGCCTTCTCGCCGCTCGTCGATCCGGAGGCTGAACGCGCAACCGGAGGGAAGGGGATGGTCATGTTCCAACAAAGGTATCCGGCAGACTCGCTGCGCTCGCAGGAGATACCTAACGCGTTGGTTCGCACCAGCGCAGCGGAACACGTACCAGGTTGGTGTCACCGCCGCAGCGTACAATGGGCCTCAAGGTCACGCCACGGGTGAGGTGTTCTCATGACCAGCGATGAGCTCAAGGCGGAGGCGCTCCGACTCTCGCCTGAGGAGCGTGCGGAGCTTGCCTCTGAGCTCCTGGTGAGCCTCGATGACCTCAGCGAGCCCGAGATCGAGAGGTTGTGGCTCGAGGAGGCCGAGCGCCGCGATGCGGCCCTCGACAACGGTACGGCCAGAGCGATCCCGGCGGACGAGGTCTTCTCCTCCGCGAGGGCGCGCCTCGGGTGAACCCGGCCGTCACATTCCACGAGGACGCGCGAGCCGAGTTCGATGAGGCCGCCGGCTTCTACAACATGGAGCGTGCCGGACTCGGCGTTGCCTTCGTCCATGAGGTCGAGTGCGCTGTCGCGCACGTCCGTGAGTATCCCGCGTCGCGTCCGATACTTCGGGGTCGCGTCCGCACGATGCGCGTTCACAGGTTCCCGCATGCGGTTCTCTACTCCGTGGTCGACGAGCGGATTCGCGTGCTCGTCGTCGCGCATGATCGTCGGCGGCCGTTCTATCGGAGCGGGCGCGAGTAGCGCGCTGCGAACGGGCGCGTCGACCAGACAGGGCGCCCGCTGAGGTAGTGTCTTGGAACTGTTCGCGGGCGACCCTCGTCTGTCGCGAGCGGGCGGTGAACAAAGGATTCGTATGGCGAAGCACGGCGAATGGAATCGCAAAGGGGCGACCCTCAGCGACGTGGCGGCCGAGGCCGAATACGGTGTAACCAGGGCCTTCATCATCAAAGGCATTCAGACGGCCAGGCTCGAGTACCGCGATGGGGCGATATGGGGCAATCCGTATCTCAGACTCGTGAGGAGCCAACTCGAGAAGTACATAGGTGAGGAGCTTGGAGAGGCCTACCTGGTGAAGGTCAAGAATCAAGCGGAGCTGCGCAGGGTCAAGAAGGAGATATCCGCTCTGAAGAAGAAGCTGAAAGCCCTTGAGGGCCGAAAGGCTGATCTTGTCGAGTCGCTGGAGGACGAGGGGTAGAAGGCCACCTCCTCAACGTCTTCATTGGGGATCACGCACCTGGTGCCGCCCCAGAAGTTGCCACCATTGGAGGACCCGGCTGCTCATGCGGACGCGTGAGGGGCCTCGGAATCCAGAACGCCCGCGTCCGCCAGACAGCCTCTTTTCGGCCGCAGGTGATGCGATCGACGTTGACTGACAGAGAGAGCCTCGCAACGCACACCAGCCAGGGAGATCCCTGACCGGCGGCTGCGGCGCCGGTCGAGCTCGATCAGACCCACTCCGAGCCTCAAGCGAGAGGTGCCCGAATGAACGAGGAGCTTCGCGAAAACGACCAGCGCCGCCAAGCGATCCTGCGCTGGAACGACCTGCTCGCCGCGTGCTCAGACCCGGGGGCGGTGACCGACACGCTCCTCGGCCTGCAGCAGGAGCGGGGCTTGATGCACGAGGGCCGGCCCTTCTGCGGAGTTGCCCGGCCGCGCTTCGTGACCGCCGTCGAGATGGGGCAGGAACAGCGCGCCGTGACCCACCTCTCCACGGCGGTCCGCAAGGTCCGTGACGCGGTGCTGGCGGACGAGCGGCTGCGCGCCGATCACCTGGCGGGCTTCGACGAATGGCTCGCGAGCATCGCCGCCCTGGAGCCTCGCGCCCATGCGCCGCGGTCGATCCTGCGCTTCGACTCCTTCACCACCCCGAGCGGCCTGCGCTTTGTGGAGCTGAACGGCGACATCCCCATGGGGAGCGTCGTCAACGACGGGCTGATGGCGGTCTTCCGCACGCTGGGGTTCTACGCGGACTTCGAGGACCACTACGACGTGCGCCCCGATCTGGTGCAGCTCGGCATGATCCAGACCTTCCTCCACGTCTGGCAGGGCGAGGGTGGTCACGGCACGCCCCGGATGTGCGTGCTGAGCTTCCCTGGTGGCATCGAGGACGTCTTCACGGAGCTCAACGCCGGCGACCTGGGCCGGGTCGGTTTCGAGATCACGGCCGCTCATCCGGAGGATCTGGACTTCCGCGGCGGCAAGCTCCACGCCCACGGCCGCGTGGTGGACCTCGTCTACCGGATCATGCACCTGGGCGATTGCCTGCGCCGCGCCGACGAGATCGCCCCGTTGCTGCAGGCGGTGAAGCAGGGCGCGGTCTGTCTTGTGAACCCCTTCCGCAGCGCGGTGCTCAGCCACAAATACCTGTTCGCCCTCCTCACCGACGAGCGTCACGACTTCGGCTTCACGCACGCCGAGCAGGCCGCCATCCGCGCGCACGTGCCGTGGGGCCGGGTGCTGCGGGACGGCCCTTCAAGCGATCCGCAAGGCAGGTCGATCGACCTGCTCGAGTTCGTCTCCAGTCATAGGGACGACCTGGTGCTGAAGCCGGCCCACGAGGCCGGCGGCGCCGGTGTGCAGCTCGGGTGGTCCTGCGACCAGGCCGCCTGGGACGGCGTCGTGGCCGCGGCCGCCGGCGCGGAGTGGGTGGTCCAGGAGAGGATCGACGTGGCTCGCGAAGAGTACCCGCTCCTGGAGGAGGGCTTCCCCCTGCGCAACTTCTTCGAGGACACCGACCCCTTCCACTTCCCGGGCGGGTACTCGGCGGTCATGACCAGGATCAGCACCGCCGAGATCACGAACGTGGCCCTCGGGGGCAGCATCGTCCCCACGTTCGTCATCGACGCCCGGTGACCGCTGGCACGATCAGCGACCGGCGCGGCCGCCTGCTGCTCATCGGCAGCGTCGCCGTGGCCGTCTTCATGGCACGGCTCGACATCTACATCGTGAGCATCTCCCTGCCCACCATCGCCCGGCACTTCCACGCCGGCACGAGTGCCGCCTCCTGGGTGGCCATGGGCTACCTGCTCTTCAACTGCGGCTCCATGTTGCTCGTGGGGCGCATCGCCGACAGCGTCAGTGCCCGCACGTTGTTCCTCGCCGGGTATGCGATCTTCATCACCGGGTCGCTCCTCTGCGGCCTCTCGACCAGCCTCGGCATGCTCATCGCCTGCCGCTGCCTGCAGGGCGTTGGCGGAGCCGTCCTCGTGATCGTGACGTACACCGTCATCGCCCGCTTCCTGCCCGCCGCCAGCCTCGGCGGCGCCATGGGGCTCCTGGCCACGGCCGGGGCGCTGGGGATCGCCGTGGGCTCGCCGCTGGGCGGCTTCCTCACCGAGCAGCTCTCCTGGCACTGGGTCTTCTTCGTGAACCTGCCGATCGGCGTCGTCGCCATGGTGCTGGCCTGGCGCTCGGTGCCGGCGCAGGGCGGCGGCGAGCGGCGCCTGGGCGGCCTCGACTACGGCGGCGCCGCCCTGGGCTTCCTCGCCGTGGCCGCGTTCATCACGGCGCTCTCCTTAGGCGAGGAGGCCGGGTGGGACTCGGCGCCGGTCGTGGCGCTACTTGGCCTCTGCGTGGTCGCCACCGCACTCTTCCTTCTCCGCCAGCGGCGCGCCAAAGACCCCCTGGTGGCGCGCTCGCTGCTGCGCGAGCGGCGCTTTCTGCTGGCCAACGCCATCACCGTCTGCGGGCTGATCCTCATGGGCGGCAACAGCTTCCTCATGCCGTTCTACCTGGAGCTGGCCAAGGGGCTCAGCTCCGGGCGTGCGGGGCTGGTGCTGCTTGTGTACGCCGCCACCTTCATGGTGCTCTCGCCGTTCACCGGTCGGCTGGCCGACCGCTACGCTCCCGGGCGCCTCTGCGCGACCGGCATGGGCGTGGGGGCAGCGGCCTGCGTCGCCTACGCCCTGCTGCTCGGTTCCCCAGGGCTTGCCGCTGCGGTCGTCTTCCTCACGGCCCTGGCACTGGTGTACGCGCTCTTCATGGCCGCCAACGCCAAGCAGGTGCTGGAGTCGGCGCCGGCGGAGCACAAGGGCGCCGCCTCGGCCGTGTTCGGGACGCTCTACACCCTGAGCCTCCTCCTGGGGGTGAACGTGTTCGAGACCGTCTACTCGCAGGCGACGTTGGGGGCGGCCGGGGCGGGCGCGGCCGGGAGCGCGGCCACCACAGGATGGTGGCTGCCGGGGTTCAGCGCTGCGTACATGGTCGGGGCGGTCGCCTGCGGGCTCGCCCTGCTGCTCTGCTTCGGCGTGCCGCTGCTCGAGAAGGCGGCGGCGCGGCGAGCGGCCGCGCCGGAGCTTCTGTAGGCCGGCAGCAGGGCCATGAGCAGGTCCGGTTCGCGGGCGGCCTCCAGAAGCGCCGGCCGGGCCGCCCAGGACAGCAGTGCGATGTCGGCGCTCACATCACTGCCCCATTCGCGTCGGTCGCGGCGTCGAACGAAGCCGCTGCCGCACATGGTGCGGCGGGCGCACGCTCGTCAGCCCTCTCACCGGCGTAGGACGGGTCCGGCGGACGCCGCGACGCGGTGCGGCAGCGAAGACTCCGCATGACCATCCCCGTCGCTCAGGCACCGGTGAGCCACGAATGGGGCACCCGGCGGGTGCACAGCCGGCAGCGTGCCCGGCGGGCGCATAGCCGGCAGCGTGCCCGGCGGGCGCATAGCCGGCAGCGTGCCCGGCGGGCGCATAGCCGGCAGCGTGCCCGGCGGGCGCATAGCCGGCAGCGTGCCCGGCGGGCGCATAGCCGGCAGCGCTCCCGGCGGGGGCGCGGGCGGCCGCGACGACCGCGGCGGCCCCGGCGCGGGGTAGTGCACAAGGGGAAGACAAGGATTCCTTGACTGTCGCGTGGCCCGCGGCCGTCCACAGGCTCGATCGCCCAGGGGGAAGACAAGGATCCGCCGACTTTTCTTGTCTTCCCTCGCAGCACTACCCCGCTGCGGCGGCTCCCGCGGCTGCGGCGCGTGCAGCGCGCCACGTCCGCCTTCTCGCCGCTCGTCGATGCCGAGGCTGAGCGCGGAGCCGGACGGAAGGGGGATGGTCATGCGACTCCGTCACCGGCCTCCGACCAGCCCGATCTTAAGATCGTTGACGTTCGTGCCGGTGGGACCGGTGACCACGAGATCGGCGGTCGTCGCCAGCGCTGCGCCGGCGGCGTGAGCGGCGAGGGCCGCGGCGGCGTCCACGCGGGCTTCATGGAGCGCCGCCGCGGTCGCGTCGTCGACGAGCGCCCCCGCGGCGTCCGTGGGCCCGTCGCTGCCGTCCGAGTCCAGGTACAGAAGGCACGACTCGCGGGCGCCGGGCTCCGACGCATCGAGCTCCAGGGCGCCCGCCAGGGCGCCCTCCTGGCTCGGGCCGCCGCCGGCGGTCATCGCGGCGCCGTGGGCCAGGGTCGTGGTCGCCTCGCCGCCGGCCACGAGCGCCGTACCGGGCTCCGCGCCCGCGACCCGAGCCGCGAACCATCGCCCGGCGTCCGCGCTCTCGCCCTCGAGGTCGAGACGCAGCACCCGCGCCCGGTAGCCGAGCGCCCGGGCCGCGGCCACCGCGGCCGCGCACATCACGCCGGCGTCGGCGAGGACGAAAGAGGTCACGCGGTCCAGGCGATGGCAGGTTTCCTCCGCCGGGTCGGCGCGCCGCAGGTGCTCGACGACGGCACGCGGCAGCCGCGCCCACAGGTCGAGGCGGTCGCAGGCCTCCCGGGCCTCGGCAAAGGTGGAGCGGTCCGTCACCGTGAGATCGGTGACGTAGTCGAGAGGATCGCCGACCACGTCCGACACCGTGAAGTTGACGATCTCGCAGCCCGCGAGGCGGCCCAGCCGCCCCCCCTTGATCCGGGAGATGTGCTTGCGCACGTCGTTGATGGCGACGATATCCGCCCCCGAGGTGAGGAGCACGCGGTTCGTCTCTGCCTTGTCAGTCAGGGAGACGCCTTCGGCCGGCGCCACCGCGAGCGCCGAGCTGCCGCCGGTAACAAGCGCAAGCAGAAGGTCGTTCGGCGCGGCGGCCTGCGCGATCGCCAGCAGGCGCAGGCCGCCGCGCAGGCTGCCCTCGTCGGGCACCGGGTGCGCCGCCTCCAGCACCTCGATGTGGGCGAGCGGCACCGCCTGACCGCGCTTCACGACCACCGCGCCGTCGCTGATGCGCGGCCCGAGCAGCTCGTCGAGGACTGCAGCCATGCCGATGGTCGCCTTGCCGGCGCCGAGCACGAAGAGGCGGCGCCCGCGCAGGTCGAAGACCTGAGGCTCGCCGCCGCGCGCGGCGGTCACGGTGAGCGCCTCGCCGTCCAGACGGAGCGCGCGGCGCAGGGCGGCGGCGGGGTCCACCGCCGCGAGCGCCGCCGCCGCAATGGCCAGCGCGTCGGCGCGCAGCGCGCGGCGCCCGTGCCCGACGAGCTGGGCGTGGTTGCGGAAG
>CAIOZS010000237.1 GCA_903862845.1 uncultured Thermoleophilia bacterium
ACAGCCCGCCCCTCTGCCCTTGGGTCACGCCGAACACCACGCGGCAGGAGTCGCCCCAGAGCTTGACGGCTGCTCTTTCTGCAGGGCATCCCGTCTCCTTCAGCACGTACTTCTCGGGCGCTATCACGTGATCGACCCGGCTGCGTCCTCCGCGCTCGACATGATCGTGAACGCCTTCCCGGTGAATCCGAGCTCCTCAAGCGATCTTGCGCGTGGTCATGTTATGGGCATCGAGGTCGCGAGCGCGGCCGGCCGACGAGCGGACTCAGTAGACCGCGGGAGATCGGGGGGACCCGTCGATGGGCTTCAAGTTGACAGGGGACCGTGCTCAGGGACAATGGCCGGGAGCCGGCCGTGCGTGGCCGGCGATCCCCTGCGGAGAGGGCGCATGACAGGAGCATCGGCAGCGGATCCGGACACAGCGGGGGCGACGACGCTGCCGCGGCTGTTCGCGAGCTGGGTCGCCGAGTACGGCGCCGAGCCGGCGCTCAGCAGGCGCGTGGACGGCGTCTTCACCGCGTTCACCTACGAGGAGCTCGACCGCCGCGCGAGCGTGCTTGCGCTCGCCCTCGCGCGGACGCTCAACGTGCGCCGCGGAGAGCTCGTCGCCCTCATCAGCGACAACCGCCCCGAGTGGATGGTGTGCAGCCTCGCGATCCACTTTCTCGGCGCCGTGGACGTACCCCGCGCCTCAGACACGCCGCCCGACATCCTCGAGGCGATACTGCGCCACGCGGAGCCCGCCGTGGTGATCCTGGAGGATCTGGAGCAGCTGACGCAGGTGCGCGAGGCGCTGCCCGGGCTGCGGGCGGCGGTGGTCATCGACGGCCCGCAGGCAGGGGGCGACCCGGTCGCAGTGGGCGACCCGGCCGCAGTGGGCGACCCGGCCGCAGCAGCCGGAGCCTCGCCCCCCGGCGGCGACGCGTGCTCGCTGCACACCCTCGCCGAGCTGATGGCACTCGGCGAGGCGGCGTGGCCGGAGTCGGCCGGCGAGATCGAGCGGCGGCGCGCGGAGGTGCTGCCCGAGGACCTGGCGACGATCATCTACACCTCAGGCACGACCGGCGCCCCCAAAGGCGTGGCTCTCACCCACGCCAACTACGAGCACAACCTGCGCGAGCTCCCGAATCTCCTGCACATCGAGCGCGTGCCGGTGCTCACCCTGCTGCAGCCGTGGCACGCGTACGAGCGTCAGATACAGCTCATGTACCTGAGCAAGGGATGCTGCCTGCACTACAGCCACGTGATGACGCTGCGCGGCGACCTGAGGGCGGTGCGCCCGGTCGTCATGGCGACCGTGCCGGAGCTGTGGGTCAAGCTGTACAAGGGTGTCTTTCACCGGATCGACGCGCTGACGCCGCTGCGCCGGCGGCTCGTGCGCTGGCTGGTGGCCCGCGCGCTGACGTCCGCGTCGGCGCGGCGGCTGCTCGCCGGCCGCGAGCCCGTCCTGCGGCGTCGCGGCCCGCTCCGGTGGGCGGGCGCGTTCGCGTGGGCGCTGGCGAGAGCCGTCGCCCTGGCCCCCTTCCACGCGCTCGCCGACCACCTGGTCTTTCGCGAGGTCCGCGCCGGGCTCGGTGGCCGCCTTCGCTTCCCCCTCGTCGGCGGCGGCCCCCTGCCCGACACAGTGGACGAGTTCTTCGACGCCGCCCGTATGCCGCTGCTGGAAGGCTACGGCATGACGGAGGCCATCGTGGTGATCGCCATGAGGGACCCTCATCGCCGCATGTTGCGGACCACCGGCCACGTCATCAACGGTGTGGAACACCGCTTTGCGGGCGAGGACGGCCGCGCGTGCCGCCCCGGCGACGTCGGTCGCCTGCACGTCCGCGGACCCAACATCATGCGCGGGTACTACAGGGACCCGGAGCGCACGGCCCAGGTGCTCAGCGCCGACGGCTGGTTCGACACTCGCGACCTCGCTCTCGTGCACGCCGACGGCAGCCTGCGCATCCTCGGCCGCGTCGACGACACCCTCGTCCTCACGAACGGCGAGAACGTCAATGCGCCCTACCTGGAGAACGAGCTCTGCGCCAGCGAGTGGATCGACAGGGCCGTGGTGATGGGCGCCGGGCGGCCCTACGTGGCCGCCTTCGTGGCGCCGAGCCGCGCTCACCTCGAGGGGCTCGCCCGCAGCTTGGGGCTGCCCGCGAACGAGCCCGCGGCCCTCATCGCGGACGAGCGCATCGTCAAGCACTACCGCTCTCTGGTCAACGCCATCAGTGGCGACGCCCGCCGCTTCGCGCCCTACGAGCGCGTGCACCGCATGCGCCTGTGGCTCGGGGAGTTCCGCATCGGCCGCGAGCTCTCCCAGACTCTCAAGCTGCGGCGCCGGGAGTTCCTGCGCCTGTATTCCGGCGAGATCGACGAGCTGTACGCGCCCTGAGGCAGGTGCGGAAGCGGCGCCGAACGACGCCCGCTCCCGTCGCGGACCCACCCGCCTTCTACAACCTGCGGAAAACCGATCCGGTGGGTCGTGCCCGTCCCGTTCGCACGCGCTCGCCGGCTCCAGGGCGAGCGGCCGCGCCTCGTCGAGGGTAAGGCCCCCGGGACGTACTCACCAGCCGGGAGCCGACCCGAAGGATCCCGATGGAGGTACACTTTACCCGTGATCACCGTTGAACTGTCACCACTCTCGCACGGAACCCCTTCGAGAACATGGCCCAGGGCGGCGTGCTCCTCTCGGAGAGGCTGAAGAGCCACTGACAAGGTGACGGTCCGCGGCGCGCGGACCGCTCGGCAGGGTGGGGAAGGAGAACGATGCAGTATCGAAGCTTCGGCGCGATCGACTTGCGGCCGTCGGCGTTGGGGTTCGGGGCTATGCGGTTGCCGCAACTGGCAGACGGTGTCGACGCGCCGCCGAGCCCCTACGGGCGCATTGATGTCGAGACCGCCAACGCCATGCTGCGCCGCGCCGTCGAGGCCGGCGTCAACTACGTGGACACGGCCTACCCCTACCACGACGGCGCCAGCGAGCGCTGGCTCGGCCAGGCGCTGCGCGTCGTGGCGCGAGACCTGTGCGGACCGGGCGACGCCGGTCTTGCCGAGCTGCGCAGCCGCCTCAAGGTGGCGACCAAGCTGCCCATGTGGAAGCTCGAGTCGCACGACGACTGCGAGCGCTACTTCAGCGAGCAGCTCGAGCGCCTGCAGCTCGACGCGGTCGACTTCTACCTGCTGCACGGCCTCCGTGCCGGGAGCGTCGCCAAGCTGCGCGAATACGGCGTGCTGGAGTGGGCCGAGAAAGCCCTGGCCGACGGCCGCATCGGCCACCTGGGATTCTCGTTCCACGACCAGTATCCGGTCTTCGAAGAGGTCGTCGACGCGACCGACCTCTGGGAGCTCTGCCAGATCCAGTACAACTACATGGACGAGGAGTTCCAGGCGGGCACCCGCGGGCTGGAGCACGCCGCGAGCAAAGGGCTCGGCGTGATCGTCATGGAGCCGCTGCGCGGCGGCCGGCTGTCGCGGCGGCCGCCGGAGGCGGTCGCCGCGCTCTGGGCCGCCGCCAACGCGCGGCGCGCAGCCGCCGGCGAAGCGCCGCGCACCCCGGTCGAGTGGGCGCTGCAGTGGGTCTGGAGCCACAGCGACGTGTCGTTCCTGCTCTCCGGCATGAGCAGCATGGAGCAGCTCGAGGAGAACCTCGCCTGCGCCGATCGAGTCGCGATCAACGTGCAGACTGAGGACGAGATCGACACGTACCGCCGGGTGCGCGACGTGTATCTCGCCGCCAGCCCGATCGACTGTACGAACTGCCGCTACTGCCTGCCGTGCCCCAGCGGCGTCGCGATCCCCGAGGTGCTCGGGCTCTACAACGACGCGATCATCTACGACGGCGGGCCGGCGGCGGCGCGCTTCGCCTACGGCTGGCTGCCGGAGCCGCAGCGCGCCGAGTCCTGCACGCGGTGCCACGACTGCGAGGCGCTCTGCCCCCAGCAGATCGCGATCCCCGACTGGCTCGAGAAGATCCGCGCGTTCCTCGCCGTCGACGAGTAGGACCGTCGACGTCAGGAGCGCTCAGCCGTCGGTCGGCGCCTTCCTGACCGGCCGCGCGGCGCCCTCCGTGGCGTGCCCGTGAACGGGCTCAGACCATCGAACCACCCTGAACATGGGCTAACCTGAAAGCAGGCAGCGGCAATGACAATCATCGGTGTCAACGGCGGCCCGAGGAAGAAGTGGAACACGGCAAAGCTGCTCACGCAGGCGCTCGAGGGCGCGGCGTCGCAGGGAGCCGACACGCAGCTTGTCCACCTCTACGATCTCGACTTCAAGGGTTGCACGAGCTGCTTTGCCTGCAAGCTCATCGACGGGCCGAGCAACGGGCGCTGCGCGCTGAAGGACGAGCTGACTCCGGTCCTCCGGCAGATCGAAGAGGAAGCCGAGGCGCTCATCCTGGGGACGCCGGTCTACTTCGGGTCCCAGAGCGGCGAGACACGCTCGTTCCTGGAGCGTCTGCTGTTCGCCCCGCTGGTCTACTCCGACCCTCCCCGGACGGCGTTTCCGCGCCGCATCAGGACGGGCGTGATCTACACGATGAACGCGCCGGAGGAGGCGATCGTCCCGCTGGGCTACGAGGCTCTGTTCCGCTCCACGGAGGCGACGCTTCGCCGGATCCTGGGCGAGGCCGAGACCCTGTGCAGCTACGACACCTATCAGTTCCCCGACTACTCCAAGGTCGTCATGGAGCGCATGGATCCTGGCCAAAAGGCTGAGCGACGCGAGCAGGTGTTCCCGGACGACTGCCGCAGAGCGTTCGAGCTCGGGCGCCGCATCGCTTCAGAGGCGTAGCCCCGGCGAGGGTGAGCGTGACGAGAAACCTCCGGCGACGGGGCCTTCGCGCCTCTTGCAGGGCGCTGGCAGGCCTTGACCCGAGCACCCTGCCCGCGGACGGAGCTCTTGTCCCTGCCACGGCGTAGAGGCGTTCACGTGTGCAGCCCGGCAGCCGAGCGCTCGGCCTCGACAGCACGTGCCCACGCGTCACTCGTCGGGAATGCGCTGAACATGGGTCTGGGCGCTGCTGGAGATCCTGAGGTCGCCCTGCCTGCTACCTCAGTCCAGCCAGGTGGTAGCGGCACCGATATCAGGAGCCGGGCGCGCCTCGGACGCATGCGCCGGAATGCCGATCGCGCAACCGTTGAGCGCGAGCTCACCGACCGGCAAGCCGAGGAGCCGGCAGAAGGCGGGGTCGCCGCCCATCGTCGTCGTCGCGGAGACCAAGTGCATGCCCAGTCCGAGCGCGGTCGCCATCAGCCACATGTTCTCGAGCGCGTGTGCGAGGGACTGCTGCTGGACGGGCATCATCGAGCCACGTTCGGCGATCACCACGTAGTAGGGCGCCGTGCCGACGCCGAGGAGGCGCCCCTCAGACACTGGCTCGAGCCGAGCGCGCAGGGGCGCCGGCAGATCGCCGCCGGCGAGCGCCGCCACGGCATGAGCCTGGATCGCCGCCCTGGCGGCCGCCGACGCCTCGCTCCCTCGCGGCAGCACAAAGAAGCGCCGGTCGAGGGTGCTCCCGGGCGCCATCGCTGCCGCGTAGGGCGCCGCAAGGCCGGCGGCAAGGATCCGCTCGAGAGCTTCACGCGCCGGCACCTCGTCGGTGAAGCTGCGGACGGAGCGGCGGGCGCTGATGACCTGCGCGACTGCATCGACGCGCTGCTGATCGATGGGCTCTTCCACCACTGCCTCCTCGCTCGCCTGCTGCCTCCTCTGCACACCGAAGGGCGGCGCCAGTATAGCGGGAGTCGGCCGTGAGGCCGCGTCGCTGGCGCGGAGCTGGTGCTCAGCGCAGCGTGGGCGGTCGGGCCGGCGAGCACGCGTTGCGGCTCAGGGTCCGGCTCCCCCGGCACATCGCGCCCGCCGCCGGCTGGCGACGATGACCCAGACGAGCAGCGCCACGCCGACGGCCGTCTCCACGTACCAGATCGGCAGCGGTCCCTGCAGGTAGCCGAGTCCCAGCGACCAGGCCCAGGGCTCGAGGATGAAAGGCAGTGCCAAGGCGAGGCCGTCGAGCAGCGCCCGCGAGCGGCCCCACGACTCGCCGAAGAGGCCGTAGACAGCACCGGCCAGGGCTCCGACGAGGATCCAGGACGTGACGAAGGCGAACGATGCCGGCCCCCAGGCGCCGCCGAGCAGGAAGAAGCCGACCAAGCTGGCCACGGAGGTGAGGAGGCCGCTGCCGAGCGCCCAAGGTCGCGCGCGCTGAGCCCAGCCCGCGAGGAAGGGCAGCACGAGCCAGGTGCTCCCCAGATTGCCGACCCAGAAGACCGTGGACGAGCTCGGCATGGGGATGCGCGAGTCGAGGACGCCGAAGGCCCAGCCGGCCAGCATGAAGGCGACGATGAGG
>CAIOZS010000238.1 GCA_903862845.1 uncultured Thermoleophilia bacterium
CGACGAGGCCAGACCGCTCCAGTATTCAGCGAATAGTTCACTCAGTCAAGACGAATGACGAATAATCTGCCGCAGAATGGCCGTGATGCGCGCCAGAATGTCCAATGTGAGCGCCGCCGCGTCCCCGCGGCGCCGGCGCCCCGGCTGCTTGCCGCGACCGGCGTTGCTCGAGTTACTTGCTTTCACTGGTTCAACCTCTTACTTGCTTGACTGGGTTCGAAGCGACGTCGTAGTGTTCGCTCTCCAGCCCGTCGTCAGCAGAGAGGACGTGAGATGTCGCGAGTGACCACCGTGGTCTGGGGCGAGGCCGACTGCGCGAGAGCGCGTGCGGCGAGTGACCGGATCCTCGAAGAGGCCGGCGTTGAGGTGCCGCACGCCGAGGCCCGGGACCTGCTGGCCGCCGGCGGAGCACGCGTGGAGGGCTCCCGCGTGCACATCCCCGCGGCCGTGGTGAACCGGGCGCTGGCCACGGCTCCTGCAAGCTTCGAGGTGCCGGGCAGAGGCAAAGGCGGCATGGTCCTCGAGGAGGGCCGCACCTACTTCGGCACCGGCCCCGACTGCCTCTACCTGCACGATCCCCTGAGCGGCGAGCGGCGGCGCGCGGTGCTCGACGACGTGAGGGTGAGCGCGGCCCTGTGCGACCAGCTCGACGAGGTCGATTTCATCATGTCCATGGCTCTTCCGGAGGACGCGCCCATTACGGCGGACGACCTTCTGCAGTTCGCGGCGATGCTCGAGGGCACGACGAAGCCTCTCGTCATGTCGACGAGCCACGGCGGCGACGGTCTCGAGGCCATGTGCGAGATGGCCGGCCTCTGCGGCGAGCGCGGCAGCTTCGCCTGCCTCATCATGTCGTCGCCGCCGCTGCGTTTCGACCCCGCCGCTGCCGACAAGCTCGTCGCGTGCGCTCGCCTCGGCGTGCCCGCGGTGCTCGCGCCGGCGCCGTCGGCCGGGGCGACCGCCCCGGCGTCCACGAGCGCCGCGGTCGTCGTCGGCGACGCGGAGGTGCTGGCGGGCCTCTGCATCCACCAACTGGCCTGCCCCGGCGCCCCGTTCGTGTACGGCGTGGGCGCCTCGGCCCTCGACATGCGCACGGCTCTGGACCCGTACGTCGGCCCCGACCACTTTCTCGGCAACCAGGCGGGCTGCGACCTCGCCCGGCATTATGGTCTGCCCAGCTGGTCCTACGCCGGCCCCTCCGACGCCAAGTCTCTCGACGAGCAGTGGTCGGCCGACGTGGCGATCACGACCGTGCTCGGCGCCGTGTCCCGGGCCACGCTGCTCCACGACCTCGGCTACATGGAGTCGGGGATGGCCGGGGCGCCGGAGTCCATCGTCCTCGGCGCCGAGCTGGCGAGCTTCGCGCGCCGGTTCATGAGGGAGCTGCCCCTCGATGAAGAGGCTCTGCAGCTGGACGAGATCATCGCCGTCGGGCCCGGGGGCAACCACCTGGGCCGGCCCTACACGCGCAGACACCACCGCGACTTCTGGCAGACCGGGCTCTTCGACCACACCGTCTTCGAGCGCTGGCACGCGGACGGTGCCTCGACGCTGCGAGAGCGCGTGGCACGCAAGACCGCGGAGCTCCTGGCAAGAACGCCGGATCACGAGATCCCGGCGGCCACGCGCGCCGAGTTCGAGCGGATCATCGACGAGGTGGCAAGGCGTCGGGAGTGACGGGGCCGGTCGGCGCGTGACGGAAGCGCGCCGGCGGATACCGCACGCGACGCGCGTCAGCCCGCGAGCTCCTCCACAGGCACGCCGAGCTGGCGGGCGGCGAAGCCGAGCAGGAGCTCGCCGGCCCGCCCCACGTGCATGTCGGTGTAGCCGACGGCGGAGCGGAAGCTCAGTCCGTCGGCGACCGCGACGAACCAGTGCGCGAGCTCGTCGGGCGGCGCCACAGGATGGAACACGCCCGCTCGCTCGCCGTCCTCGATCGCCTCGCGGATGAACGAGAGCCAGTAGTCGGACATGGTGACGCAGGCCGTGAGCAGCTCCGGGTGGAAGCGGATGCGCACCCAGATCTCGAGCCACAGCAACACCTCGTCGTGCAGGCGCCCCTCGGCCGGCAGGGCCAGCTCGAGGATCCCCCTGAGGCGCTGCGCGCAGTCCGTCGTCTCCTCACGCAGCTCCTCGATGCGCGCATACGTCTGTTCCATGGCCCACTGCAGGGCCGCGAGCAGGATGTCGTCTTTGGAGCGATAGTAGTAGCGCACCATCGTGCTGGAGACGCCGGCCTCGCGGGCGACGTCCGAGACACGCGTCGCGGGGAGGCCGTGAGCTGCGAACGCGCGACACGCGGCCGCCCTGATGGTGTCGCGCGCTCTGGACGAGCGCGTGACCGCCCGCTCCTCGTCGCTGCGTTCGCCGGCGCCGCGCGCCGCGCCCGCGTCCTTCCACAGCCGCTCGAGCAGAGCTGCGTCGGGCCCGCCGCCGCTCGTCGCTGCCAGGATGGTGTTCTTGATGCGCAGGGCGGACTTGTAGTTCACTCCCAGCCGGCGGGCCAGCGCCTCCGCCGTCGGCGGCGCGTCCCCCTCACGGACGAGCAGCGCTCCTGTGAACCAGGTGGCGATGCTCAGGCGCGAGTGCTCCATGAACGTGCCGGCACAGGGGTAAACGTGGCGGCCGCATGAGTCGCACGCGTAGGCGCGCCGCCCAGTGACGCGGTGGAACCGCCGCACCGTGCGGCACTGCCTGCAGACGGCGCTCACGCCGTCCGGCGCGTACAGGTTCGTCCACAGCCACTCCAGGCAGTTCGCCTCGTCGCCGAACGGCTCGAACGCAGCGGCGCCCGCGCGCGCATCGTCGGTCCTTGGCATCTCGGTCGTCCTCCGCGATCGGCTACTTGGCTCATTGTACGCAGGCGCGCGTTCACTTGTCGACACTGGATATCATCGATACGTGCTTGACATGGATATCCGAACGTAGACTAGACTCACTTGATCGTTTCCTTGCCGCGTTCTCGCGGCGACGCGGAGAGGAGCCCGCACATGCCCACGGCACGACTGACACTCTGGGGCGAGGCCGACTGCCGGCGTCTGCACGAAGCCACACTCGACCTGCTCGCCGACGTCGGGGTCGAGGTCAGGTACGAGCCGGCGCTGGCGCTGTTCCAGGCCGCCGGGTGCGCGGTGGACGGGCGCCGGGTGCGCGTTCCGGCGCGCGCGGTCGAGAAGGCGCTGGCGAGCGCCCCGCGCGAGTGGCTGCTCAAGCCGCGCGGCGGCGACACCGCGCCGCTCGCGCTGCGCGACGGCGACGTGTACTACGGCACCGGGTCGGACGTGCTGTACATCATCGATCCGGACTCCGGAGAACGTCGCCGCGTACGTCAGGCCGACATCGAGGGGCAGGCCGCACTTTGCGAGAAGCTGCCCCACATCGACTTCGTCATGAGCATGGGCCTGCCGGAAGACGCGCCGCGCGAGGTCGACGACCTCGTCCAGGTCGTCGCCATGCTGCGCGGCACGCGCAAGCCGCTGATGATCGCGCCGCGCGACGGCAGCGTGCTGCGTCGCATCCAGGAGATGGCCGAGCTGTGCGGTGAGAAGGAGAGCGTCTCCATCTACGCCATGCCGTCACCGCCGCTGATGCACGACCCCGACGCGCTGACCAAGGTCATCGGCTGCGCCGAGCTGCAGATCCCGCTCATCTACGCGCCGGCGCCCAACATGGGCGCGAGCGCGCCGCGCAGCATCGCCGCCGTGGTGCTCGTCGGCAACGCCGAAACGCTCAGCGGGCTCGTGTTGCACCAGCACGTGCACGCCGGCGCGCCGTTCGTCTACGGCGCCGGCGGCGACGTGATGGACATGCGTTCCATGACCGCCCCCTACACGCCCCCGGACAGCCGGCTCGCCCTCCACGGCTGCTGCGAGATGGCGCGCTTCTACGGCCTGCCGAGCTTCTCCTACGCGGGCGACGCGGACGCCAAGACGCTCGACCAGCAATGGGGCGCCGAGGCGGCCTTCACCACCGCCTACGGCTCGCTGTCCCGCGCCACGCTGCTGCACGATGTGGGCTACCTGGAGACCGGCCTGCTGACCTCCTACGAGTCCATCGTGCTCGGCAACGAGCTCGTGGGCTACGCCCGCCAGTTCATGCGCGACGTCCCCGTGGACGACTACTCCCTGGCACTCGACGAGATCAAAGCCGCGGGGCCGGGCGGCAACCACCTGTCTTCCCGGTACACGCGCAGGCACCACCGCGAGTTCTGGTCGGCCGACCTCTTCGATCACGGCATGCACGACCGCTGGGCGGCCGAGGGCGGCTTGACGCTGCTCGACCGCGTGCGTCAGCGTGTGGCGGAGCTGCGCGGCTCGCCGCGCCTCTTCGCGCTCACGCCGGAGCAGGACGCGGCGCTCGAGGGTCTCGTGCGCGAGGCCCTCGACGACCACGCGGCACGCATCTAGAGAAACGTCTCCTTCGGAGGTATTGCGCATGGACGGCATTGGCGACCTGCTGTTCCGACACCACACCCGCATCGTGTTCGGGCCCGGAGCGCTCGCCTCGTTGCCGGACGAAGTACGGGCGCTGGGTGCGAGCCGGGCGCTGGTGGTGTGCGATCCCGGCATCACCCGCCTCGGGCTGGCGGACCGCGTCGCCGAGGCGCTCGCCACCGGCGGCGTGGAGTCGTGGCGCTTCGACGCGCTCTCCGAGAACCCGCGCGACGCCGAGTGCTGCGCCGCGGCCTCGGCGGCATCGCACGGTCTCGGCGCCGACGTCATTATCGGGCTCGGCGGCGGCAGCGCCATGGACGCCGCCAAGGCCGCCGCCGCTCTGGTGACAAACGGCGGCACCGTCAAGGACTGGGAGGACCCGCGGCAGCTCGAGCGGGAGCCGCTGCCTCTGGTCTGCATCCCCACCACAGCCGGCACCGGCAGCGAGGTGACCTTCGTCGCCGTGATCACCGACGAGGTCGGCCACTACAAGATGGCGCTGCGGGGCACAGGCCTCGCTCCTCGGGTGGCCATCGTCGACCCGGAGCTCACGCTGAGCCTGCCGCCGGCGCTCACGGCGGCGACCGGCATGGACGCGCTCGCGCACGCGATCGAGGCGTACACCTGCAAGAAGGCCAACCCGATCACCGACGCGCTGGCCCTGAAGGCCGTGGCACTGATCGCCGCGAACCTCAGCACGGCCGTGCACCACGGCGCCGACCTCGAGGCCCGCTCGGCCACGCTGCTCGGTTCCACCATGGCCGGCATGGCGTTCGGCAACAGTACCGTCGGCGCCGTCCACTGCGTCGGGGAAGCCCTCGGCGGCCTCTACGACACGCCGCACGGCGTCGCCATCGCCGTATTCCTGCCGGCGGTCTTCCGCTTCAACAGCGCAGCCGACTTGGCCAGGCACGCCGACGTAGCAAAGGCCATGGGCGTGGACGCGGCGGCCGGCGACCCGGCCGCGCTCGCCGAGCTCGGCGCCGCCGCCATCGAGCGGCTCATGGCCGACGTGGACATCCCGCGCCTCGCGGACCTGCCGGGCGTCGACCCCGCCGACTTCGACGAGCTGGCCCGCGTGTCCGCGGGCTTCTCCGTCTCGCAGATGAACCCTCGCGAGATCGCCGCAGCCGACTACCTGGCGATCCTTCACGAGACCTACCGAACCGACTGAGGCCGACAGCGGTCTCGCGCCCGATGAGCCCAGCGACCCGATGGGAGTGACGTGACGACGAAGGAACGCAGACCGGACCGCAGGCGCATCGCCGAGCTCCTGGAGAGAGAGCTGAAGATCGTCGCAGACAACACGCCCGCGTGCCGTGAGCTCTACCGGCGGGGCCTCGAGTCGCTGCCGATGGGCGTCGCCTCCAGCTATCAGGCGCGCGACCCGTACCCCATCTACGCGCGCGAAGGCGCCGGCTCGAAGATCGTCACCGTGGACGGCAAGGAGATGGTCGACTTCCACAACGCCTTCGGCTGCATGGTCCAGGGTCACGCCCACCCGGTGATCGTCGAGGCGGTGCACGAGCGCATGAAGCTGGGCTCCCAGTTCGCGCTGCCGTGCGAGGATTCCATCATCGTCGCCGAACACCTGGCGCGGGACTTCAAGCTCCCGAAGTGGCGCTTCGTGAACTCCGGCTCCGAGGCTACGATGGACGCCATCCGCATCGCCCGCGGCTTTACCGGCCGCGACACGGTGCTCAAGATCATGGGCTCCTACCACGGGCACCACGACTATGTGATGGTCTCGGTGATGATGTACGACGAGGACCTCGGCCCACGCGACGGCTACGTCTCGCTGCCGTACGGCACCGGCCTGCCGGCGTGCGCCGTCGCGATGACCGTCCCCGTGCCGTACAACGACATCGCCATGATGGAGGCGCGCATCGAGCGCCTCATCGATGAGGGCCGCACGCCGGCCTGCCTCATCATGGAACCGGTCATGATGAACCTCGGCGTCGTGCTGCCCGAGCCCGGCTTCCTGGAGGCCGTGCGCACGCTGACGAAAAAGCACGGCATCGTGCTGATCTTCGACGAGGTCAAGAGCGGCATCACCACGGCCGCCGGCGGCGCCGTGGAGCGGTTCGGCGTGGTGCCCGACATGGTCACGCTGGCCAAGGCGATCTCCGGCGGCCTGCCAGCGGGCGCCGTGGGCGGCACCGACGAGATCATGTCGGTGATCGCCCCCGGCAAGGTCTACCAGGTCGGCACCTACAACGGGAACCCGCTGTGCATGGCGGCCGCCCGGGCCAGCCTCGAGAAGGTCATGACTCCCGAGGCGTACGCGTGGCTCGACCACCTCAACGGTCGCCTCATGTCCGGCATCGACGCCGTCAACGCCGCGCACGGGCTGCCGTACTACACCGTCGGCATCCGCTCCAAGGGTTGCGTGACATTCTCGAGAACGAAGATCACGGACTACGAGTCGTACATCGAGCACCAGGACCACGAGCTTTGCAGGCTCGCCTGGGCCTACGCGTTCAACCGCGGCGTGCTCATCGCCGGCAACCGTGAGGCCGAGTGGACGCTCTCCATCCAGCACGCTGACGACGACATCGACCGGTATCTGGCGTTTTACGAGGAGCTCATCCGGGACGTGACCGCGGCCTGACAGGAGGGCTCAGCCCTGCACGCTCTGGAGGCCGCCGGAGCGTGCACCCGGAGCCGTCAGCCCCAGGCTGGCTGGCAGCGGTCGCAGAGCCCGAGCGCGTTCCAGGCGTCGTAGGCGAGCCCAACCGCGGCGCGCTGCTTGTAGGGCAGCGAGGAGCGGCCGGGGATCGCGCGCCGCACCGCGTCCGTGCAACCGTCGGCGAACAGGTGAGCCGACTCCTCATGTGCCGCTCGGCCCTCCAGGAGCTCTTCAAGGCGAGCATCGCGAAAGGCGGTCTCGCCGACCGCCCCCAGCGCGACTCTGACCTCCGACACCGTGCCGGAAACGCCGTCGTACTTGACGATGAGCGCCATGCTCAGCCTCGCGACAGTGACGGTCGCGCGCGAGCCGATCTTGACGAACGTCGTTCGGCGGTCGGAGCCGAGCGCCGCGAAGCTGACCTCGGTGATGGCTTCGTCAGGGGCGAGGCTCGTGCGGCCCGAGCCTACGAGAACTTGCTCGAGCGGCCGCACCGTGCTCCGGCCGCCCCCGTCGATCGTCCGCACATCGGCGCCGAGGGCGACAAGAGCCGTGACGCCGTCGGCGCAAGGCGAAGCGTTGGCGATGTTGCCGCCCACCGTGGCGACGTTGCGGATCTGGGCCGAGCCCACGCGCGCGGCGGCCTCCGCCAGACAGCGCGCGTGACGACGAACAAGCGGGTCGGTCTGCAGCTCGGCGAACGTCGTCAGCGCGCCGACGCGCAGCCTGTCGCCTTCGAGGCGCACGTAGACCAGCTCCCGCAAGCCCGAGAGGTCGATGAGCAGGTCCGGCTCCCAGTGGTCGTGACGCATGCTCCGCACGAGGTCGGTGCCGCCGGCCAGCAGCCGGCTGCTCGAGGTCGTACGCTGCAGAGCGGCCGTCAGTTCTCCGAGGCCGCTCGGCGTCAGAAGTTCCGCCCTCGGCATCAGACGGCCTTCCCGTCGCGACCCGTGGCCGGCGGCGGCGGTGCGGCCTCCGCCGGCTGCTCGCTCGCCGCCCGCACTGCGGCGACGATCGTCGCGTAGCCGGTGCAGCGACACAGATTGCCGGCCAGGGCCAGGCGGATGGCCTCCTCTGAAGGGTGCGGATCGGCCAGCAAGAGCGCCTTCGCCGACATGAGCATGCCGGGCGTGCAGAAGCCGCACTGCACCGCGCCGTGCTCGATGAACATGCGCTGCAGCGTGTCGAGACCGTCGTCGTCGGCCAGCCCTTCGACCGTGAGGACCTTCTTGCCTCGCATCTGACCGGCGAGGACCAGGCAGGAGTTCACGGCCTTGTCGTCCACGATGACCGTGCAGGCGCCGCATTCGCCCTCCGAGCAGCCCTCCTTGACGCCCGTGAGGCCGAGGTCCAGACGCAACACGTCGATGAGGCGCGCCGTGGGCCGCACGTCGAGCTCGTGCTCCATACCGTTGACGATGAGCGAGAGTCTCATCCGCCCTCCACCTCCTCCAGATGGAGGGCGGCCAGAACCCTCTCGGGGGTGGCCGGCAGATCCGAGAGCGACGTCCCCAGGGCATGGTTGACCGCGTTGATCACGGCCGCCGCAGTCGGCACCGTGGCGATCTCGCCCACGCTCTTGGCCCCGAACGGTCCGTCGTCGCCCGAGTGCTCGACGAGCAGCACGTGGATATCCGGCATGTCGGGAGCGTTGACCACATGGTAGTTCTTGAACCCGTCGACGCCGCTGCGTCCGGCCTCGTCGACGTCCATGTGCTCGTAGAGCGCGTAGCCGATGCCCATCTGCACGGCGCCCTGGAACTGCGCGTGGACCATGCCCCTGTTGATCGCTTGGCCGACGTCGCCGACGGCGAGGAAGTCGGTCACCGCGGTCAGCCCGGTGGCGCAGTCCACCTCGACCTCGGCGAACTGCACCGAGTAAGACGCCGGATTGGAGGTCGCGTAGTACGTGACCGACGCCGTGATCGCCGGCGAGTGCCGCATTTGGCTCAAGCGGGCGATGTCTCTGAAGGCGACGCCGCGCTGCCCGTCGTCCTGGACGTGAACCTCGCCGCGCTCCACCGTGAGCCTCTCTCTGGGTTCGTGCAGCAGGTCGGCGGCTGCCGTGACGATCTCCTCTTTGAGCTTCTCGGCCGTGGCCTTGGCGCACGCGCCGACCACGTAGGTCACGCGGCTCCCGAAGGTGCCGTAGTCGAACGGCGTGCTGGACGTGTCAGCCTCGCCCGCGGCCACGAGGTCGGGGCTGACGCCGAGCACTTCGGCGACGATCACTTTCATGACGGTGACGATGCCGCAGCCCGGGTCGTGGAGGCTGGCGCCGAGCTCGAACGTGCCGTCTTCGTTCATCTTGAGCGTCATGTTGCTGGCCTCGGCGAACTTGCCGAACATGCCGTTCTTGTGGGCGCCGCAGGCCACGCCGACGCCGCGGCGGAAGCGCCCGCTCCCGGGTGCCCGCCCGCGCCTGGTACTCCAGTCGAAGGCGGCGGCGCCGCGCTCGAGGCATTCGCGCACGCGGGCATCGCCCAGCGACATCCCGGTGACCTGGTCCACCTCGAAGGGGTGTCTGAGGTTCATCAGGCGCAGGTCGACCGGGTCGATGCCCAGCTCGCCGGCTACATTGTCCATGTGGATCTCGAGGGCGGTCACGATCTCCGGCGCTCCCCAGCCTCGCGCCGCCCCGGCCACCGGCGTGTTCGTGTACACCGCCCGCGACCGGTGATGGTAGTGAGGCACGCGGTAGAGCTTGGTGATCTTCTGGCACATGTGGACCGCGTAGTCGGAGGTGCTCGACGCGTAGGCCCCGGCGTCCAGCACGGTTGCGACCTCCATGTCCTCCAACTGGCCCTGCGGACTGCAGGCGGTGCGGATCGTCGATGCCGTCGCCGGCCTGACCATGGTGGCGATCATGCACTCCTCACGGTCGAGCAAGAGCTTCACGGGCCGCCGAGTCTTCTGCGCCATGAAGGCCGTCACCGGCTCTAGGATGTACTCGGTCTTGCCGCCGAAGGAGCCGCCCATGGGGGCTTTGATCACCCTGACGCGGTGGTAGTCCAGCCCCAGAAGGTCGGCGACGACCGTCCGCGCGCCGTACACGCCCTGGCTCGTGCTCCAGATGGTCAGCCCCCCCGTGCTGTGGGGCTGCACGACGCAGACGTGCGGCTCGAGTGCCGCGTGGTGGATCCGCGGGGTCGTCGTCGTGCTGCTCACCACCACCGCGTCCCGCGACTCGGCGCTGCGACCGCACTCCTCCTCGTGCTCGAAGAACACGTTGCCGCCCGGGTGGAGCGGCAGGTCGTCGCGCCGCTGTGCCTCCTCCGGGGTGAAGAGCGCCGGCAGCTCCTCGTACTCGACGTCGATGAGGGTCATGGCCGCCTCGGCGATCGCCTGGCTGGTGGCCACGACCGCCGCGACTCGGTCGCCGACGAATCGTACGTGTTCGCTGAAGAGCGTCTCGTCTCGCGGGCAGAGCTCCTGCTCCGGCGTGAGCCGGGCGCGACAGTACACGTCTGCCGGGCTGTTCAGATGCGAGAAGACCTTGACGACCCCCGGCAGCGCCTCGGCAGCGCTGGAGTCGATGCTCGTGACCATGCCGTGGGGGATGGGGCTGAGCAGAAGCTTGGCGTAGAGCATGCCGGGCAGCTGGATGTCGCTGCCGTACACGAGCTCCCCGGTGACCTTCTGCCACGCGTCGTGCACGGGGTACGTCAGGCCCACGTACAGCAGGTCCTTCGTCAATCTCTCTCCTCGGCTCTTCTCTTGCGGGGCGGAGTGCAACGCCTACGTGAGTGTGTCAGGCGCAGGCCGTCGTTGCCAACCGCGGCCGGGCGGCGTTCAGATCAGGCTCGCTGGAGGGCGCTCCTCAGGCTTGCTCGCGGCGAACCATTGCTCGAAGTCGGTACGGCAGCGCCGCGCCGCCGGCGCGGTACACGCGCCGCCGGCCGAGGTGCAGAGCAGCTCCGGCGGCAGGCCGCGGCCGATGCCGTCGGCGACGTCGATGGCTTCGTGTAGCGGCAGCACGGCTTCGTGACCGGCCAGCGCCAGGTCGGCGAACACGTGCGCCGTGCAGGTGGCCGCAAGAATGCGGCTGCGGCAGGGCTGGCAGAGGCCCCCCGGCATCGGGTCGCACGGCATGCCGGTGAAGGCCTGGAGCGCCAGCGACGCCGCGTTCTCGACCTGCTCCGGTGAGCCGCCGGCCATCTCGGCGATTGCGGCGGCCGCCATGGCTCCGCAGGTCCCGGCCTCGCCGGTGCAGCCTGTCACCTCACCGGTCGGCGCCGAGCGCGAGTAGGCGATGGCGCCGATCGCGGCCGCGACGAAGAGCCCGTGCAGCAGGTCGTCCTCGCCGAGACCACGGGCGTCCTGCACGGCGCTCATGGCGGCGTAGATGTAGCCGCCGCCGCCGCCCATCGGGCCCGGTACCACGACGACGCCGGGGATGCCCGAGCCGGCCCCGTAGGCCCACTTGATCGTCTGCGCAGTGACTCCGTCCGTCACGGCCCCGCCCGACGCGGCGTGTTTCGCCCAGCGGCCGGCGAAGTCGGGCTTGAACGGGCTGAGGGGGACGATCACGTCCTCCTCGTACACGGCGCGCGTCTGCCGGCGCATGAGACGGGCCAGCATGCGCATGCGCTCGAGGATGCGCTCGCGTGGCCAGCCCGAGGCGTCCATCTCGTAGCGCACGGCGACCTCCCACAGCGGCAGACCCTCACGCTTCCCTATCTCGCGCCAGGCGGTCATCGTGTCGAACAGCTGTGGTCTGCGATCGCGCTGTGAGACGACCGGCAGAAGCGGCTCGAGCACGGCCACGGCCACCCCGGGGAGGGCGGCCGTCGGCAGACCGCCCAGGGCCGCGAGGTCCGGCTCGGCGACCAGCATGTAGGCGTGCAGCACGCCGCGTCCGTCGACGGCGACCTCGTGGCTCTCCACAAACCCGGCCAGCCCGGGCACCAGCGCCGCGAGCTGCTCCTCGCCGATCCGCCTCTGCGCGTCGAAGACCAGAAGCACATAGCCGTCGCCGATGGCGTGCAGTGGGAAGCCGTTGACCGAGACTGTCTCCACCATGCCGCCCCCGGTGGAGTTGCCGACAAGCGCCGCCTCGCGACCGCTGCGACCGGTCATGACGAACTTGACGGCGTTCGGATGCCGACTCTCGGCGAGCTCGGTGAACTCAAACGAGACCTCGGCGCCGACTTCTTCGGCGAGCTCGAAGGCACGGAACAGCCGTTCGTCGTCGGGCCGGAAACCGAGGACGCCGCCGACCATGGCGCGGTCCTCGGCCATGATCCCGAACGTCCCGGCGAACGAGCCGCGCTCATCCAACAGGATCCGGATCCGCGATGGCGGCTCGCCGAGCAGGTTCCCCGCCAGATTGCCGAGACGGCACGGCCCGGCGAAGTGGGAGCTCGAGCCCGGCTGCATCACCGGGCCGAAGACGTCGTTGAAGAACTCGGGGTAGGCGGAGACGGCCATTGCCTCAGTCCTCCACAGCGCTGCCGAAATGCCGGGCGCCGGTCACGGCTGTGTCGGCGGTGGCGACCGGCAGGCTGAACACGCGCACCCGGCGCAGCGGCATGACGCCGCCGCCCTCGGCCGGCATGGTCAGAGCCCGTCGCATCACCACGATGGCCTCGTCCATAGGGAGAAGCTCGCTGACTAGCCTCTGTTCCGCGATCGGCGCATTCATGGGCCGGCCTCCTTCAGTCGAGTCGCCGTGAGCCGCCGCCGCCTGCGCGGTCCGGCGAGCTCAAGAGTGATGGCATCCGTCGTCCCGCTCGTAGCGCTCGGCCGCGCGGCGCACCGCGTCCCAGTCGAGCTCGATGCCCAGACCGGGTGTCTCGAAGAGCCCGATCTTGCCCTGGGCGGGCGTAAGATCGGGCGCCGTGACGAGGTCCTCGACGAGCAGCTGGTGCATGATCTGGTTGCCGTCGGTGAGATTGGCGGTGCGCAGACCGAGGTGGTGCTGGGCGGCGTCGGTGATGCCTGAGACGCCTTGGCCGTGCAGGCAGACCGGCACGCCGGCGGCCTCGGCGATCGCGGCGGCCTTGCCGAAGGCGAGCAGGCCGCCGGCTTCGTGCGGCGACAGGACGACGACGTCGGCGGCGCGCTGCCGGCAGATCTCGTAGACGTCGGCCGGTGTGAACACCGCCTGGTCGGCGGCGATGGGCACGCTCACCGACTCCTTGACCTGGCGCAGGGCGGCGATGCTCTGCAGCGGCGTCGGCTGCTCGATCCACTCGGGCTCGAACTGCGCCAGCCGGCCGATCATGTGGATCGCCTCGGGGACGCTCCAGGCGCAGTTCGCGTCCAGGCGCAGCCGGCGGCCGCCGATCGCTTCGCGCACGGCCGCCGTAGTGCGCAGGTCGGCGTCTTCGCCGCGCCCGATCTTCAGGTAGATAACGCCGTAGCCCGCCGCTGCAAGGTCGCGGGCGTCTTCGGCGAGCTCGTCGGTCGTGTCTCCCTGGACGAAGCCGAAGTAGTCGACCTCGTCGCGCACGGCGCCGCCGAGGAGCCGGTGCACCGGCCAGCCGGCGGCCTTCCCGAGGATGTCCCAGAGTGCCATCTCCAGACCGGAGAGGACGAAGTTGGCGTGCCACGGGGTGTGATTGAAGCTCCCCAGATGTCGCGCCCCGGTGATGAGGCGCTCGATGTCGAAGACGGGTTCGCCGACAAAGAGAGGTGCGACGCCCTGCAATGCGGCGACGGTGCCCTCCGCCGGGAAGGCGGCCACGGATTCGCCGATGCCGACGAGGCCGTCGTCGGTCTCGACCTCGACGAGGACCACGGCCGCCGCGTGGTCCACGCGGCCGGCCCAGTGGTAGGGCTCCCTGAAGGCCAGGGCCATCGGCGTGGTCTTGACGCGGGCGATCTTCACGGTGCCAGGCGACGAACCACGGCGGCGAGCTCGCCGCCCGCGACGGCCTGCGCCGCCGCCTCGATCTCGGGGGCGAGGTAACGGTCGCGACCGAGCGTCGGCGCGAAGCGCCTCACGAGGTCGCGACCGGCCTTGGTGCCCACGCCCGCCTCGAGCGGCGCCAGCAGGTCGATGGCCTGCGCCGCGCACAGCGCCTCGATTCCCAGCACAGTCTGGGCGTTGCGCATCACGTCCTCGAGCTTGAGCGCCGCCGTCATCCCCATGCTCACGTGGTCCTCCTGGTCGCCCGAGCTGGGGATGGAGTCGACGCTCGCGGGATGGCACAGGATCTTGTTCTCGGCGACCAGCGCGGCGGCCGTGTACTGGACGATCATGTAGCCGTTGTTGAGGCCGCTGTCGGTGGTCAGGAACGGCGGCAGCTCAGAAAGCGAGCTGGTCAGCATACGGAAGATCCGGCGCTCGCTGATGCTGGCGATCTCGCTCACGGCCATCGCCGCGAGGTCGAGAGCCAACGCGAGCGGCTCGCCGTGGAAGTTGCCCGCCGAGATGATCTCGCCGCTGTCCGGGAAGACGAGCGGGTTGTCGGTGACGGCGTCCACCTCGACGCTGATCACCTCGCGCAGCCAGCGCAGGGCGTCGCGGCAGGCGCCGTGCACCTGCGGGATGCAGCGCAGCGAGTAGGCGTCCTGGACCTTGTCGCAGTTGAGGTGGCTCAGCATGATCCCGCTGCCCGCGGTGGCGGCCCGCACATTGGCGGCCGTGCGGAGCTGGCCGGGGATGGGACGCAGGAGCTGGATGCGCTCCTCGAAGGGGCCGACGGAGGCGCGCAGGCCCTCGAGGCTCATGGCGCCGACAAGATCGGCGGAGTCGAGCAGCGCCTCGCCGTCGGCCACCGCGAGGCAGCCGATGGCGGCCATGAACTGCGTGCCGTTGAGCAGGCTGAGGCCTTCTTTGGCTTCGAGCGTAAGAGGCGCGAGCCCCGCGGCCCGCAGAACGGGCCCGGCCGGCTCGCGCTCGCCCTTCGGGCCGAGCACCTCGCCCTCGCCCATCATCGCGAGGACGAGATGAGCCGAGGGGGCGAGGTCGCCGGAGGCGCCCAGCGAGCCCCTGGACGGCACCCACGGCACGAGGTCGGCGTTGAGCATCGCGCCCACAAACTCGGCGACCGAGGCGCGCACCCCCGAGTGGCCGCGCGCCATCGTGTTGAGGCGGATCGTCATCGCGGCGCGCACGACCTCGCGGGAGAGCGGCACGCCGACTCCGACCGCGTGGCTGCGCACGAGGTTCTGCTGCAGCTCCTCTACCTTGCCCGCCGGGATGTGCGTGGTGGCCAGCAGGCCGAAGCCCGTGGTGACTCCGTAGGCCACGCGCTCCTCGGCGACGACGCGCGCGATGACGTCGTGGGCCGCGTCGATACGCTCGCGCGCGGCCCGGCCGAGGGAGACCACGGCTCCGCCGCGCGCCACCGCGAGGACGTCTTCGATGCAAAGCGGGGCGTCACCGATCACAACCTGCGTCATGGTGATCGCCTCCTTTCGAGCTGCGCCTGGAGGAGTGGGACAACGTCCGCCGGAGCGGGCGCCACCGGGATGCCGGCGGCCTCGAGCGCGGCCTTCTTCTCGGCGGCTGTGCCCGACGAGCCCTCGACGATGGCGCCGGCATGGCCCATGCGCTTGCCGGGCGGCGCGCCGAAGCCCGCGATGTAGGCGACCACGGGCTTCGAGACGTGTTCGCGCACGAACGCCGCGGCGCGCTCCTCGCCTTGGCCGCCGATCTCGCCGATGAGGACGATCGCCGCGGTCTCGTCGTCGGCCTCGAAGAGCTCGAGGCACTCGAGAAAGCCGACGCCGTGGATGGGGTCGCCGCCCATGCCGACCACCGTCGACTGGCCGATGCCGGCCATGGTGAGCTCGTGGACGACCTCGTAGGTGAGCGTCCCCGAGCGGGAGACAAGGCCCACGGCCCCTGGGGTGAACACGTCGGCCGGCATGATGCCGGCGCTGCAGCGCCGCGGCGTGATCAGCCCCGGCCCGTTCGGGCCGACGAGCAGGGCGCCGCGGCGCGGAAGATGCGCCGTGACCTCCGCCATGTCGCGCACGGGGATGCCCTCGGTGACGCATACCACGAGCCGTATGCCGGCGTCGGCGGCTTCGATCATCGCGTCGCGTGCGAAGCGCGCCGGGACGAAGAGCACGGCTACGTCGGCGCCGGTCGCGGCCACCGCGGGCGCGACGGCGTCGAACACGGGCGTGCCCTCGACGGTCTGGCCGCCCTTGCCCGGCGAGACGCCGGCCACGAGGTTCGTGCCCGCGGCGCGCATGCGCGCCGCGTGAAAGGCTCCCTCGCGCCCGGTGATGCCTTGCACCAGCACGCGGCTGCGTTCGTCGATGAGGATTGCCATCAGCCCTCCCGGCGGGCGTCGGGGCCGGCCGGCGCGGCCGCGCCGGCGACGGCAAGTCGCACCGCTTCGCCGGCGCTCGGGGCCACAGTGAGACCGGGGATCCCGGCGTCCGCGAGCAAGGCGCGGCCCTCGGCGGCAGCGTTGCCGTCCAGCCTCACGACCACGGGCACGTCCACGCCCGCGTGACCCAGCACCTGCACGAGGCCGCGCGCGACCTCGTCGCAGCGCGTGATCCCCCCGAAGATGCTGACCAGCAGCACGGAGACGGCCTCCATGGAGAGGATCACGTCGAGCGCCGCCGCCACGACCTCGGCGCGCGCACCGCCGCCGATGTCGCAGAAGTCGGCGGCGGCTCCGCCTGCCGCGGCGATCTGGTCGATGGTGCTCATCACCAGCCCGGCGCCGTTGCCGAGCACGCCGATGTCTCCGTCCAGCGCCACGAACGAGAGGCCGGCCTCGTGTGCCCTCGCCTCGCGGTCCTCCTTGGCGGCATGGGCTTCGGCCTTCAGGTCGGCGTGCCGAAACAGCGCGTTGTCGTCGATGGTCACTTTGCTGTCGAGGCACACGAGCTCGCCGGTGGCGGTGACCACCAGCGGGTTGACCTCGCAGAGCGTCGCGTCGCTGTCGCGATAGAGCCGCCACAGGGCGCGCACGGCGCCGGCAAGGGCCTGCTTCGCCGGCGTGCCGTCCGGGCCGGCGAGCTCGGGCCCCAGACCCGCCGCGGCCACGACGTCGCGGACCTGGTAGTCACAGAGGCCGAGCAAGGGGTCGACCGGGGTGCGCACCAGGGCGCCGGGGTTGCGGCGCGCGACCTCCTCGACGTCCACGCCACCCTCGGCCGAGAAGATCAGCATGGGAACACGGTGCGTGCGCGCTGAAGAGATCGCGAGGTAGAGCTCGCGGGCGATCTCGACCGCCTGTTCCACGAGCACGCAGGAGACGGCGTGCCCGCGGATGGTCATGCCCAGGATGTCCGCGGCCGCGGCCGCGGCCTCGCCGTCGGTGGCGCAGACGCGAACGCCGCCGGCCTTGCCACGGCCGCCGGTCTTCACTTGCGCTTTGACGACTACCGGCAGCCTGAGCTCGGCGGCTGCGACCTGCGCCTCCGCCGGCGACCGCGCCACGCGGGACGGCAGGACGGGCAGGCCGGCGGACGCGAACAGGCTCTTGCCCGTGTGCTCGAGTAGGTCCATCGGCTCACGCCTCGGCGGCGAGTCTGCGGCCGAGCCGGAAGGCCTCGACGTTCAGGTCGCGGAAGCGCTCCGGCACGCGGCTGACGACGGCCGCCTCGGCCGCCTCGGCCGGCACCATACCGGTGATCTCCACCAGCGCGCCGACGGCGACGATGTTGGCGACCACGGTCTTCTTGAGGTGCTCGGCAGCGGCCTGCGTGAACGGAATGCCGCGCAGATTGCGGCCGCGCAGGTTGTCGTCGGGCTCGACGAGCCCGGAGTCGTACACGAGCAGGCCGCCCGGGCGCGTGTCTGCGGCGTACTTCTCGTAGGCCTCCTGCGAAAGACAGAGGCTTACGTCGGGCGTATCGACCTCCGGGTAGTCGATCTCTTCGTCGGCGATGATGGCCTCGGCCTTTGAAGCGCCGCCGCGCGCCGCCGGCCCATAGCTCTGCGTCTGCACGACGTGCTTGCCCAGGGCGGTGGCGGCCTCGGCGACGATCGCCGCCGCCAGCAGGATGCCCTGGCCGCCTGAGCCGGAGAAGCGGATCTCGAGGCGCGCCTCGTGCTCGTCGGTTTCAGCCACGGAGGGCCTCCTGTGCCTCTTCTCTCACGCGGGCGAGCGAGGTCACGAACTCGGCGCGCTCGCCGTGATGCAGCAGGCCCACGGGGTACTGCTCGTGCAGGCGTGACTCGCCCTCCTCGAACTTGCTGGCCGGCACGGCGTGCTCCTTCTGGCCCTTGAGAAACTCCGCCGGGTCGGCGGTCAGGTTGAAGCGTCCGTAGTACACGGGGCAGGCGGCCATGGCCTCGACCGCGGCGAAGCCCTTGTGCGCGATGCCGCCGGCGATGACGGAGACGAGCTGCCGGTAGGCCCAGGCGGTGCCGCGGGCGACGAAGGTCGCCCCCGCGGCGTGAGCCAGCTCGGAGAGGTCGAAGGCGGCCTCCACGTTGCCGTGCACACTGGTGGTGGACTTGTCGCCGGTGTGCGTGGTGGGGCTCATCTGCCCGCCGGTCATGCCGTAGATCGAGTTGTTGAAGATCAGCGCGGTGAGATCGATATTGCGCCGCGCCGCGTGGATGAAGTGGTTGCCGCCGATCGCCGAGCAATCGCCGTCGCCCATGGCGACGACGACGCGGAGCGACGGGTCGGCGACCTTGACGCCCGTCGCCACGGCCAAGGCGCGGCCGTGGGCGGCGTGCACCGTGCTGTACTCGAGGTACTGGGCGATGCGGCCACTGCAGCCGATGCCGGCCACGATCACGACCTTCTCGGCGTCGAGCTCGAGGCCGAGAATCGCGTCGATGAGGGCGCGCGTGATGGTCCCGTTGGAGCAGCCCGGGCACCAGATCGTCTTGGGCGTGCGCAGCCAGGGCACGATCTCGCTGGTCTTGTGCGGATTGATCCGCGGCAGCTTGTAGTCGCTTTCGGGCGGGCTCTCGATCCGCTGTTCGTCGATGAGGGCGCTCACGACTTCGACCAGTCGTGGTAGTAGAACTCGGCCCTGACCAGCTCCTCGATCTGCGTCGGCGTGATCAGTTTGCCGTCCACGCGGCCGAAGTCGACGACCTTGGCGCGCCCTGACACCGCGGCCTGCACTTCCCAGCTCATCTGCTTGAGGTTCATCTCGGGCACGATGACGGTGCGCACCTGCTCGGCCATGCGGTCGACGGCCAGCGTCGGGAATGGCCACAGGGTGATGGGCCGCACGAGGCCCACGGGCACATCCCTGGCGCGCGCCCACTTGACCACGGCCTTGGCCGAGCGCGCCACGGAGCCGTAGGCAAAAATGGCCACCTCGGCATCCTTCATCTCGTACTCCTCGACGCGCGCGATGGCGTCGCGGTGATGGTAGATCTTCTCGCGCAGGTAGCGCCCCAGGTCGCCGGCGACCTCCGGGTCGCCGGTCTCGGGCGCGTCGGTCCTGCGGTTATACACGAGACCCGTGACATGTACGCGGAAGGCCGATCCCAGGGGCGGTCGCGGGAGGATGTTGTCGAGATCGCTCATGACCGTGTCGTATTCGCCGGGCTCGCAGTCGGGAATGCCGCGCTCTGCGATGCGCAGGCTCCCCGGCTCGGGCAGGGTGACGGCCTCGCGCATGTGGCCGATCAGCGCGTCGCTGAGCACGATCACCGGGGTGCGGTACTGTTCGGCGAGGTTGAAGGCTGCGACGGTGAGCGTGTAGCACTCGTAGACGCTGCTCGGCACGAGGGCGATCACCGAGTGCTCGCCGTGCGTGCCCCACCGGGCCTGCATCACGTCGCCCTGGCTGGGCTCGGTCGGCAGGCCGGTCGACGGCCCGCCGCGCATCACGTCGACGATCACGCAGGGGATCTGCGCCATCTCGGCGAAGCCGATCATCTCCTGCATGAGGCTGAAGCCGGGACCGGAGGTCGCGGTGAACGCCTTCTGCCCGGCGAGCGAGGCGCCGCAGACCGCGGCGATGCTGGCGATCTCGTCCTCCATCTGGAGGAACGAGCCGCCCACCTCGGGCATGCGGCGGGAAAGCGTCTCGGCGATCTCCGTGGACGGCGTGATGGGGTAGCCCGCGAAGAAGCGCGCGCCCGCGGCGATGGCGCCTTCGGCGACGGCCTCGTTGCCCTGCATGAGGATCGGGGAGGCGGGCATGTCAGTCGTCCCCTCCGCCGTGGACGCCGCACTCGCTGCCCGTCACGGGCCGCTCGTCGTTGTCGGGACTGCCGGCGAGTGCCGCCTTGACCCGGCCGCGCTGGGCCTCGGCGATCGCCTCCGGTGTCGCCGCGGCGCCCTTCGCCGGCTTCTTCCGGGCGCGCCGCTCGACTTCGATCGCGAAGTCCGGGCAATGGATCTCGCAGAGGAGGCAGGAAGTGCACTCGTCGGCGCGCGCGATAGTGGGATAGCCCAGCTTGTCGCGGTCGTACACGTCTTCCGGGCACAGCTCGATGCAGATGCCGCAGGCCTTGCAGAGCGCGAGGTCCAGCGCGATCTGGGGAGCGGGCGCTTCGCCGGTCGCGGTCTTCTCTTGCGCGGCCACGATCATCATCGTCACCCCTCGACCATCGGCAGGTCGATGCCGCTTTCGCGGGCCTTGTCGATGGCCTCCGGGTAGCCGGCGTCGGCGTGGCGCATCACGCCGGTGCCGGGGTCGCTCGTGAGCACGCGCTGCAGGCGCGCAGCCATCATGTCGGTGCCGTCGGCTACCACCACCATGCCGGCGTGCAGGCTCTTGCCGATGCCCACGCCGCCGCCGTGGTGGAAGCTCACCCAGCTGGCTCCGGCCGCCGTGTTCACGAGAGCATTGAGAATGGGCCAGTCGGCGATCGCGTCGCTGCCGTCGCGCATGCTCTCGGTCTCGCGATAGGGGCTGGCAACAGACCCCGAGTCCAGGTGGTCGCGGCCGATGACGAGCGGCGCCTTGACCTTGCCGCTGCGCACCAGCTCGTTGAAGATCTGCCCCGCTTTGGCGCGTTCGCCGTACTCCAGCCAACAGATGCGGCAGGGAAGACCCTGGAAGTGGACCCTCTCGGCGGCCATCTTGAGCCAGCGCGTGACCATCTCGTTGTCGGGGAAGGCCTCGAGCAGGGCGGCGTCGGTGGCGGCGATGTCGGCGGGGTCGCCGCTCAGCGCCGCCCAGCGGAACGGGCCGTTGCCGCGGCAGAAGAGCGGCCGCAGGTACAGGGGCACGAAGCCCTCGAAGGCGAAGGCCTCGGCGCAGCCGGCCTCCTTCGCCACCCCGCGGATGTTGTTGCCGTAGTCGAACACGTGGGCGCCGGCCTTCTGCAGAGCGACCATCGCCTCGACGTGGACGACGATGCTGGCGACGGCGCGGCGCACGTACTCGGGCGGGTCGGCGCGCCGCAGCGCGACGGCCTCCTCGAGGCTCATGCCGTTCGGCACGTAGCCGTTCAGGGTGTCGTGTGCCGAAGTCTGGTCGGTGACGAGGTCGGGAGTGAAGCCGCGGCGCACGAGCTCGGGATAGACGTCGGCGGCATTGCCGAGCAAAGCGATGGACAGGGGCTTCTTCGCCTTCACGGCCTCGTCGGCGAGGCGCAGAGCCTCGTCAAGCGACTCGGTGGAGACGTCGACGTAGGCCGTCTCGAGGCGGCGCGCGATGCGGTGAGGGTCGATCTCGACGCAGAGCGCGACCCCGCCGGCCATGGTGACGGCCAGCGGCTGGGCGCCGCCCATGCCGCCGAGGCCGGCCGTCAGGACGAGCCGGCCGCCGAGGTCGGCGCCGTAGTGCTTCTGGCCGGCGGCCGCGAAGGTCTGGTAGGTGCCCTGGAGGATGCCCTGCGTGCCGATGTAGATCCAGCTCCCGGCGGTCATCTGCCCGTACATGGTGAGACCGAGCGCGTCCAGACGGCGAAACTCGTCCCAGTTCGCCCAGTCGGGCACCAGGTTGGCATTGGCGATGAGCACGCGTGGGGCCATCTCGTGGGTCTCGAAGACGCCCACGGGCTTGCCGCTCTGCACGAGCAGCGTCTCGTCGTCCTTGAGGCGGCGCAGGGTGGCGACGATGGCGTCGAAGCTCGCCCAGTCGCGCGCCGCCTTGCCGGCGCCGCCGTAGACCACGAGCTCGTCCGGCGCCTCAGCCACTTCGGGATCGAGGTTGTTCATGAGCATGCGCATGGCAGCTTCCTGCTGCCAGCCCTTGCAGCTGATCTCCGTGCCGCGAGGGGCGCGCACCGGGCGCGGGCCCGACGGTTTTGTGGATCCTGTGGTGTTCACGTGCCGCCTCGTTTCGCGCGTGGTTGTTCGTGTCCGGCCGTCGCCTGCGATGATCGTCACTTTCAACTTTGACGCGAGCCGGCGAACGCTTCAAGAGGCCCGCGGCTCTGTCCAGATAGCTGAACTCGTTTTCGCCGTGGGCCGCCGCCCGCGAGGACCCGGGTCTACGCGCGCGGCACGAATCCGGCCACGAGCGCGTCGATGCGCGCCGCCACGCCCGCGGCCAGCGGCTCCGGCCGATGAGTCTCGAGGAGCTTGAGGGCCTTGCGGCGGGCTTTCTCACGAAGGTCGAGCCCGCCCTCTTCTTGCCAGCGCACGTGGCCTTGGCGGTTGATGATCGTCGGTCGCCACTGGGCCGTGCGCACGTGTTTGGCCGTGTGCTTGCTGCTGAGGAAGTCGCCGCCGGGGCCGACCTGGCGGATAGCATCCACTGCCAGGGTCTCCGGGCTGACCTCGACGCCCGCGAAGATGCGGCGGTTGAGCGACAGATACTCATCCATAATGACGATCAGTTCGAGCGACGCGGTCATGCCGTAGTCGATGTAGCCGATGTCGTGGTTGAGGTTGGAGCCGGCGGCAAGGCTCAAGAACGTGAGCTCGGCCGCCTCCATGCCCGCCTGCGCGTCGATCACCTGCGCGTCGCTGGTGCCGGCGTACCCCCAGTTCGGCAGGTCCAGCCAGCGCGCCATCTCGATCGCGCAGAGGTAGCCCATGAGGTACTCCGGCGCGTTGTAGGCGGACTGCATTGTGCCCATGTCGAGCACGGCCGGGCCGATCCCGAAGAGGAAGGGCGCGCCCGGCTTGCGGAGCTGGTGGACGACGAGGCCGAGGAGTGACTCGGCCGTGCCCTGAGCGATGTGCCCGGCGACCGTGAGCGGCGCCGTGCCGCCGGCGAGCGGGGACGTGGAGTACACCGCCGGGATGCCCCAATCGGCGCACAGCAGCAGCTTGTCGACGCTCTCGACCGGGTGCCGTAGCGGGCTCGTGGGCTCGGCGTACAAGGTGAAGTACGGCTTGGCGCGCAGCGCGTCGGCGCCGCCGCGCAGCTCGCCGGCGATGCGCCACATCACCTCGAGGTCGGCGGCGTTCTCGGCGACCACCACGAGCGGCTTGGTCGTGTTTGCCACCAGCGCACGGAAGCTCTCGAGAAGGGCGACGTGCGGGTCTCCGCCGCCGGGGTGCGCGTAGGCCATCACGAAGTCGATCATGGGCAGCGCGTCGCAGAGGCGGGCGGCCTCGACGCCGTCGGAGAGCGCCGTGGGGCGATGCTCACCGGTGCCCAGGTCGTAGACGCTGGTCACGGCCGAGCCGTTGCCGAAGTAGGCGTTGTAGCCTCCCAGCGACATCGCCGGCGCGCCGGCGCGGTCGAAGACCTCGATCATGTGAGGCGCCGTGGCCCGCGCCTGCTCCACGAGCCGGCGCGGGATGCGCGCGAGGTCGGGCTCGGTGATCGTGCAGCCGGCGGCGCGCAGCAGTTCGAGGGCCTCGGGGTGGTGCACGCGCTGGCCCACGCTCTCCATGATCTCGAGGGCAGCGCCGTAGATGGCCGCCCTGTCGCTCTCGCTGAGATAGGTCAGCCGGCCTGCGCGCGGCCGCGGCTGCGGATCGTGATCGGGCACCGAAGGGCTCCTTCCGGTGGTGACGTTGCGACGTGTGCAACAAGCCTGACGGTCGGCCGCGGCCGCATCAAGGGTCTTGTCCGGCTGTCCAGCGAGCCGCACTTGTATTCGTTGTGGTGCTCGGGCATGGCCGCTAGGATGGATTGAGGCCCAGCGAAGAGGAGAGTGGGAAGCGTGCCGCAGAGCCGTCCGGAAGTGGAAGGCACCACGTGGGGGGCCGCCCGAGTCCTCGACGTGCTCGAGTTCCTGGGGCGCAGAAACAGCCCGGCCCCGGCCAGCATCATCGCCGCGTCGTGCGGCATCCCCAGATCGAGCACCTACGGACTGCTCAACCTGCTGAAGTCGCGGCGCTTCGTCGCCTATCGCGCGGGCGAGCGCGCCTGGACGCTGGGCAGCGCGGCCTCCGAGCTGAGCTCCGAGGCCCCGCTGTTCGCGCACGGGCTCGCCGTGCTCCGGGCGTTCGCCACGGTGTCTCGCCGCCTGACGCCGCGGCAGATCGTGAGCGCGGCGGGGATGTCACAGGCGGGCGTCGCGCGGATCCTTCCCTACCTCGTGGAGAGCGACCTCCTGCACGCGGATGCGGACGGCACGTACTCCCTGGGACTCGAGCTCGTGAGCCTGGCCTCCAGAGTCGGCTGGGTAGACAGGCTGCGCATCGCCGCGCGCGCTCACCTGATGCGCCTCCGGGACGCCACTCAGGAGACGGCCAACCTCATCGTCCTCGACGGCGACCACGCCATCTACGTCGACCAGGTAGAGAGTCCCTACGCCCTGCGTCACAGCGGCTGGGTGGGGCGCCGCGTGCCGCTCGCCGGCACGGCCACCGGTGCCGCCTTCGAAGACCCCGGCACGGCGCACACGATGGCCGACGCCGTCGAGAACGGGGTCACGGCCATCGCCTGCACCATCGACATCTCGGACTACGATGCGGCGGTCGGTATCACGGCGCCGAGCTGGCGCATCGAGGAGTTCGGCGTGCCACGGACCGAGCAGATGGTCGAGGCGGTCTCGCGCGAGATCGCCCTACGCCTGCGCGCGTAGCTCCACGTCGGTCATTTGCGTCCGTAATCCCGGAAACCCGGCACGCCCGCTGTGAAACCAGTGGGGGTTCGCCTAGAGTCCTGCCTGCGAGACGCGTCGTTTCGGCCGCCCGCGCCCGCCCGTCCCCGCCGGCGCCCGGTCCACTGAGGAAGGAGACGCTCGTGACGATCATCCTGGACGGCGGGTCGCTGACCGTCGAGAAGCTCGTGCGCGTTGCCCGCGAGGGCGAGAGGGTCGAGCTCGACCCGGCGGCCGTGAAACGCATCCGGGTATGCCGCGCCATGCTCGAAGACAAGATCAAGGCGCGCGAGATCATGTACGGCACCAACACCGGCATCGGCGAGTTCTCCGAGATGGTGCTCGACGACGACCAGGTGCAGCAGTTTCAGCGCTACCTCGTGTACAACCACTCAGCCGGCATCGGCAAGCCGGCGCCGCTCGAGGTCGTGCGCGCCGCCATGGCGGGCCGCATCAACGTGCACGCCCACGGCAACTCGGGCAACCGCCCCGAGATCACGCTCACGCTGGTCGAGCTGCTGAACAGGGGCGTCACTCCGGTGATCTGCGAGAAAGGCTCGGTGGGCGCCTCCGGCGACCTCGCCCCCATGGCCCAGCTCGCCCTCCTGCTGATGGGCGAGGGCGAGGCGTTTTACGAAGGCGAACGCCTGCCGGGTGCAGTGGCCATGGAGCGTGCCGGCATCCCCGTCCCGGGGCTGCAGGCGCGCGACGGCCTTGCCACGATCAACGGCTCCAATGTGCTCACGGCGATGAGCGCGTTGCTCTGCTACGACACCGACCGCTGGCTGCGCCAGGCCGAGATCGCCTGTGCCATGAGCCTCGAGGCGCTGCTCGCCAACCTCAAGCCCTACAACGCCAAGCTCCACGAGCTGCGCGGCTTCGCCGGCGCCATCCGCAGCGCGGCGGCGATCAAGAAGTGCATCGAGGGCAGCGACCTGGCGACCGGCAAGATCAAGACCAAAGTGCAGGACGCCTACTCCATGCGCTCCTCGCCGCAGGTCATCGGCGCCGCTCACGACGCGCTCGCCTGGGCCAGGTCGCAGGTCGAGATCGAGCTCAACGGCGTCGGAGACAACCCGATCTTCGTGCCCGAGGACAAGCTCACGCTGACCGGCGCCAACTTCCAGGGCACGCCGGTCAGCCTGCCGATGGAGCTCGTCGGGCAGGCCATCACCATGGTGAGCGTGCTCAGCGAGCGCCGGCTCAACCGCCTCGAGAACCCGGCGCTCAGCCAGGGCCTGCCGGACTTCCTCACGCCGAACCCGGGTTTCTACAGCGGCCTCATGCTCAGCCAGTATGCCGCGGACACGCTCATCACCGAGCAGCGCATCCTTGCGGCTCCGGCCTCCACGATGAGCATCCCGGCGGCGGCCGACCAGGAGGACTTCGTCTCGATGGGCATGAACACGGCCCTCAAGAACCGCCAGATCCTCGAGAACGCCTACGGCGTGCTCGGCATCGAATTCATGGCGGCGGCGCAGGCCCTCGATTTCCGCGAGTTCACGCCCGGCGCGGGCGTGAACGCGGCGCACGAGGTCATCCGCCGCCACGTCGAGCACCTCGACGTCGACCGCCCTCTTTACCCCGATCACAACGCCATGGCGGCCCTCGTCGCCGCGGGCGAGATCCTGGAGGCGGTCGAGAACGCGGTCGGCCCGCTGGGCTGATGTTTGTGCGGCAGCGCGAGGGCGGCGGCCCTCCTGCAGGACGAGGCGGCCGGGCGAAGACAGGCGCCCGGCCGTTTTCGTCCTGACTGCCGCCCGCCGGCGCGATAGACTACGCGCCGGCTAACGGAGGACCCATGGACGAACCCGCAGTGCGCGCGCAACTCGCCGAGGCCGACATCACTGTCGGCCCGGTGCACAGAAACCTGCCGGCTCCGGAGCTCATCGCCCGCTCGCTGGCGCGTGGCGAGGGCATCTTCGCGGCCAACGGCGCCCTGGTCGTGACCACCGGTGAACGCACGGGCCGCTCGCCGGCCGACCGGTACATCGTCGATGAGCCGGAGGCCGCCGGCGTGGCGTGGGGCGGCGCGAACCAGCCCTGCACACCGGAGTTCTTCGACCGCCAGGTACGGCGCGTGAGCGACTACCTGCGCCGCCGCGAGGTTTACGTGTTCGACGGCTTCATCGGCGCGGAGCCCACCTACCGCACGCCGATCCGCGTCGTCGCCCGGGCCTCGTGGCACGGCCTGTTCGCGCATACCCTGTTCGTGCGGCCCGAACCCATCGACCTCGAGGATTTCGAGCCGGCCTTCACGGTCATCGAGTGCGGAGAGCTGCCGGTGGACGCACGACCGGCGGAGCCGGATGGCGCTGAGACCGGCCCCGGCGACCGGCCGTCGCCGGTCTTCGTGGGCATCTGCCTCAGCCGGCGTCTCGTCATCATCCTCGGCACGATGTACGGCGGCGAGATGAAGAAGGCTCTCTTTTCGGCGATGAACTACCTCCTGCCCGAGCGCGGCGTCCTGCCGATGCACTGCTCGGCCACGGCCGGCCGCAAGGGGGACGTCGCTCTCTACTTCGGACTCTCAGGCACGGGCAAGACGACGCTGTCCGCCGATCCCTCCCGCCGCCTGATCGGCGACGACGAACACGGCTGGAGCGACCACGGCGTCTTCAACTTCGAGGGCGGCTGCTACGCCAAGGTGATCCGCCTCTCGCCTGTCCACGAGCCGCAGATCTTCGACGCCATCCGCTTCGGGTCGATCCTGGAGAACGTGATCATCGACCCCGTCACGCGCGCCATCGACTGGGACGACGACTCGATCACCGAGAACACGCGCGCCACCTACCCCGTGTTCCACATCCCCGAGGCGATCGAGACCGGGCTGGGCGGCACGCCGCGCAACATCTTCCTCCTGGCCTGCGACGCCTACGGCGTGCTGCCGCCGATCTCGCGCCTGACGCCGGAGATGGCGAGCTACCACTTCCTCTCGGGCTTCACCGCCCTGGTCGCCGGTACCGAGACCGGCATCGTGGAGCCGGTGCCGACGTTCTCGGCGTGCTTCGGCGCCCCGTTCATGCCCCGCGACCCGGTGGTGTACGCGGACATGCTGGCCGAGCGCCTGCGGACCAGCCCGACGCAGTGCTGGCTGGTGAACACCGGCTGGTCGGGCGGCCCGTACGGTCGCGGCGAGCGCATGCCGATCGCTCTGACGCGCAGCCTGCTCAAGGCCGCGCTAGAGGGATCGCTGGACGACGTGCCGGCGACGCCGCATCCTGTCTTCAAGGTTCTCGTGCCGACCCATTGCCCGAACGTGCCCGAGCGCCTGCTCGACCCGCGCTCCACGTGGTCCGACCCGGCCGAGTACGATGCGCGGGCGGAGGCGCTGGCGAAGCTCTTCACCGCCAACTTCGCGCGCTTCGTCGACCGCGTGCCGCCCGAGGTGGCAGCCGCCGGTCCGCACACCCACGGGTAGCAAGCCCTCCTTCGCCGCGGACCGGGTCCACGCCCCGCCTGACGCGCGCGGCGACGCAGGCAGCCGCCGTCGGCCGTGGGAACGGAGCTTGATGAGGAAGGGTGGCGGGAGCGACGGGGCTCGAACCCGCGACCTCCGGCGTGACAGGCCGGCGCTCTAAACCAACTGAGCTACGCCCCCGCGAAAGGACGATGACGGCCGGCGAACTTGTGGGCCGGCCGCGGTGCAACGAACCGGCAGTCTAGCACACGCCGAAGAGCGCGGCAAAACGGCTACCTGGCCCTCGCGCGCTCCCCGCCGAGCATGTAGTCGGGCCAGGCCCGATCGAACCACTGCCTGCCGGGCAGGCCGGGCGGCGCGCCCACGGCCAGTGCGTCCTCATAGGCCGCGAGGATCTCGTTCGTGACGCGACCCCACGAGAGCGTCTCGGCGACGGCCAGGCCCGCGGTCGCAAGCCGCCGCCGCTGGTCCTCGTCACAGAGCAGGTCGTAGAGCGCGTCGGCGAGCAGGGCCGGCTCTCCCGGAGGCACGAGCCGGCCGGCCTCGCCGTCGCGGAGCACTGAGCGATAGCCGGGCAGGTCGGAGGCCACCACCGGCACGCCGGCGGCCATGGCCTCGGCCAGCACGATGCCGAAGCTCTCGGCGGCCAGCGACGGCGCGCACGCCACCTCGGCCTGTGCAAGCTGAGCGACCTTCTCCTCGTCGACCACCCAGCCCAGGGCCTCGACGCCCGCGAGGTCGAGCGGCGGCCCGTAGCCGAGCCGCGATGCCTCCAGCGCCTGCGCGCGCGTCGCGCCGGCGATGACGAGCGTTGCGTGCGGGAGCCGCCTGCGCAGCCGCGCGAAGGCGTGCAGGAGCACGCCGATCCCTTTGCGCCTCTCGGCGCGCCCGACGAAGAACACGCGTCCCTTGACCTTGGCCGCGCCCACCGCCGACGCGTACTTCTCGACCGACACCCCGTTCGGGATGATGCGGTAGTCGCCGGGAAACAGGCGCGCCGGAAACGCGCGCGCGGCCTCCGAAACGGCGATGCGCACGGCGATGCGCTTCATGACCGCGCGCGCCAGCCAGGCGGCTTGCTCGTACGCGAGCGACGACTCCAGGGCCGCGTGAAACGTCGCCACCACCGGCGAGGCCGCCAGCAGCACGCCCGCCAGGGCGACGATGGGCGTGCATGGTTCGTGCACGTGCAGCACGTCGAAGCGCCCCTGCCGCACGGCGCGGTCCATGCGCAGGATCACGCGGGGGTTGACGCTGATGTAGGCGCGCGAGCCGTTGGACGGCAGCGGGATGGCCGCGCCCATAGGAATGAACCGTTCGGCCGCGCGTTGCCGTCGGCTGTCCACCGCACGACGGGTCGGCGAGATGACGCCCACAGGGGCGATGATCCACGCCTCGTGACCGCGCGACTCGAGCTCGGCAGCCAGATGCTCGATGTGGTGGTTGACGCCGCCCGGCACGGTCCACGAGTAAGGCGTCACGAGCCCGACGCGCATGCACCCGCCGCCTTTCAGTCGTCCCGGTCCAGCCAGAAGCGCCGCCATAGCACGGCTGGGGAGGACGGCCAGCCTGCGCCCGGCGAGCCTTTGATGCGCGCGGCCAGCAGGACCCCGATGAGCACCAGGGGCCCGAGCGCCCGCGCCGGCCGCCGGTGCAGAGCCAGGCTGAGCAGGGGCAGCGACACGGCGGTGATCGCCACGGTCTGCGGGTTGCGGTGAAGGGCGAACCCCCCCAGGAGCTCGGCGCTGCCGATCGCCATGGTCCCCGGATCCATGGCGTACATGGCGCCCAGGGCGGCGGCGGCGCCGCGCCCCTTGACGACCGCGATATGGCCCAGCATGGTGCTGATGCCGATGGCGGCCACGGCGCCGTTGCCGGCGCCGGTCAGGCGCGCCGCCGTAGCCGGCACGTACGCCTTGCCGGCGTCCAGGACCAGCACGGCGGCGCCGGATTTCCAGCCCACACTGCGGGCGACGTTGGATGAGCCGGGCTTGCCGTCGCCGATCTCTTCCAGGGACTCGCCGGTGAGCGCCCTGGTGAGCAGTCGGCCGCTGGGGATGCAGCCGGCGGCGAAGGCGCCGCCCATCCACAGCAGCGTGCGGGCCGCGCCCCAGCGGCGACGCTCACGTGGCACGACGCGCTCCCCGCAGGCCGAGAGAGACCGCCCCGGCGGCGACCGGGAGGACCCAGGTGAACAACCTCCACAGCACGAGGCTGGAGATGTGGATGCTGTCGGGCGTTGCAGGTCCGATGAGCGCCAGGTAGCTGAGCTCGGCAACACCGGCGCCGCCGGGCAGCGGAGAGAGCGGCATGAGCACCTGCATCACCGCTTGGCCCGTGATGATCGGCACGATGGAACCGCGCCAGCCGAGGGCGTGAAGCACGAAGATGAGGATCGCGAACATGGCGACCCAGAAGAGAAGCTGGAGGCCCACGAGCCCGGCGATGGTGCGGCGGCTGACGCCGCCGAAGGCCCTCGCCGCCTGGACGAGCTCGTCCAGCTTGCCGTGCAGCTTCTTGGGCACGAAGGCGCGTCCCATGGGGCGCTGCACCCAGAGCCAGATGGCGACCCACACGAGGAGCAGCGCGCCCGTGGCACCGAGCAGCAGCCAGCGCTGCAACGAGGTGATCGGCGAGTCGGTCCACGGCAGCAGCGAGACGAGCGCGACGCCGGCCAGTATGAGCGTGTGCACCAGGCCCTTGAAGATGACCACCGACATGGCTTGCGAGCCCGTGAGCCCCCCGCGGCGAAGCATCACGATCTGATAGGGGATCTCGAAGCCGCCGAAGGAGGTGGCGCCGCCGATGAGGTGCGACTCGAGCGCCGTGGAGATCACGGGCCGGCGCTCGATCTGCGGCTCAAAGACGCGCGCCAGGATGAGCAGCGACCAGGCATCGGTGACGATGGCGACCGCGACGCTGAGCAGGGCCAGCAGCAGGTAGACGGGCTGCACGGAGGCGCGCTGCGCGTTGTGCACGTCGGTGACGATGTTCGGATTGACGATGAGGATCACGGCGATGCCGACGCCGAGCCCGGCGGCCATGCCCAGCAGCATCCTCCAGAGGCTGGGCACGAGGAGCCGGCCCGGGGCGCTCGCGCCCTGCGGCGCGATGCCGGGGATCGGCGGCATGCCGTCGAGCGGCATCGTCTCGGCTACTTCGATCGCGTCCATGTCGTTCGTGGGCTGCGGCGCGGGCTCCACGGCCACGTCGAGGCTCTCGCTCATCTGCCGGCCGCCCGGCGCAGAAGCTCGTGGTAGCGCTCGCCCACCACGCCGGGCGTGTGCCGGGCCAGCGTCAGCGCGCGGCCGCGGGCGCCCATCTCGCGGCGGCGCTCGGGTGACATGCGCAGCAGCGCGGCGAGCGCCGCGGCCACCTGCCGGGCGGAGTCGCCGTCCACTACCATGCCCGTCTCGCCTTCGATCACGGCTTCGGGGGCGCCGCCCGAGCGGCCGGCGATCACCGGCAGTCCGGTGAGCGCAGCCTCGGCGAAAACGATACCGAAGCCTTCCACCTCGAAGCCGCCCCAGCGCGTACGGCACGGCGAAGCGAAGAGGTCGGCGGCGCGCAGCCAATCGGTGACGGCTGAATCGACGAGCGCTCCGGTGAGATGCACGCGCTCGCCGACGCCGCGCCGCTGGGCGCGATCGTAGAGGCGCGTGGCGAGGCGCCCCTGGCCGATGAGCGCCAGATGTAGTCGCGGAAAATCGTGGCGCAGCAGCGCCAGGGCGTCGATGAGCTTGTCCTGGCCCTTGCGCGGCACCAGGCGTCCGAGGCAGACGACGAGCTCGCCGTCGATGCCGAGGCGCCGGCGGAGCTGCTGCGCCTCGTCGGCCGTGGCCGGCGTGAACCCGTCGACGTTGAGCGGTGGCCGCAGCACTTCGGCGGGCACCTTGCCGCGGACCTGCTGGGAAGCGGCGCGGGCCGTGTACTCGCTGACGGTCAGGAGCATCGCCGCGTTGCCGAGCACATGCCGAAGAAGGTTGTTGACGCCGGGGACGGCACCGGGCAGCGTGACCTCGGCGCCGCCGAGAAACACGACGTAGGGAAGCCCGCAGCGGTCTTTGAGCTGCGGGCCGAGCAGGCCTGCCGGGAGCGGGTGGCCGAGCTGGACGAGCTCGGCGCCCACCTTGACGGCGAGCCCCGCCACAGTGCGAAACATGGCCGCCGTGGGCCAGAGCACCGACGTGGAGGCACGCACCACGGTGTATGGGTGCGTGGCGTCGAACGCCGCCGCGTCGACGTGCGCCGGCGCGAGGACGGTGACCTCGGAAGGATCGAGCGTGCGGATAACGCCCCAATAGTACGACTGAGCCCCGCCGATGCGTGGGGGGAAGTCGTTGGTGACGAAGAGCGTGCGTGGCGCGCGCTCGGCTGACGTGCTCCCTGCCAGGTCGCCCTCCCGCTGCCTAGGATGCCCCACTTTACCACGCATTCCGCCTGCGCCGGCGCCATGCGAAGGGCGAGTGGACACGGCGCGCCGCTCCGACGCCTCGGCAGTTCAGGGCTTCTCGGCCGCGAAGATCAGCGACTCGTTGCCGTTCTGGTCGAAGAGCGTGAGCCCGCCGCCGACCTGCTTGTACGACCTCGCCCCCGCGAGCAGCTTCAGATAGGCCGCCTCAGCGCGCATGTCGGGCTCCGCGCCGGCCATGTTGGTGCTGGCGAGATCGCCCACCGCGAAGGCGTCGCCGGGGCCCGCGGTGTACGAGCCGCCATAGGTGTTGACCGCGGACTTGCCGGAGATACCGCCGTCCGCGAACCGCGCGGTGATCGTGAAGTCGCTGGGGTCGAGCGAGCTCAGCGTCCATTCGCTGAGGCGCCAGACGGTGCCGCCGAGCGCGGGCTTCGTGGTGCCCGAGCCCCCGCATCCGGCACCGGTGAGCAGCGCCAGTGAGAGGGCCAGGGTCACGAGCATGGCGGTCAGGCGTGGCTTCATGATGATTCCCTTTCGCGCGCGTGGAATGCCGCGTCTCCCGCTCCGAAGCCTTTGAGAATGTCGCCGACGAGCTGCTCCGGGTCGCCCCGCCCCGGCGCGACGCCCACGCGTCACCGGGACACCGGGATGGATGGTGGGCGATGCTGGATTTGAACCAGCGACTCCCTGCTTGTAAGGCAGGTGCTCTACCCCTGAGCTAATCGCCCGTGCACGCGTAGTATACCGAGCGAAGCGCTGGGGTACGCCTGCCTCCGCGGCTTCGCGTCGCACCGCAATCGCGCAATCGGCCTGCTTCCGCTGCGGCCCGCGCCGCCCAGAAACCCGCAGGCGCCGGCAGTACCGAGAAAGGTAGGATAGGGAATCGCCGACGTGCACAACGATGAGCAGATGACGCCCGAAGATCCGCGCCGGGAGTTCCTCGGCGCGATGGCCGCGGCCCTGTCGCGCTACGGCGAGACCGCCGACAGCCTTGAGAGCGGGCTGCAGGCGTGCGCCCGCACACTGGGCGTGGAGGTGGCCTTCTTCACGGTGCCGACGGCCGTGTTTGTCGCCTACGGCCACGGCGCCGCCATGCACACGGTGCTTCTGCACACCCGCGACAGCGCCATCGACTTGCAGGCCTTGAGCCTGCTCGACGAAACGCTGCTCGACGTCACGCGGGGGCGCCGTTCCGCCGCCCAGGGGCTGGCCGAGGTCAGGCTCATCACGGCCAGCCCGCTCCGCTTTCCCTGGTACATGCGCGTGCTGGCCTCGGGCATGGGCGCCGCGGCGATCAGCGTCTTTCTCGGCGGCGGCGTGCGCGAGCTCAGCGCCGCTATCCCCGTTGGCCTCGCCGTGGGCGCGCTCTCGGTGCTCGCCCGCCGCGTGCAGCGCCTCACCAGCCTGGTCGAATTGCTGGCCGGCTTCCTGGCGGCGGTGCTCACGCTCGCTCTCGGCCACGTGCTGCCGCACTTCCACCTCGCGACGGTCGTGCTTGCCGGGCTCATCTTGCTGCTGCCCGGCCTCAGCATCACCCTGGGCGTCTCAGAGCTGGCAGCGAGACACCTCGTCTCGGGCTCGGCGCGGCTCGCCGGCGCGACGGTCTCGCTGGTCAGCCTGGGGCTGGGGGTAGCCATGGGCTACGCGATCTTCACCAAGCTCGACTGGGTGCCGCCGGTCGGCCCCGGGCGCGAGATCCCCGGCCAGTGGCTGACGGTGCTGGCCGTCGTCGCCAGCGCCTGCGCTCTTCTCATCGTCACCAACTCGCGACCGCGCGACATCTGGGTGGTCCTCAGCGCCGTCGTCGTGGCGGTCTACGGCGCGCGTTTCGGCGCCTGGCTGCTCGGTCCCACCGTCGGCGTGGTCGTCGCCAGCCTGCTCTTGGGGCTGGGCAGCAACCTCTACGCGCGGCTCACGAGCCGGCCGGTGGCGGTGCCCTTGGTGCCGGGACTGGCGGCGCTGGTGCCCGGCGCCCTCGGCTTCCGCGGCATCTCGGCGTTTCTGCGCAGCGCCACCGGCAGCCTCGAGATCCTGGCGGCGGTGCTGGTGATCGCCGCGGGCCTGGTCGTGGGCCTGCTCGTGGCCGACGCGACCTTGCCGGCGCGGCACGAGCGGTTCAGGGGCTGACGCAGGGGCCGCTTGGGAGGGTCGGAAAAGCCGCCCTTCCCGCCGCCGTCACTCTTGCGCCAGGCGGTGCAGCTTCTCGAAGCTGAGGATCTCGATGAGCTGGTGGTCGCCGCTCATGCGGATCACCTGCGCCCGTTTGAGACGGTCGAACGTGCGGCTGAGCGTCTCGGGTACGGTACCGAGGCGCGCGGCGAGCTCGCGCTTGCTCGTGGGCAGCTTGACGACGCGCGGTGAGGCGGGCCCGCCGCCGGCCGCCGGTCGCCCGGCCGGCGGCTCCAGCTGCGCGTCGGCGAGCGTGAGCAGGTAGCGCGCCAGCCGCGCCGGCACCGGCAGCAGCAGTTCCTCAACGCGGCGGTTGAGAAGCCCCAGCAGGTGAGCCATCGCGGCGAGCAGGTTCACCGCCACCTGAGGCTCGGCGAGCAACAGGCGGAGCACCTCCTGCGTGTCGAAACGATAGAGGCGGCAGTCGCTCATCGTCTCGGTGCTCGAAGGGTATTCCTCGTGAAAGAGTGCGGCTTCGGCGAACGTCTGCCCCGCCTCGACGTGCCGGATCGTGGCCGTGCGCCCGTCGCGGAGGAGCTTGAAGACCTTGAGCCGGCCTTCGGCCAGAAGGTAGAAGGCCGCAGCGGGGTCACCCTGCAGGAACAGGGTGCGTTCGGCCGGCAGCAGCACGAGCCGGGCGATGGCTGCGATCCCGGCGAGCTGCTGGTCGTCAAGCCGGTCGAAGAGCCGCGCGGCGCGCAAGTCGAGCAACGTCTGGGCGCGGCGGTCGGTCATGGCCCAAAGTATATCGCCGGGCGTCAGCCCTCCGGTGAGGTGGAGTTGCCCGGCGCGCCGCCCACGGCCAGCGACGGGTTCGTCGGCAGCACGACGATGGCAGAGGTGCCCTCGAGCGGGCACTTGTACTCGCAGATGCCGCAGCCGATGCAGCGTTTGGGGACGACCTCGGGGCGCGCCAGGTAGTCCTTCGTACCGTCGGGGCGCGTGATGAGGTGCCGGTCGCTGAGCACGATCGCCTTGTTCGAGATGGGGCACATCTCCTGACAGACGATGCAGGGCGTGCTCGAAGCCCAGGGCAGGCAGCGGTTGCGGTCGATCACGGCGACCCCGAGCACCTGCTTGCGCTTCGTATCGAGGTCGAGCTTGGGGATGGCGCCCGAGGGGCACACGTGACCGCACGCCGTGCACGAGTAGTCACAGTAGCCCAGGCGCGAGGCGAGCACGGGCGTCCAGATCGCTTCGAGGCCGCCCTGCCCGAGCGACGGCTGCAGGCCGGAAGTCGGGCAGACCTTCATGCACTCGCTGCAGCGCAGGCAGCGCGAGAGGAAGGCGCCCTCGTCCCGGGCGCCCGGCGGGCGGATGAGGCCGGGGGCCTTGACGGCGCGCGCCACGCTCGTGCCCAGAAGGGCGACCGTCCCGACGCCGATGGCGGCCGCCGCCAGGAACTGCCGCCGGCCGGGGTCGTAGGCGGCCCAGGGTCCGGGCTTCAGGGCCAGGCCGAAGCTCAGCGCCTCCCGCTCCGGGCAGGCGACCAGGCAGTCCAGGCACATCGTGCACTCGGAGGTGACGACGCGGGCGCCGGCGGCTTCGCCGCCGCCTCCCGCGCCCGGCGGGATCCCCTCGATGGCTCCCGCGCGGCAGGCGCGTACGCACGCATTGCAGCCGCTGCAGCCGTCGCCGACGAGCGGGCGCAGCGCCTGCACCTTGGCGATCAGGCCGAGCAGGGCGCCCAGCGGGCACAGGTACCGGCACCAGAAGCGCTCGGCGAGCACGTTGAGCAGCACGATGAAGAGGCAGGCGAGGAAGATGGCGGCGCCCTGGGCATAGTGCGGTTGGTACACGGGCAGCACTGTGCCGCGGAAGTGCGCTTCGACCCAGGTGACGACGCCGCTGCCCGGACCCCACCCGACGAGCGTGGATTCGACCGCGCCGACCACGTAGTCGAAGCCCGGGATCAGCGACGTGGTGAACCCGCGCGTGAGCAGCGCGATCGGGTCGAGGACGAGCAGCGTCATACTGCCCAGCGCCGCCATCACGACAATCACGACGAGCAGGACGTACTTGACGCTGCGCAGGCGCGGCGGCACGCGCGTTGCCGCCTGCAGCGCCGCGCGAAAGCGAAACCAGCCGAGCAGCGTGCCCAGCGGGCAGATCCAGCCGCACCACACGCGGCCCGCCACGAGCGCCGCGCCCGCGGTGACGACGGCGAGGGCCAGATGCGGCAGCCATTGCCGGGCGGCCAGCATCGTGCCGAGCGCCGCCAGAGGGTCGAGGCGGAAGAAGAAGTCGGCGTAGGGGAAGGCGGCGCGGCGCTGCAGCGCCGCGAACAGCAGGTAGATGAAGAAGACAAGGGCGACGATCTGGACGGCGCGGCGGACCCAGCGGGCGGCTTTCCAGCCGCCCGCCTCCCGCCGCCGCGCAACGGGCGCGCCGCCCTCCCGCGGCGCCTCCTCCACCTGCGCCTCGTCGCTCAACGACGCCTCACACGGTGCGGATGGTGAGCGACGAGAGGTCCATGGTCCCCAGGTCCATCCTGGCCGCGGCCTTGATGGAGGGCACGGCGGCCGGCTTCATGCCGAAAAGCCGCGTCGCGTAGGTGTCGGCGGCCACCCAGTCTCTGCAGGCGATCAGCGTGTTCTTCACCCTGACATCGTCGAGGCTGCCGCCCGACGGGCCGTTGCGAACCAGGATACGCGTGGCGTCGATCACCGTGAGCTCGGGACGCAGTTTGGCGTTGATCTCGGCGATGCTCTGGCTGAGCCCTAGCGTGTGCATGCGCCCGCGGTCGCTGGTGGTGCCCATCATGTTCTTGCCCGCCAAGGTCAGACCGGTGGAGCCGTGCTGCTTGGCGATGGGCACGTTGATCAGCACGTCGGCGTTGACGATGGCGGCGTACAGCGGGTGCGTCTTCAGCAGGTGCCCGGGGATCGCGTAGCTCTTGTAGCCACTGCTGCCCATGACGTGCATGGAGCCGCCGGCCGACTTGACCGCGGCGGCGATCCCGCTGGCGCCGTAGCAGTTGGCGGGGTCGCTGCTCACCGGGTTGTCCATGACGACGACGTGCTTTGCCCCCGCCTGACGTGCCAGCCTGACCAGGGTGGCGACCACCGACGGGTTGGTGGTGACGGCGTACTTGGGCGCCCGCGGGTGCCCGATGTTGGGTTTGATCACGACGACGTCACCGGCGCTCACGAACTTACGCATTCCCCCGATGGCGGCGATGGCCTTCCTGGCGTTCGTCCCCGCGGACGTGCCGCGGGCGACGGCGAGGATCGTGCCGGCGGCGACGGCCGCCGCCGGGTCGCCGTCCAGCGCAGCGGTGTCGAGGTCGTTGTCGGCGCGCGCGAGCGCTGCGAGCGCGCGCTCGGGTCCTCCCAGGATCGCGAGGCCGGCGCCGCCGAGCGCGACGAGCTTGAGGAACTGCGACCGCTTGAGTGGCTCCATAGCCGTGGGTTCACCTCTGCCAGTAGCCGGACCTGCCTGGCCATGGTACTCCTCAGTCTTTCGATTGTCTCGATGAGCGGAACCCGGCGGTGCTCGGCGTCAGCGGCTCACCCGGAATCTCCACAGAATCTTCATGCCGGCCCCCTATCGTGAGGCGCTCTCTCAAAGGCGGACACGGAGGATCGACTATGAAGACCCCACGAAAGAGGCTCCAGGCTCTGGCCCCGCTGGTGATCGCGGTAGTAGCGGCGGCGGCGCTCGCGCTTGCGTTTGGCGCCGCCGAGGCTCGGGCCGCCGATGGCGGCATGTCGAGCATGCCCGGCATGACGGCTGAAGAGATGCAGAATATGACCACGCCCGCCCCGGCGCCGAGCGCCACCATGGAGCCCATGACGGCCGAAGAGATGCAGAACATGGCCACTCCCGCTCCGGCGCCGAGCGCCGTCGGCCAGGCCACGGGCGCGGCGATGGACCCGAACATGGACATGGGCGGCGGCGGCTCGGCCAATTGGTTCGTGGTGGGCGGCTTCGTGGCTCTGATCGCCGGCGCCACGATCGCGGCCGCGGCGACCAAGCGCCACCTGCGTCGCCGCATGCGGTCCGGTGAGCTGGCCGGCGCCGGGATCCAGGATGTCTAGGCGCTCATCGAGTGTGGCCGAGCCCGTGGCCGACGCCACGCAGGCCCGGGGCACGCAGGCCGGCCGCATTCTGGCTCAGGTCACGCAAGACGACCTCACGCAGGTCGACGTCGACGATCTCGAGATGGCTCTCGCGGCGGCCGGCAGCGTGCCCGACGTCCTGCCGCCCTCCGGCCCCGAGCCCAACCTGCTCCACATTTCCTGGATCGGCCGCCTGTTCCACAGCCGCTGGTACCCGGGCGTCCTTCAGATCGTCGGGCTCGTCGTGTTCGCGGCGGTGATGCTGGCGACCCTCTTCGGCCCGACGATGGTCCAGGACAACGTCGGTTCCACCATCGTCTGGATCCTCTGGTGGCCGCTGCTCCCGCTCTCCTACTTCGTGTTCTCGCGCTTCTGGTGCACGGTGTGCCCGTACCCCGTGGTCGGCGAGTGGTTCCAGCGCCTCACGGGCGTGAGCTTGAAGGCGCCCCGCTTCCTGCGTCGCTACGGCATCTGGATCATCGACCTCACGTTCCTCGCGATCACCTGGGCCGACCACGTGTTCGGCATCGTCGAGTCGCCGCGCGGCACCGGCTACCTGCTGCTGGCGATGCTCGGCGGCGCGATCGTCATGAGCCTCTTCTTCGAGCGCCGCGCCTTCTGCAGCCACCTTTGCTTTCTCGGTGGGCTGTCGGGCAACTACTCAATGACTTCACCACTCGCGTTTCGCGCCGACCTCGACAACTGCAAGAAGGTCGGCTGCAAGGACCTCTGGTGTGCCAACGGCTCACCGCGTGCGGCCGCGTGCCCTCTGTACGAGGTCCCGCGCACCATGGACTCCAACCGCGACTGCAACATGTGCGGCAACTGCGTGAAGTCGTGCCCACACGGTTCGCTGCGGCTCGAGGTGCGCAAGCCCACCTCGGAGCTCTGGAACGTCCGCAAGCCGCGCCTCGACGTCGCCTTTCTGGCCATCGTCCTGGTCGGCGTCGTGATCGTGCAGAACCTCACGATGCTCGGCATCTACCCGACGATCCTGGCCAAGGTCGCAGCGTTCACCGGCACCGACAACGTCAACGTGAACTTCACCGTCGTGTTCCTTCTGGCGATGGCCGCGCCGATCGCGCTGCTCGCGGCCGCGAGCTTCGCCTCTTCGCGGCTCAGCGGCGGCGACATGCTGCGCGACTTCACGATCTTCGGCTACGCGCTCATCCCTCTCGACCTTGCCGCCCACATGGCGCACAATCTCTTCCACCTGCTGGGTGAGGGCCTCGCGGTCCCGCGCTCCGTGGTCCTCTGGCTGGGCGGCACGTGGGGCGGCAGCACCGCGCTGCTCAACACGGCCACGATCGAAGTGCTCCAGTATCTGACGCTGGGCGCCGGCATCGCGGCCACCGTCTACGCTGCGTACCGCGTCTCCACGTCGACGCGCGGCAAGGCCGGGTGGCGCGCCTTGGTGCCGCAGCTTCTGCTCGTCGCGCTGCTCGTCGCGATCAACGTCTACATGTTCACCCAGCCGATGGCGCACAGGGCGTAGGCAGGTGGGCGACGCATGAATATCGACCTCTCGGACGGCGACGGCCGCTTGACGGCCGCAGCGGGTCTCATCTAGCATCCGCCCCGCTTGAAGATGCCCGCGAGGGCTTCGAGGGAAGCCGGTGAGATACCGGCGTGGACCCGCCGCTGTGACCGGGGACGAAGGCCGCACGCAGCCACTGTCAGTTCGCTGACGGGAAGGCGCGGCCCGAGGGTGATCCGGAAGCCAGAAGACCTGTCTTCAAGCGCGCTGACGACGCTCTGCGTGGTGAACGGAGCGGCGGCGGCGCGTGCCGCGGCCTCGAAAACGGGGGGCCCGGGCCCGACGAAGTGTCGGCCCGGGCTTTGTCGTTTTCGCAACCGAAAGGCGGCGTCATGCAGCCAGGCGTCATGCAGGCAGTCCTCGTCCGCGAGGTGGGCGGCTACGAGCTCGCCGAGCTGCCGGTGCCCGAGCCCGGACCGGCCGAAGCCCTCATCCGGGTGAGCGTCACCGGCCTCTGCCGCACCGACCTTAAGGTCATCAGGCACGGGCACCGCGACCTCACGCTGCCGCGCGTACCCGGCGAGGAGGTCGTGGGCCGGGTGGTGGCGCTGGGGCCGGAGGGCGCAGCCGCGCCGGCCCATCAGGTCGCCGTCGGTGACCGCGTGTATATCTATCCCGGGGTCTGGTGCGGCGTCTGCCCGAGCTGCCGGCGCGGCGCCGAGAACCTCTGTCGCGAGATGCGCATCATGGGTTTCCACCGCGATGGCGGCTTCGCCGAGCACGTCGTGGCGCCGCTGCAGAGCCTCATCCCCGTGCCCGCCGGCCTCAGCGACGAGGAGGCCGTGTTCGCCGAGCCGCTGAGCTGCTGTCTCAACGCCCTGGAGCTCGGCGGCGTCAGTGAGGGCGACGCGCTCGGCATCTGGGGGGCCGGCCCGGCCGGCACGCTCCTCGGCCGGGCCGGCTCGCTGCGCGGCGCCGAGACGGTCGTGATCGAGCCCGACGAGCGGCGCCGCGCGCTGGCCTGCGGCCACGCGGCGCCGCCCGCCATGGTCGACGTCGCGATCGTCGCCGTCGGCGCCTCGGAGGCGTACCTCGAGGCCCTCGCGGCACTCGCTCCCCGCGGCCGACTCGTCGTGTTCTCGGGGCTGCTGCCCGCGGCCGACGACGCCCCGCACGTGAGCCTTAACCGCCTGCACTACAACGAGCACACCGTGGTCGGCGCCTACGGCTGCGCGTTCCGTCACGGGGAGGCCGCGCTCGAGCTGCTGGGCAGCGGCAGGCTCCGCGTGGACGACATGATCAGCCACCGCTTGCCGCTGCGCGACCTCGAGCGCGGCCTCGACCTCGTCGCCCGGCGCACGGGCATGAAGGTCCATCTGTATCCCGATCCTGCCCTGATCCCCGAGAGGAGCCCTCAGTGACCCCCGACGACACCGGCCTTCGCGCCTTCGGCGCCGAGATCCAGCACTTCATCGACGGCCGTGACCTGAGCCGCGAGCGCACCTACGAACTGTTCCGCGAGGTGCTGCTCGGCGAGCAGCCCGATCTGCAGCAAGGCGCGCTGCTCGCGGCGCTGGTCGCCAAGGGCGAGACGCCGGAGGAGATCGCCGGCGCCTGGCAGGCCATCGTGGAGCTCGACACCGTGCCGGCCACCGTCAGCGCCGCCGGTCCCCTCGTCGAGAACTCGGGCACGGGCATGGACGCGCTGAAGACGTTCAACGTGAGCTCGGCAGCGGCCGTGATCGCCGCCGCCTGTGGGGCGCGCATGGCGAGGCACGGCGCCCGTGCCCTCACCTCGAGGTGCGGCGCCGTCGACATTCTGGAAGCCGTCGGCGTGGACGTGGACTGCGACGGCGCCTCGGTGGAGCGCAGCATCAGCCAGGCCGGGATCGGCATCTTCAACGGCATGAGCCCGGCGGTGCATCCCGGCGGGCTGGGCCGCATTCTCAGCCAGATCCGCTTCGGCTCGACGCTGAACATCGCGGCGTCACTGGCCAATCCGGTGCGGCCCACTCACGGCGTGCGCGGCGTGTACGCAGGCAACCTCGTCGGCCCCGTCGCCGAGGTGATGCTCGAGATCGGCTACCAGCGCGTGATGGTCGTGCATGGCTACGACGACCGCCGTGAGGCGGGCATGGACGAGCTCTCGGTGCTCGGCGCGTCGCTCGTCACCGAGATGCACGCCGGCGGGCGCCGGGACGCCTACACTGTCGAGCCCGAGGACTTCGGCATTCGCCGCGCGGCGCACGCGGAGATCGCGCCACTCCGTTACCTGCGCGACGAGGCCGTGCGCTTTCTGCAGCTGCTCGGCGGCCGCGGGCACGAGGCATGCGGCGACGCCGCCTGCCTCAACGCGGCCGCAGTGCTCTACGTCGCGGGTGAAGCCGCCGACCTCGGCGACGGCCTCGCGCAGGCGCGCGAGGCCGTCGCCTCGGGAGCAGCCCTGCGCAAGCTCGAGGAATGGGTGGCCGCGCAGGCCGGCGGGCTCGAGCAGCGACGGGCGGGCGAAGCCCGCCTGGGCGCGCTGCTCGCGGAGGCCGGCCTGGACCTCTGAGGGGCGCCGCCGGCGGAGCGCCCGCCCCCGCAGTGCTTGACCTCGCGCGCCCGCCCCCGCACGATGGCCTCAGGCAGCGGCGGCGGCGCGAGGGGTCGCGAAGAGGGACGTCCCGCCCAGAAGCCGGCTGCGGCCGGCCGAAAGGGGTCTGATGATGCGCTCGCCGGTCGTCTCTACCGTCCTTGTCGCGCTGCTCTGCGTCGTCGCTGCGCTGGCGGCGGCCGGCTCCGCGCGCGCCGCCGGCGCTCCCCCGCCTCAGGCCTCATGGACCATCGCTCTCTACGCCAACGGTGACAACAATCTCATGTACACGTGGCCGCTCTTCACCCTGCCGGCGCTCGAGCGCATCCCGCCGAACGGCGCCGTGAACGTCGTCGCCATGCTCGACAAGCCGAAGAAGGGCGGCGCCTGGCTCTACAAGATCTCCGGGCCCTCTGTCGAGACCGTGAAGCACTACGCCGCCGAGCGCGATTTCGGCGCGGGCGCCACGTTCCGATGGTTCCTCGAGCAGGTCCACGCGCGGTTCCCCAGCGACCACCTGCTGGTCGTCGGCTGGGACCACGGCTACGGCTGGCACTACTTCAGCTGGGACGACACCTCTGGCGACAAGATCCTGCTGCCCGAGCTGAAGAAGGCGATCGTGGGCGCCGGCGTGCCCATCGACGTCCTGGGCTTCGACGCCTGCAACATGGCCGACGCGGACGTGGCGTACGAGCTTGCGGCCACCGGGCTCGTCGGCCACCTCGTGGCCTCCGAAGAGACCATCGACCAGGACGGCTATCCGTACGACAACATGTTCACGCCGCTGGCCTACGACCCCCAGCGCGAGCCCGACGCAGTGGTCACGGACATGCTCGCCGGGTGGCAGCGCTACTACGGCTCCCGGCGCAACTTCAATTGGGTCAGCCTGTCCGCCGTCGACCTGGCCGGGAGCGTCGCGATGAAGGGCGACCTCGTCGCCTGGGTCACGCGGCTGCGTGACGATCTGCCGCTGTTCGCGTCCCGCTACCAGGCCGCGATGACCGCGACGATCTACGCCTGGGACTCGTGGCAGCTCGACCTCGGCGGCTTTGCGGCCCAGCTCGCGGACGACCCGCTGATCACGGACGCCGCCCTCAAGGCGGCCGCGGCCGCCGTGCGTGACGACGTCGCGGCGGCCGTGATCGACGTCACGAGCGGTTCGTACGCGAGCGAGTTTACGGGCCTGACGGTCTGGGCGGGCAGCGGTGCAGACTGGAAGCAGTACCGCGAGGACTACCGCGCCCAGGTGGGATTCGGCAAGCCGGTCGCCGCCGGCGGCACCGGCTGGTACGACTTCCTGCGCGCCTTCAACGCCGGCACGGCGGCCGACCGGCACAAGCCCGACCCCATGGATCTGCCGGGGCGCGCCGCCTACGGCCTCAGCGACGTGTACTTCAGGGACGCCCAGCACGGCTGGGCGACCGGCTTCAATAACGTCGCGAGCACCTCGTTCGTGATGCGCACGGCGGCCGCGGGCACGGCCTGGAAGACGAGCGACCAGGCGGCGCTGGCGAACTATCTCTTCAGCGCCATCGCCGCGCAACCCGGCGAAGTCCTGTGGGCGGTGGGCGACTCGGGCTACGACGACAGCATCATTGCGCGCAGCGCCACCGCCGGGCGCACCTGGACCCAGCGCCGTTCGCACACCGCCCAGTACCTGTTCGGCGTGGACTTCGCCGATGCCAGGCACGGCTGGGTGTGCGGGGCGGGCGGCACGCTGCTGCGCAGCGCCGATGCGGGCAGGAGCTGGAAGAAGGTCGCCTCCGCCCCGACGGGCGACCTCTTCGCCCTCGATTTCGGCGACGCGAGCCACGGCTGGGCGGCGGTCAACGACGAGCGCTACCCGAACGCGCAGCTCGAGTACACCGGCGACGCCGGCGCGCACTGGGTGAGCCGGTACACGGCCGCCAGGGCTCTCCTCTACAGCGTCGACGCGCTGAGCGACACTGAGGTCTGGGCGGCCGGCGGCGACCCGGCGAGCGAGGCGGGGACACTGGTGCACGGTGGCCTCGGTGAGGTTTGGTCGACGCAGTGGAGCGGCGTCCAGCGACTGGCCGACGTGAAGATGGCCGACGTGACGCACGGCTGGGCGGTCGGCGACGGCGGCCTCATCCTGCACACCGGCAACGGCTCCACGTGGGCTCCTCAGGTCAGCGGAGTCGCCTTCGACCTCACGGCGGTGAGCGCCGTGGACGAGTTGACGGCGTGGGCGGTCGGCGACGGCGAGGCGATCCTCTCGACCAGCGACGGCGGCGCGCATTGGGTCGCCGGTCACGGCGACGTCGTGGGGCCTGAGACGCAAGCGCCGCAGGCGGCTCGTGCGTCGCTCGGCGTCAGGGCCACGCTGCACTTCCGGGTGGCGGACGGCTGCGGAGACGCGCGGCCAACCATCAAGATCAGGGACGCGCGCGGCCGGGTGGTCAAGTCCCGTGAGCTCGGCTGGGTCGCGAGCGGGGCCGAGCAGGCCTGGACCTTTCGCTGCACGCTCCCACGCGGCACGTACCGCTTCTCCGTGGCCGCCGTCGACATGGCCGGCAACCACCAGGGCAACGTGGCGAGCAACACGCTCAAGGTGACGGCATCGCCGTCGACCGCGCGATGACATTTGCGCCTGCGGGTCGGCCGCTGTAGCCTTCACGGGCCATCTCTCAGCCGCTGGGAAGCCGGTGCAAGGCCGGCGCTGCCCCGCAACTGTAGGCGCCGACGAAAGCCGCAGCGATGCCACTGCCCAAGGGCGGGAAGGCGCGGCCGGTAGGACGAAGCGCGAGCCAGGACACCGTGGCTGAGGGAGCATCGCGACAACGCCTCGAGGGAGGGCTGCGGTGAGTGCATCTCACGACCGATTCATTCTCGTCACCGGTGGCGCGCGCAGCGGCAAGAGCACCTTTGCCGAGCGGCTCGCGGCGCAGCTCGCCGAGCCGCGCGGTGGCCGCGTGACCTACCTCGCCACCTCCGAGACCAACGACGTCGAGATGGCGGCGCGGGTCGCGGCGCATCGCGCCGCGCGGCCCACCGCCTGGACCACGGTGGAGTGCCCGCGCGAGGTGCCGGCGGTGGTGCGCGAGCACGCCGGTGACGGGGTCTTCCTCCTCGACTGCGTCACGTTCTGGGTCACCAACCTGCTGTTCGCGGGCGGCGCCTTCGGCGGCAGTACGCCGCCCGCCGAGGGCTTCAACTACGACAAGGACCTGCTGCCGGCGGACGAGGAGCGCGCCGCCGCGGCGCGCGTCTCCGCCGGCATCTCCGATCTTCTCGCCGCGCTCACCGAGACAGGCGCCACTATGATCGCCGTGTCCAACGAGGTCGGGCTTGGGGTCGTCCCCGAGTATCCGCTCGCTCGTCTGTACCGCGACCAGCTCGGCTGGGCCAACCAGCGCCTCGCCGCCACGGCCGATCGCGTCTACTTCCTCGTCGCCGGCTTTCCGCTCGACGTCACGGCTCTCGCCGCTTCCCCGCTCACCCAGTCTTCCGTGAAGGAGTCCGACCAGTGACCACCGATCTGCTCACCCGCACCATCGCCGCCATCATGCCTCTCGATGCCGACGCCATGCGCATCGCCGAGGCGCGGCAGATGGAGCTGACCAAGCCGCCGAAGGCGCTCGGCCGCCTGGAGACGCTGTCCATCCAGCTTGCCGGCATTCAGGGCAAGGCGCAGCCCGTCATCGAGAGCAAGGCCATCGCCGTGATGGCGGCCGACCACGGCGTGACCGAGGAGGGCGTGAGTGCCTTCCCGGCCGCGGTCACGCCGGGGATGGTGTTCAACTTCGCGGCGGGGGGCGCCGCCATCAACGTCATCGGCCGCCACGTCGGCGCCCGCGTGCTCGTCACCGACGTGGGCGTGAACGCCGACCTCAGCGCCGCCGAAGGCGTGCGCCAGAAGAAGATCCGCATGGGCACCGCCAACATCGCCAAGGGCCCGGCGATGAAGCGCGAGGAGGCGGTTCGTGCCATCGAGATCGGCATCGCGCTCGTCGAGGAAGAGCTGACGAAGGGTCTTGACATCATCGCCACCGGCGAGATGGGCATCGGCAACACGACGGCGGCGTCGGCCGTCATCGCGGCGCTCACCGGCGAGCCCGCCGCGACGGTCACGGGGCGCGGCACCGGCATCAGCGCCGACGCTCTTCCGGCCAAAGTGGCCGTCATCGAGAAGGCGCTGGCCGTGAACCAGCCGGACGCCGCCGATGCCATCGACGTGCTGGCCAAGGTCGGCGGCCTCGAGATCGCGGCCATGACCGGCGTGTTCCTCGGCGGCGCGGCGCATCGCATCCCCGTGGTCATGGACGGCTTCATCAGCGCCGCTGCGGCGCTCGCCGCGGTGCGCCTCTGCCACGAGTGCGTGGACTACATCCTGCCGAGCCACGTGAGCATCGAGATCGGGCATCAGGTGGTGCTCGACGAGCTCGGCCTGGTGCCGCTGTTCGACCTGCAGATGCGGCTCGGCGAGGGTACCGGGGCGGCCCTGTCGATGAGCATCATCGAGGCCGCCGCCCGCATCCTCAGCGAGATGGCGACCTTCGAAAGCGCCGGCGTCGCCGGCGACCCGAGCGCAGCCGACGCGCGGCTGACGCGGTGACGGCGTCCGGGAGGATCGAGGCTCGATGAAGGACGATGGCGACTGGTTCGAGGTCGATGACGCCGAGCCGGGGCGCGACCGGGTGCTGCTCGGCGCCGAGCGCCTCCCCCGGCAGCCGGCCGAGGACCGTTCGGCAAGAGACGACGTCCACCCTACGCCCGGCGAGCCGGCGGCCGGCGGCAGCGCCGCCGCAGGGTCTTTCGTTCGCCGGCTCACCCTCGCGGTCACTTTCCTCACCGGCATTCCTTTACCGGTGAAGGGCCATGTGAGCCCGGCCGACCTGTGGCGCAGCATGGGCTGGTACCCGCTGGTCGGGCTCGCCCTCGGCGCGGCGGCTTGGGGCGTGTACGCGGGCCTGCTCGAGCTTCTCCCGAGCTTCGTCGCCGCGGTGCTCGTGGTGCTGCTGCTCGAGTCCGTCACGCGCGGGCTGCACATGGACGGCCTCATGGACACCGCCGACGGCGTGCTCAGCGGGGCGCCCCGAGAGAGGGCGCTCGAGATCATGAAAGACAGCAATGTCGGCGCGATGGGCGTCGTCGCGGCAGTGCTGATCTTGATCCTGAAAGTCGCGGCTCTGGGCGCGCTCACGCGCGCCGCCGCCGCCGCGCCCCTGCTCGCCGGCTGGTGCGCGGCGCGCGCGCTGCCCGCCGTTGACGTGTACGCGTGGCCGTATGCCCGCGCCGCGGGCACCGGCGAGGCGTTCACGCGCGAGCGCACGATCGGCCCGGTGATGATGGCCGGCTGGCTGCTGTTGGGCGGCGTGGTCGTGGCCGGACTGGTCGGCCTGGCGGCCGACGCCGCCGGCACCTGGAGCTCCGGCCTCGTGATCGCGGTGGTCGCGATGGGCGTGGCGCTGCTCGTGCAGGCCGCCGTGGCGAAGCGTCTCGGCGGCCTCACCGGCGACGTCTACGGCATGGGCATCGAACTGGCCGAGGCGGCGGCGCTGGTCGTCGGGTGCGCGATCGTTAAGCTGGCCGGGTGACTGCGGCGGTCTCGGCATGAAGCTCTTCCTCGTGCGTCACGGCCAGTCGACGGGCAACGTCGGGGGCACGCTGATTGGTCAGAGCGACCACCCTCTCACCGAGCTCGGTGAGGCGCAGGCGCGAGCGGCCGCGGAGCGCCTCGCGCCGCTGGGCCCAATGCCTGTGCACTGCAGCGACCTGCCGCGCGCCGTGGCCACCGCCGAGCACATCGTCCGCGCCTTGGCGGAGTCGCCCGGCGTGGGCGCAGAGCTCGCCGGCGTCGCCTGCGTCCCGCCGCGCGTGATCCCCGACCCGCGCCTGCGCGAGATCGACCTCGGCGACTATGAGGGCCGCTCCTGGGAGGAGTTCGAGGCCGACGAGGAGCTCACCGCGGCATTCGTTGTCGACCCCTACGGTACGAGACTGCCCAACGGCGAGTCGCTCGCGCATCTCGAGACGCGGGTGATGAGCGCCGTGGGCGAGATCCTTGCGGCGCACGGCGTCGGCCCCGACGGTGGTCTCAGCGCCGACGCCGTCGCCTCCGCGGATGCGAGTGCCCTGGCGACCGGCTTCCTCACCGCCGAACCAGGCGAGAGTGCCTGCATCGTTGCCCACGACGGCCCCATCCGCGCCATCCTCAACCACTACCTCGGCGTGCCGCCGGAGAAGTGGTGGACATTGTCCACCACCCACGGCGGCGTCTCGCTGCTCGAGCTCGCCGGCGGCTGGGTCAACGTGCGCTACGTGAACGCGACCAGCCACCTCGCCGGGCTCGGTGACGCGCCGTCCGAGCCGGCCGACGAGCCGGCCGCCGGCTGACCGCGCGGCGCAGGGTCAGGCCGTGTGCTTCCTTCCGCACGACTGGCGGCTGGCGCTCGCGACCGTGCTGCTCGCCGGCCTCATCGACGTCACGATCGGCGAGCCCCCGAGCGCGCTGCACCCCGTCGTCTGGATGGGCCGGCTGATCGACGCCCTGATGGGGCGCCGCCCGCGCGGCCGGCCCCGCGCCGAGCTCGCCTACGGCGTGCTGATCGTGGTCGTCACGGCCGGCGCGGCTGCGGCCGCCGGCCTGCTGCTGACGCTGGGCCTCAGTCACGTGCCCTGGTGGGCGGCGCTGCCGATCGACGCCTGGGTGCTGAAGACAGCGTTCTCGCTGCGCGGCCTGGTGCGCGCCGGCCGCGACGTGCAGCGCGCCCTCGCCGGCGGCAGCGCCGCGGCTCGCGCCCGTCTCTCGGCGCTCGTGAGCCGCTCCCCCGACCTTGACGCGCGGCTGATCGTCTCAGCCACGGTGGAGTCGCTGGCTGAGAACCTCACCGACAGCGTCGCCTCACCGCTCCTGTACTATGCCTTGTTCGGGTTGCCCGGCGCCCTCGCTTACCGGGCCATCAACACCATGGATGCGATGATCGGCTACCGCGACGAGCGCGAACACGTGGGCAAAGCGGCGGCGCGCAGCGACGACGTGGCCAACTGGGTGCCGACGCGGATCGCGGCGTTGCTGCTCGTCGCGGTGGCGATCCTGAAGCGGAGGGCCCGGGCCGCCTGGGCGGCGCTGCGCACGCAGCACCGCCCCGAGCACGGGCCCAACAAGACCCTGGCGATCGCCACCATGGCCGGTGCGCTCGGCGTGCAGCTCGAGAAGCCGGGCGCCTACGTCCTCGGCACCGCCGAGCGGCCGCTCACCGCCGACCTGATCGGTGAGGCCGCCTGGTTCGTCTGGGTGGCCGGCGGCGCGACCATCGCCGGCGCCGGCGGCTTGGCGGCGGTCTTCGCCTGGGGAATGCGGGGATGAGCGGCCCGCGAGCCCGAAGGGCGCCGTCGCGGGCCGCTCAGCTCTCCGGACCAGACCGAGCCGGCGCTTCGCCGGCCGCGGACGC
>CAIOZS010000239.1 GCA_903862845.1 uncultured Thermoleophilia bacterium
CTGCGGCGTCATGGTGGCCATCGACGAGCAGTCGCCGGACATCGGCCGAGGCATCCAGAATGGCGACGCCCAGGGCGCCGGCGACCAGGGCATGATGTTCGGCTTCGCCTGCACCGAGACGCCCGAGCTCATGCCGCTGCCGATCTCGCTGGCGCACAAGCTCTCGCGGCGCCTCGCCGAGGTGCGCAAGAACGGCACCGTCGACTACCTGCGCCCCGACGGCAAGTCGCAGGTCACTGTGAGGTAAGAGGGCGGCAAGCCGGTGGAGATCGTCAAGATCGTCCTCGCCACGCAGCATGCCGAGCATGCCGGGCACGACCTCATCTGCACCGACCTCCTCGAGCACGTCGTCGAGCCCATCCTGCCGAAGAATCACTACGATGCCGCGAAGCTCGAAGAGATCACCGTGATCAACGCGACCGGCAAGTTCGTCATCGGCGGCCCCATGGGCGACTGCGGACTCACGGGCCGCAAGATCGTCGTCGACACGTACGGGGGCGCCGCACCCCACGGCGGCGGCGCCTTCTCGGGCAAGGACCCCAGCAAGGTCGACCGCTCCGGCGCCTATGCGGCTCGCTACGTGGCCAAGAACGTCGTCGCCGCGGGACTCGCCGAGCGCTGCCAGCTCCAGGTCGCCTACGCCATCGGGGTGGCGCATCCGGTCTCGGTGATGGTCGATTGCGAGGGCACCGAGGCCGTGGACGTCGCCACCATCGAGCGGCTCATCGGCGAGCACTTCGATCTGCGCCCCGGCGCGATTGTGCGCCACCTCGATCTGCGCCGCCCGATCTACCAGAAGACCGCCGCCTACGGCCACTTCGGCCGCAACGACCACGACTTCACGTGGGAGCGCACCGACAAGGCCGCAGCGCTGCGCGCCGCCGCCGGTCTCAAGGCCGGCTGAGCGCCGCCGCGCGGAGGCGGGGGCTCAGCGCTCGCTCCACAGCTCCCCCCTGCGGCGGCGTGCGCTCCGGCTGCAGGATCGGGCGCCGCAGCGCGCCCACCCTGCCGCGCACGTAGAGCTCGGCGGGGCGGCCGCGGGCAAAGCGGTCGACTGTCTGCGCTATCTGGCCAGCCCCCAAGCCGCCAGCGTCACCCGTCCGTGCCGGCAAACGTCCACCACGCCAGCGGTTCGTGAGCCTCGCCGCCCTGTCACCTCGTAGCTACCCTTGTAGGCATGACTCCGGCGCTCCGATCACGCACATCTGACGCGGTGGCCGCGCTTCGAGGCGTGGGCCACAACGTCAACCTTGACCACGGCGGCCGTTCTGCTGCGCTTACCTCCTATACTCCCCGCTGGCAGCGCCGCAAGGCCCCCAGCGGGGTTCTTCTTGCCAGAACCTCTTCGCCGCCGCGCGTAATGCGTTTGGCTTCACGACCGCGTCCTGTGGCGTGCCTCGTGTCGCTCAAGCCATTGCGCTCCAGCGGGGCTGGAATCTGATCGAGACACGTTTCTACACGGGGATGCCGGATCGCCAAGAGGATCCGCGGCTGCATCGCCATTGGACGTTGAGGCTGTGACGCATGCGCGCCGAGGGCGTGGTGGTCACGGCGCGACCGCTGCGGCGCCGGCGCCGGCGGGCGCGGCTGGACGACGGCGAGATGGTGCAGTTCACCGTCCTCGAAGAGAAAGGCATCGACGTACGCATCGCCCTCGACGTGGTGCGCGTCCTGCTGGCCGGCGCCTGTGACGTCGTGTCCTGTGTGCGAGCTTCTTCCTCGATGGCCTGAAGGTACTCGGTGCCCTGTGCCGTGGTCGCATCAATTATGGTACACTGACTGCGTGACAACGCCCGTGTCCGAGGGCAAAGACCCGATCCTCAAGGTCGTGTTCTTTCGCTCCCAGTCCGGGAACGAACCGGTGCGCGAATGGCTCTTGAGTCTGAGGCGCGCGCACCGCAAAGTCATCGGCCAAGACATCAAGACGGCGCAGTATGGGTGGCCGCTCGGGATGCCGCTCGTCAGGAAGCTGGAGCCTGGTCTGTGGGAGGTTCGGTCGCACGTCGCCGGCGGCATCGCACGTGTGGTGTTCACCGTTGAGGCGAATGTCATGGTCCTGCTGCATGGCTTCGTGAAGAAGTCGCAGAAGACGTCAGGAACAGAGCTCGAGACCACTCGACAGCGCTTGGCGAGGCTACGCGAGGAGTAGCGTGATGAAGCAGCAGCATATCGGCGGAGACTTCGACGACTTCCTTCGCGACGAGCATCTTCTGGACGGCGCGCAGGCCACTGCCGCCAAGCGAGTGATCGCCTTTCAGATCGCCCAGGAGATGAAGCGCGCGCGGCTGACCAAGTCCGAGATGGCGATCCGCATGAAGACCAGCCGGCCGGCGGTGGACCGCCTGCTCGACCCCGCGAACCGGTCGGTGACGCTCTCCACGCTGGAGCGCGCGGCGGC
>CAIOZS010000240.1 GCA_903862845.1 uncultured Thermoleophilia bacterium
CCCGAGATCGACCTGTGGCCGGGGCCGCGTCGGCGGTCCGGGTAGCCGGGCGGTCCCGGATGGCCTCGAGAAGCGCGCAGCCGCTACGCAGTTGCTCCGCGTGGTGCAGGGCTTGTTGGGCTGCGCGGTCGGGGCTAACATGGCTACATGATCTCTCGCGCGCAAGAGCTTCTTCGCGACGCCTTGGCGCTTCCGGCCGATGAGCGAGCCGATGTGGCCGCTGAGCTGCTCGCCAGCCTGGACGAGCCCGCGCCGACCGAGGGGACGGCCGTCGAAGGCATGTGGGCTCGGGAGATTGAGCGCCGTGCTCGGCGGGTGATGGCCGGTGAGTCGGCCGGCGAGCCGTGGGATGACGTTCGCAGGCGCGTCGTTCGTCGGATAGCGGGGGAATGACCCGGCGGTTCCGAACCGAGCCCGAAGCCGCCGCTGAGCTTGGGGATGCCGCCGTCTGGTACGAAAGCCAACGCACGGGACTCGGCCTTGAGCTCATCGCGGCCGTTGATGCGACGATCGAGCGAATCGGTCGCTGGTCCCAGGCTGCGCCTCACGTCCACGGTGTCCCGAGAGAGCTATCCGTCCACAAAGCGCCGGTGGGCAGCTTTCCCTGCGGCGTCGCCTACCTCGAGACCCCGGACAGTATCCGGATTCTCGCCTTCGCCCACGACCGCCGCGAGCCTGGCTACTGGCATACTCGCCTGACCAAGTAGCTCCCCCGACGTCGGCGTTCGGAGCACGCCCGGAGGCGCTGGGGTGGCGCTCTGTCCATGCCCGGCCGGAGTCAGGCGTGCATCACACCACCGCCGATGACTGGCCGTGACTTGATGAAGGAGCGTGGCCGGTCAGTTCGTCCTGCACGGCGCTGCCGGCCGACTTGACCGGTGAAGGTGAGCGGGGTGCCGCGGGGCCTCTTGTGACGACCGCCCGAGAATGGTTTCTCGGCTAGGACCGCCTCATGTCTGTTGCCCTGTCCGACGACCGAGCCTTTGAGGCCGAGCGGGCAAGCCAAGTAGCCGCCTTGATGCTTCTCGACGATGATCTTTGGGTTGGCCATGCGCGTCTCGCGAGCAGCGAAACAATCGTTGAGGGGGAAGACAAGAGTGCCCCGCCGGCTTCATCCTCGACGAACGGCGCCAGGCAGACGCAGTCGTCCGCAGCCATGACAAGGATGCGCTGACACAGGCAGTTCCAATCGGCGCGGCCTTCGCAGCCGGCCGCGCCGGGCGTACACTGACCCCATGGGCATCCGCGTCGAAGGCATCCACTTTCTCGTCACCTACCGCTGCACCTATGCGTGCGACCACTGCTTCGTCTGGGGCTCGCCGGAGGCGGAGGGCACGATGACGCTGGCGCAGCTCACGAGCGTTATCGACCAGGCGGCCGCCTGCGGCGTCGAGTCGGTCTACTTCGAGGGCGGCGAGCCCACGCTGGCCTACCCGATCGTGCTCGCGGCGGCGAAGCACGCCCGCGAGCGCGGGCTCGACTGGGGCATGGTGAGCAACTGCTTCTGGGCGACGTCGGTCGAGGACGCCAAGGTCTGGCTCGCGCCGTTTGTCGACCTCGGCATCAGCGACCTCTCGCTGTCGTCCTATGCCTACTTCGTCGAGGACGCCGACGAGGATCGCCTGCGCAGCGCGGCGCTGGCGGCGCAGGAGCTCGGCCTGCCCATGGCGGTGCTCGAAGTGGGCGCCGCCGCCTGTCTGGACGTGCCGGGTCTGCGCCTCGGCGAGGACGTCGGCGCGATCATGTGCAGGGGTCGGGCGGCCGTGGAGCTCGCCCCCGGGCGAGCGGCCCGGCCGCCCGAGACGCTGACCACCTGCCCCTTCGAGGACTTCGCCGCGCCCGGCCGCGCCCACCTCGGCTGCGACGGCGAGCTGCAGCTCTGCCAAGGCATCAGCGCCGGCAACGTATTCGCCGGCGGCCCGGCCGGCGCAGGCGCGCCGGGCGCCGGCGGCCTGGCCGCCGTGCTCGAGGGCTACGATCCGACCCGGCGGCCCGTCGTTGCCGAGATAGTGGCCGGCGGCCCCTGGGCGCTCGCTCAGGCCTATGGGCACACGCCGCGGCGCGCGCTCTACGCCGACGAGTGCCACCTTTGCTACGAAGTGCGCTCCGCCTTTCGCGAGCGCTTCCCCAGCGTTCTTGCGCCGGCCCAGTGCTACGGCCTCACGGCCGAGCAGGCGGCCGGCCCACCAGAGGACCAACCAGCATAGGAAGAGAGGAGAGACCATGCCCTCGGAATGCGAACGGTTTTGGGAGCGCGACGCGTACGCGGTCGTCGGTCATCAGGGGAGCACGAAGCCCTTCCCCAAGATCGCCTACGGCGCGCTCAAGGAAAAGGGCAAGGCGGTGTACGCCATCGACCCGGGCAGCGGCGAAGTCGACGGCGACAAGGCCTACCCGGACTTTGCGAGCCTCCCGGCGCCGGTGCAGGCGGCCGTCCTGGAGCTGCCCAAAGAAGAGACGGCCGCGTGGGTGGCCAAGGCCGCCGACGCCGGCGTGAAGGACATCTGGATCCACCAGATGACCGACACGCCGGAGGCGCTGGCCGAGGCCGAGAAGCGCGGCCTGCACGTGATCACCGGCCACTGCGCCGTGATGTACAACAAGCCCGGATTCAGCATGCATTCGCCGCATCGCTGGATCTGGAAGCTGGTCGGCAAGTACTGATACGGTCTTGCCACGATGACAAAGGGAAGTCGATGAAGAGGCTGGCCGTCGTCCTGTTCGCCTTGGGAATTCTGCTCGGCTGCGCCGCGCCGGCGCTCGCGGCGCCGATGAGCAAGGCGATGGGCGCCGACCGTGCGCCGGCGAGCGCCGTCCACCCTGTTTCGCCGCGGCTCGCCGGCGGCGCGCGCCCGGTCAAACCGTACCCGAGCTACATTTACTACTCGCAGCTCGGCGGGATCCTCAAGTCCATCGACGCGCGCAGCGCGCGCGTCAGCGTCAGCGTCTTCGGCCATTCGGCCGGTGGCCGCCCGCTATACCTGGTCACGATCCAGAACACGTGGGCGTCCAAGGCGGCCCGGCAGCGCTGGCTCAAGTTCGTCGCGCTGCAGCTCCAAGACCCGGCGGCGGCGGCGGCCATGCTGGCCAAGGGCGGCGACCTGCGCATGCCCGTCTTCATCAATGCGAGCATCCACGGCGACGAGACCACGGGCGTCGATGCCGGCCTCAGGCTGATCCGCAAGCTGGCGTTCTCCAACGACGCCGTCACGAAAGAGATACTCAAGAACGACGTCGTGCTCGTCAACGCCTGCCAGAACCCGGACGGCCGCGTGCTCGACGTGCGCCAGAACGACAATGGGTTCGACCTCAACCGCGATTGGGTCACCCAGGCGCAGCCCGAGGTCCAGGCCATGGTGAGGCAGATCGTGAAGTGGCACCCGGCGATGTTCCTCGACCTGCACGGGTACTACGACCCGATGATCATCGATCCCACCACCAACCCGCACGACCCAAACTACGAGTGGGACCTCTCCATCAAGTGGGCACTGCCGGCGGCCGAGTCGATCGAGGCCGCCATCGAGAGCAACACCAACGTCAAGGTCGAAATCCCGTACCGCGACTGGATCAATTCGAGCACCGGCAAGAGCGAGGGCTTTGAAGACTACAGCCCGTACTACACGCCGCAGTTCGCCATGTTCTACGGCCTCGTCGGCTCAACCATGGAGACGTCGTCCAAGACGGAGGACGGGGTGGCCGCCCACTACTACGGCATTCTCCAGGGCGCCGAGTACGCCGCGGAGAACCGGCTGGGCATGCTCGGCGCCCAGCTCGACCGCTTTCTGCGCGCCGAATCGGGCGCCTCGCAGCCGGTGTCGGCCGACGTCCCGGAGCCGATCACCTACCCGTTCGCCTACGTGATCCCGGTCGACCAGAGCCTTCAGACGGACGCCCTCCAGGCCCGGCATGCGGTGCGCCATCTCTTGCAGAACGGCATCCGCGTCTTCAAGTCCACGGCGTCCTTCTCGACGCCCGACGGCCGGCAGTTCCCGGCCGGCTCGTACATCGTGCCGCTCCGGCAGCCGCTGCGCGGCCTCGCCAACGCGATGCTCTGGTACGGGCAGGACGTTTCGGGGCAGGCTACCGAGATGTACGACGCCTGCGCCTGGCAGCTCCCCGAGAGCTGGGGCTTCACGCGCTATCAGGTCGACGCGGCATTCTCCGCGACCCAGACGGCGGTCACCTCCGCGCCCGACCCTGCCGGCACGGTGAGCGGCAACGGGCCGACCTACATGATCGCGAGCGCCACCAACAACGCCGTGCGCGCCGTCAACTCGCTGCTCCTCGACGCCGTCAAGGTCGAGCGCGCGGTCGCTGCGCCGAGCGCCAGCGTGCCCCTCGGCGCGTTCCTCGTCACGGACTCGCAGCCGCGGGTCCGCGGCCTGCTCGTCGCCGCGGCCAAGCTCTTCAGCATCGACGTGACGACCGTCGACGCCGGGTCCGTGACGACGCAGCCGCTGTACCGCGCGGACAGTGGTGGGACGATCACGGGGCTGCCCAAGGTGGCCGTCTACGCCGACGGACCCACGTGGTACACTCTCGAGACGCTCGGCTTCTCCGCCCAGCGCATCGACGCGAGCACCGATCTCACCGAGTACCACGTCCTCGTCTGCGACAGCACGAGCGGTCTCGATATTCAGGCCGTGATGCGGTGGGTGAAGAACGGCGGCACGTACATCGCCAATGGGCCCTCCGGCATCATCGACGGCCTGCTCCCCGTGACCGGCCGGGGAGGCGTGAGCTCCGACTTCTACTGGGCCAACAACAGCTTGGGCGCCACGCACTATGCCGGCGACAGTCTCATCGCCGCGGGGCTCGGCGAGTCCGGCTATACCTTCGCCTTTCCGGTCACCTGGTTCACTGACCTCGGCGCGGGCGTCTCGATCGACGCCGCCTACGAGGACCCGTTCATGCTGGCCGGCTTCTGGACAGGCCGGCCTCCGCTGGTGGACGCCATCGGCAAGCCCATCGTGGTCCACGGCTTCTACGGCGCCGGCCGGGTGACGTACTTCGGGCCCGTGACCGCCTTCAGGGCGGGCACGGAGGCCACCTTCAGGCTCCTCACGAACGCCATCTACACCGGCAGCTACAACGACACGCCGCTCCGCTGAGGTGCTGCTGAGGCGTCGCCGGTACGCCGCACGAGCGAGGCGGCGAGCGGCGGCCGGAAGAGCCGCCGCCCTTTCGGGTTCCCCGGCCGCGCTCCAGCGCTGCGCCGAGCAGGGTGGGTGCACCTGAGGGCGCCCCCGCGCTGACCCGACTGCGCCGGTCAGTCGGTGATGCCGTTGGCGGCCGGCACGTCTGACGGCTGCGGCGGCACGGCATCCTCGGGCAGGCCGCGGACGTGCTCGAGAGCGCGTTCCGCTGCGGCTGCTCCCTCGCGCAGGCAGTCGCCGATGCCGATGCCGTGGTAGGCGCCGCCGGCGAGCTCGATGCCCGGCACCTTGGCCACGCCGGCCTCGATGCGCGCGACCAGGTCGACGTGGCCGACGCGGTACTGCGGCATGCCGCGCGGCCAGCGGAAGATCTCCACGAGCTCGGGCTCCGCGGCGATGCCCATCACCTCGCGGAGCTCGGCGCGCACGACCTTGGCCATCTCCTCGTCGTCGAGCTGCGCCGCGGTCTCGATGCCGGCGCGACCGAGGAAGCTGCGCAGCAGCACGTGGCCCTCGGGCGCGCGCCCGGGGAACTTGCTGGAGCTCCAGGTGGTGGCCATGACCGGCCGGTTCTCGGCGCGCGGCACGACGAAGCCGAACCCGGTGAGGTCGTGCGCCACCTGGTCGCGACGGAAGGCCAGGGAGGCGGTTGCCGTGCTGACGTACTCGATCGACGAGAGGCCAGCCGCCGGCAGCGGCGCGACCGTGCGCAGCAGGTCGCCGCTCGCCCAAGCCGGCGTGGCCAACACGACCGCGTCGACGACGACGCGGCCGCCATCGGCAAGCTGGAGGGCGTAGGCGCCGGAGCCGGCACCGGAGGTGCCGCAGCCGGCGCCGCACGGTGCCACCACCTCTACGGCTGCGCCGCCGTGCAGGCGCTCGGGGGGCAGCGAGGCGACGATGGCGTCGCTCAGTTCTTGCAGGCCGCCCTTGAACGAGTAGAAGTAGGAGCGCGGCCCGCCTTCGGGGCGCTGTGCCCCGCCCGGACCGCCCCCAGCTGCCGCCTTCTGCCGCGCCTTGCGCCGTTTGATCATCGCGAGGATGAGGCTGCGGTGCGTCCGCTCCATCTCGAGGAACATGGGGAAGGTGGCGCGCACGCTCATCTGCTCGGGGTCGCCGGCGTGGATGCCGGCGACGATGGGCTCGGCGATGCGTGCCAGCGCTTCCTTGCCGAGGCGCCGCCGCACGAAATCGCCGAGGCTCTCGTCGCCGTCCGCGCCGGCGTCTCGTGCCGCGCCGCCGCGCGGCAGCACCAGGTCCATGCCCATGCGCGCCTTCCCGGGCCAGCTCATCAGGCTGCTGAGGGCGAACGGTACCATGCGCGTGGGTACCATGAGGATGATGCCCTCGGGCAGCTCGTGCAGGCGCCCGCGCGCGTAGACGAAGCTCTTGCGGATGCCCTCGTTGGAGTCTTCGAAGCGGTCGCCGAGGCCGAGCCGGCGAGCCATGGTGATCGGCCAGTGCTTCTCGATGATCGCCGAGTCGGGGCCGCCCTCGATGACGAAGCCGTCGCGGCGCACCGTGTGCACCTTGCCGCCAAAACGTGACTCGTCCTCGTAGAGGTGCCAGTCGACGGCCGCGTCGGCGGCGCGCGCGTCTTCGAGGACGCGCGCCGCCCCCAGCCCGGCCATGCCGCCGCCGACGATGGCGATGCGCAGCGGCCGGGCGGGGCCGCCCTGCGGTCGGGCCCGGCCCTCGGCCGGCGCGGAAGCCTTGGGCACGCCCGTCACCCGTGCGTGTGGGGCCCGTCTGGGCGGTGCATCTGGTGCTCCACCGGCCGCCGCGCCAGGTAGTCGATCACCACGTCGGCGAGCGCTTCGATGAAGATCGGCGAGTCGTTGGGCGCTACCGAACGGCGGTACTCCATGTCCAGCCCCTCGATCTGCCGGCGCAGCACGATGTCGAGGTCGTAGAGCGTCTCGACATTGTCGCTGACGAAGCCCACGGGCACCACGAGCACCTTCTTCCAGCCCTCGTCAGCCAGGGTGCGGACCACGTCGTCGGCCTCGGGTTCCATCCACTGGCCTCCGCCGCGGCCTTTGCTCTGGAAGGCGAAGCGCCAGTCGCCCGGCACCAGAGCCGGCACGAGCTGCGCGATGGTCTGCTGTAGCTGCTCCACGTAGGCGTCGCCCTCCATGATGGTCTCGAGCGGCACGTTGTGGGCCGTGAAGAGCACTGCCCACTCGTTGACGTCGCAGCCGTCGAGCGCCGCCGCGGCACGTCTGCTGATGGCGCGCACGAAGCCGCGGCTCGCGTACCAGCCTTCGAGCAGCGGGATCTTCTCGCCGCCGGCGGCGTCGAGCGCCTCGCGGTACTTGTCGCTGGTCAGGCGCGAGGAGAACGGGCTGAGCGGAAGCGCCACAACCTCGTGGCCGTCCAGCTCGGCGAGACAGCCGGCGACGGTGGGCTCGGTGTACAGGAAGCCGTGGCGCACGCGGATGGGAAAGGCCAGCTCCTGGATGAGCCGCGCCTGCAGAGCGAGCGCCTGGCGCGCGGTCATGTCGGGCAGGGGAGAGGCGCCGCCGATGAGCTCGTAGCGCGCCTTCACGACCTTGAGGGTCTCCGGGTTCGCGGGGCGCCCGGTCATGCGCTGCAGAAAGTCGGGGATCTGCTGCGTGCTGCCCGGCCCGCCGAAGGCGAGCAGGGCGACATCGACGAGGCTCTCGGTCATGGCGGCGTTCCTCTCAGATGGGTGCGGCGGACAGGCGATGCACCGCGTCGACCAGGTACTTGACGTTGTCTGGGGGGGTCTGCGGGATGAGGCCGTGACCCAAATTGAAGATATGGCCGGCGCGGCCACCGGCGCGGCCGATGATGTCGGCGACGCGGGCTTCGATGGCCTTGGCCGGGCCGAGCAGGGTGATCGGGTCCAGGTTGCCCTGGATGGCCACGCCGCCCAGCTGTTCCCAGGCGCTGTCGAGATCGATGCGCCAGTCCACGCCGATGACCTCGCTGCCGGCCTTGGCCACGTGCTGCAGCATGGCGGAGGCGCCGTTGCCGAAATAGATGACCGGCGCGCCGTGCCCTTTGACCTTGTCGATCACGAAGCGCACGTGCGGCAGCACAAGCAGCTCGTAGTCGTAGGGGCCGAGCCAGCCGACCCACGAATCGAACAGCTGTACCACCTGGGCGCCGGCGGCGATCTGCGCGAGGAGATAGTCCACGACGACCTTCGAGATAAGGCTCATGAGGCGCCCGAAGCCCACCGGGTCGTCGTACATGAACTTCTTCACGTGGGCGTAGTTGCGCGAGTGGCCGCCCTCGACGATGTAGCTGGCGAGCGTGAAGGGCGCCCCCGAGAAGCCGATCAGCGGGACGCGGCCGTCGAGCTCGCGGCGCACCAGACGGATGGCGTCCATGACGTACTGCAGGTCGGCGGCCGCGTCGATGCCATGCACGCCGTCGAGGTCCCTGGCGCTGCGGATGGGCTTCTCGATCACGGGCCCATCCTCGGGCGTAAAGTGGAAGCCGATGCCCATGGGCTCGAGCGGCAGCAGGATGTCGGCGAAGATGATGGCGGCGTCGAGCTCGAAGCGGCGCAGAGGCTGCAGGGTGACCTCCGCGGCGACGTCGGGCCGCATGCACATCTCCACGAACGAGAGCTTCTCGCGAATGGCGCGATACTCGGGCAGGTAGCGGCCCGCCTGACGCATGAGCCATACGGGCGTCGCGTCGACGGGAACGCAGGAACAGGCATCGAGAAAGCGCATGGTCATCCCTTGGTCGGGCGCGTCATTGTAGCAAACGGGAGCCCGAAGGCTCCCGTCGTCGGCGAGAAGCTGGGCCGGTGCCGTTTCACTCAGCCGGCCTGTACCCCTCGCCGAGCGCCGCCTTGTGGCAGGTGTGGCACACGGTGAGCGTGGCGTCGCACGACTGTGGCGAAACGACGTGGTGCCGCAACGCGCGTGCGCTCAGCTTGGCTCCGCACAACCCGCAGTGGGCGCTGTCTATGGACCGGACAGTGGCAGCCTTCTGAGCCGGCGCCTCATCGGCAGAAGGCGCCTGCGGCAGTGGGTGGACTTGGCCCATCGGTCCTCCCGGTGACGAGGCGGGCGCGGCTCCCGGGGCGGGGGCTGCGGAGCCGAGATCTAGTACTCATGTAGTCCCCCCGGAAGGCGGTTCGTAACCTCTCCGGCGGGCGCGCGGGCGGCCGCGACGGCCCCGGCGGCCCGGGCGCGGGGCACGTGCGAAAGGGGAAGACAAGGGTTTCTTGACTGTCGCGTCGCCCGGGGCCGTCCGCAGGCTCGATCGTCGAGGGGGAAGACAAGGATCGGCCCGCATTCTTTGTCTTCCCTTGCAGTACTACCCCGCCGCGGCGGCTCCTGCGGCTGCGGCGCTTGCGGCGCGCCATGTCCGCCTTCTCGCCGCTGGTCGATCCGGAGGCTGAAGGCGGAGCCCGACGGAAGGGGATGGTCATGCAGGCTCGAACTCCGCGGCCGCTTATGCTCGGCGTGCTATCTATAAGACTTGCTGATTTGCAGGAACAGATTTTGTTATGCACAATACGGAGGTCGTCAGCTACCGCGAGGGTGTCCATGGCCAAGAACTTCACAAAGACCCCCGACGTGCCGCGCACCGAGAAGGGCGTCACGCTGTTCCGCAGCTGCCTGGTCTCGGCCGAGTACCCGGGCGTCGAATCGTCGACCAAGTGGCTCTTCGAGCGTTTCGGCATCGAGTACACGGTCAACCCCGACCAGACCTGTTGCACCGGCCTGGGCTACTACAGCGACCTCATGCCCATCCAGACGACTGTCGGCATCGCCGCCCGCAACGCCTGCGTCGTGGTCGACGACGAGCACCCGGTGATGAGCTACCTCTGCTCCACCTGCTACGCGATCAACAAGAAGGCGCGCAACATCCTCGACGTGCCCGAGTACCGCGCCGAGACCAACGCGGTGCTCGGCAAGATCGGCCGCGAATACGACGACCGCATCGCCGGTACCGTGCAGCACAAGCACACCCTCGAGATCCTCTGGGGCGCCCACGACAGCGTCCCCGGCCTCATCCGCCGACGCCTCGACGGCATCAAGGTCGCGACCCACCCCGCCTGTCACTACTGCAAGGTCTTCCCCGACGAGACCCTGGGCAACAACGAGAACTTCATGGTGCCGGAGGAGATGCTGATTCCGGCGGGCGTCGTCTGCACCGGGGCCTACAACGAGAAGCAGACGCACTGCGGGGCCGGTTTTCGCCAGCGCTTCGTCAACCCATCGATCTCGATGGGGGTGACGCAGAAGAAGCTGCAGCGGCTGGCCGAGGAGAAGGTCGACGTCCTCGTACACATGTGCCCCAACTGCCACGTGCAGTTCGACCGCTTCAGCGACATCATCTCGGCCGGCTCCGGCGAGGAGTACCCCTTCGTGCACCTGCACGTGCAGCAGCTCCTGGCGCTGGCGTTTGGCGCCGACCCCGAGAAGGTGGTCGGCATCCAGTCGCACTCCCAGGACGTCGAGCCGTTCCTCGAGCGCATCGGCGCCCGCACCAAGGAGGCCGTGAGATGAGAGCCGGAGTCTTCCTCTGCGAGTGCGGCGGCAACATCAGCGGGGTCGTCGACCTCGGGCCGCTGGCCGAGCACGCGCGCTCCCTCGACGGCGTCGTCGCGGTGAGCATCAACCAGTTCATGTGCGGCACCGAAGGTCGCGCGCTGATCGAGAAGGCCGTCGAAGAGCGCGGCCTCGACCACTTCGTGATCGCCTCGTGCTCGCCGCGCTTCCAGGGTCCCACTTTCGAGCGCATCGCCCGCGAGCTGCGCCTCGGAGAAAACGCCGTCGCCTTCGGCAACATCCGCGAGGGCTGCTCCTACGTGCACGCGCAGGAGCCCGAGCGCGCCCAGGTCAAGGCGAGGAAGATCGTCGAAGGCGCCGTCGCCCGCCTGCACCACATGAGCGACCTGCCGCGGCAGCGCACCTTCCTGAGCCGCTCCGTGCTCGTGGTCGGCGGCGGCATCGCCGGCATGTCCGCCGCAGAGGAGCTGGCCGCCACCGGCATCGAGGTCCACCTCGTGGAGCGTCAGCAGAGCATCGGCGGCTACATGGCCCGGCTCAGCAAGACCTTCCCCACCGAAGATTGCGCCATGTGCTCCCTGGCGCCGCGTCTCACCGGCACGGCCATCAACAGCCGCATCCATCTGCACGCGCTCTCGGACGTGACCGCGATCACGGGTCCGCCCGGCGAGTTCAGCGTGACCGTGCGGCACCGGCCGCGCTACGTGAATGAGAAGTGCGTGGGTTGCGGCGAGTGCGCGGCGGTCTGCCCCGTGACCTACCCGAACGACTTCGACTTCGGGGTCAGCGAGCGGACCGCCGTTCACCGGCCGTTCGCCAACGCCGTCCCGGCGACCTTCGCCATCGACCGCAAGGGCTGGAGCCCCTGCAAGACGGCCTGCCCGGTGCACACGTCGGCGCACGGCTACGTGGCGCTGGTCGCCAAGGGCCGCTACGAGGAGGCTTGGCGGGTGGCCAGCGAGCCGAACCCGTTCCCGAGCGTCTGCGGCCGGATCTGCACGCACGTGTGCGAGACCGAGTGCACGCGCGGCAACGTCGACGACCCCATCGCCATCGCCGGCATCAAACGCTTCGTCGCCGACCACGGCGCGCCGGCGGAGCTGCCCGCGCCGCTGCCCGTCTTCTACGATGAGCCCATCGCCATCGTCGGCGGCGGCCCCGCAGGCCTCACCGCCGCCCGTGAGCTCGCGCAGTTCGGCTACAAGGCCACCGTGTTCGAGGCCTTGCCGGTGGCCGGCGGCATGCTGCGCGTCGGGATCCCCGAGTACCGCCTGCCGCGTGACGTCCTGCAGGGCGAGGTCGACCGCATCACCGCCCTCGGCGTCGAGCTCAAGACAGGTCAGCGCTGCGGCACGGATTTCACCGTCGACTCCCTGTTTGCCGACGGCTACAAGGCCGTCTTCATGGCCACCGGCCTGCACCAGAGCAAGGACCTGCCGATTCCCGGTCTCGACCAGGAGGGCGTCCTGCGCGCCGTCGAGCTCCTGCGCGCGCAGGCGCTCGGGGAGCAGCCCAGCACCGGCAAGCGCGTGGTCGTCGTGGGCGGCGGCGACGTAGCCTACGACGCCGGCCGCACCGCCTTCCGCTGCGGCGCCGACGAGGTCACGCTGGCCTGCATCGAGGACGAGCGCACGGCGCCGGCCTCGTCTGAGGAGATCGAGGAAGGCAAGCAAGAACAGGTCCACGTGGAGTACTCGCTGCTGCCCGTCGAGATCCTCGGCAGCGGTGGCATCGCCAGCGGCGTCAAGTTCCAGCGCTGCACCTTGGGCGCGCCCAACGAGCGCGGCTGGCGCCCGCCGCTGCCGGTCGAGGGCGAGTACGTGGAGCTCAGCGGCGACACCGTGATCTTCGCCGTCGGCCAAGCGATCGTCGCCGACTTCACCGCGGGCGCCGAGGGCGTGGTCGTGGAGCGCGGCCAGATCGGCGTCGACCCCGACACCATGATGACCGGCCGTCGCGGCGTGTTCGCCGGCGGCGACGCCGCCGCGATGGGCCCCTGGACGGCGATCGAGGCGATCGCCGCCGGCCGTCGCGGCGCCCGCGCCGTTCACAACTTCTTGCGCGGCGAACTGCTCGTGCCCGTGTGGGATTCCGAGGCCGACAAGGTCAAGATCCCGCACACGGAGCTCGAGCCCTTCGAGCCGCAAGCCCGGCGCATCATGAAGACCCTGGACGGCGTCGCCCGCCGCACGACCTGGGAGGAGGTCCGCCTGGGCTTCAGCGAGGAAGACGTGCGCGAGGAGGCCGCGCGCTGCCTCGACTGCGCCGTATGCTCCGACTGCAAATCGTGCGTCACGGCGTGCCCGGCCGACGCCATCGATTTCGACCAGAAGGCCTGGGACGAAGAGATCACCGTCGGCGCCGTGATCCTCGCCACCGGCCATCAGGAGTTCGACGCGATGCGCAAGCTGCCGCTCGGGTACAGCCGCTTCCGGAACGTGCTCACGCAGAGCCAGCTCGCCCGGCTGTTGTCGGCCTCGGGGCCGACCGCGGGCGAGCTCAAGCGCCCCTCCGACGGCGAGGTGCCCAGGCGCATCTTCATGCTGCAGTGCGTGGGCTCGCGCGACTGCACGAGCAGCGGCAACGAACACTGCTCGGCGATCTGCTGCCTGTTCGCCACGCTGCACAGCTCGCTGATCAAGCAGCACTACCCCGACGCCGAGATCACCATTGGCTACACGGACATGCGCACGCCGGGCAAGGCGCACGAGGAGTACTACCGGCTCGTGCAGGAGCGCGGCGTGCGCTACGTTCGCGGCCGCGTCGGCGAGATTCTCGAGGAGCAGGACGGCAGCCTCACGGTACGCCTGGAGAACACGATGACCGGCAGCAAGAGCGAGGAGGCCTACGACCTCGTCGTGCTTTCGGCCGGCCTCGAGGGCTCCAAGGGCACGCAGGACATCGCCCGCGTGGCCGGCGTGCAGACTGCGGCGGCCGGCTTCATCCGCGAGCTCCACCCAAAGCTCGCCCCGGTCGACACGCAGCGCACCGGCATGTTCCTGTGCGGCACGGCGCAGGGCCCCAAGAACATCCCTGACTCGATCGCTCAGGCCAAGGCGGCGGCGGCGCGCGCGATCAGCATGCTCAGCACGGGCTTCGCGATGACGCCCGCCCAGGTGGCGGCCAGCGATGTCTCAGTCTGCATCGGCTGCGGCGTCTGCGAAGCGTCCTGCCCGCAGACGGCCATCGTGCTCACGCTGGGCGCCGACGCCCACTCCGTGGTCGACCCCAACATCTGCCGCGGCTGCGGCATCTGCGCCGCCGAGTGCCCGACGGGGGCCATCCAGCTCGGCGGCTTTAGCGACGACGAGGTGCTGGCGGAGGCGACCGTCTGATGGCCGGCGCCGCCAGCACGACGGGCCCCGGCGCGACGGCCGACCGCAAGATCGTTGCCTTCTGCTGCCGCGAGTGCGCGTACGCGGCGGCTGACGCGAGCGCCAACGCACGCACGCCGCTGCCGCCGACCGTGCGCCTCGTGCTCATGCCCTGCACCGGGCGCGTCAGCCCGCTGCATCTCTTGAGCGCGCTGGCCGAAGGCGCGGACGGCGTGATGGTCGCCGGCTGCCTGCTCGGCCAATGCCACTACCGCGAGGGCAACTTCCACGCCGTCGACCGCGTCGCGTTCGTGCAGCGGCTGCTCAGGAGCGTCGGCGTTGAGCCCGAACGCTGCCGGATGTTCACGATGAGCGCCGGCGAGCCGCCCAAGTTCGTCGCCGCCGTGCGCGAGATGGACCGCGTGATCGGCGGCCTGCCGCCGCTGCCGCGGTCGGAGGACGGCGGCGGCCGCAAGGCGGCAAGCGCCGGCGGCGCATCGTCGCTCGCGGCCGGCGAGCCACTCGTCGCCGCCAGGGGGGCCGCCTGATGCCGCTCACCCATCGCGGTCGCGAGATCCTGAGCCGCGTGCCGGCCGGCACGCTACAGAGCACCGTCGGCGTGGGCTGCGAGATCGTCCGCCACGAGGAGCTCTGCGTGGGCTGCGGCAAATGCGCCGGCAACTGCCCGTCCGGCGCCTCCGAGCGCGGCGCTTTGTTCGACGTCAATCAGCTCTTGGACGCGCCGGCGGACAGCCGCCGAGGTGCCCTCGGCGGCGCCCTCCGGCGCCTCATGCGGCACGAGCCCGACGGCCCCGTCGAAGTACCCGAGCGAGTCACCGTGTACCGCACCATCGTCTACGACAACGAGAAGTGCCTCGGCTGCGGCACCTGCGTCCGCGGCTGCCCGGCCGAGGCCATCGAGGCGCGGCCGCCGCAGGCGGACGCCGCGCCGACAGGCTCAGTCCATGCGGCCGCTCCAGGCGCGCCGGCCCCCGAGGAGGTGTGCGCGTGACCTCCTCCAGCGGCGCCGCTCCCGCGCGCCCGCGCGTCCTCCTCTGCGAGTGCGCCGGTACCCTCAAGAACATCGACTTCGAGCGGCTCGAGCAGCATGTCTGCGTGCATGCCGACGTGACTCGCGGCGACCACTGGTGCAGCCGCGTCGGCCAGGCGCAGCTGCTTGAGCTGATGGAGGCCGGCGACGGGCGCCAGCTCGTCTTCGCCGGCTGCTCCCCCGACTTCGCCGCGCGTCGCTTCCAGAAGCTCATGGCGCGCGGCCTGCGGCTCGAGATCGCCGACATCCGCGAGGGCTGCGGCTGGGTGCACGGCGACGATGTTGCCGCCGTCACCGCTAAGGCGGCGCGCATCATCGACTCGTCGATCGCCTACCCCGACGCCCCGGCGGACACGGTGAGCTACGCCGAGCGCCGCAACACCGTTGTCGTGATCGGCGGCGGCGTGGCCGGCACGCAGGCCGCCGCCGAGCTCGCCCAGATGGGGCACCACGTCGAGCTTGTGGAGCGGCGCGCCTTCCTCGGCGGCCGCGCCGCCCGCATCGGCACGGTGTTCCCCACCAACGACTGCGGCCAGTGCCTGCCCACCACCGACGCGCAGGCAGGAACCCGCAAGTGCTTTCACCGCAACGTCGCCATCGACCATCCCGACCTCGCGATTCACCGCCGCTCGACCGTGGAGACTGTCAGCGGTCACCCCGGCGACTTCCAGGTGAGCCTCCGCACCCTGCCCAACATGGTCACCGACGCCTGCGTCAACTGCGGCACCTGCGAGACGGTCTGCGAGGCCGACTCCTCGGAGCCCGGCAAGAAGGCGATCTTCAGCGAGTTCTACGACGGTCGCGTGATCCGCACGATCGACCTCGAGACCTGCACGTTCTGCGGCAAGTGCGCCGAGGAGTGCCCCGTGGAGGCGATCGACTTCAGCCAGTCGCCACGGCGGACGACCGTGCACGCCGGCGCCATCCTCACGGCCACGGGATGCGAGCCGGCGCCCGAGAAGTACTTCGACTATCTCGGCTACGGGCACGACGGCGTGGTCACCCAGGTGGAGCTGGCGGAGATGCTCGACGACTGGGCCGCACAGGCTTCGCTCGGCCGCATGCCCGTCGAGGAGCTCGTGATGGTCCAGTGCGCCGGCTCGCGCGACCAGCGCCACCTGCCGCACTGCTCGCGGCTCTGCTGCATGATCGCCCTCAAGCACGCCATCCGCCTCAAGACCTTGTTCCCCGAGATGAAGGTCACCATCTGCTACCTCGAGATGCGGACCGCCGGCGTCGGCTACGAGAACTGGTTCCTCGATGCGCGCAGGGCCGGCGTCGAGTTTCTGCGTGGCACGCCGCCCGAGGTGCAGTTCGACAGCCACGGCCGGCCGGTGGTCGAGGTCGAAGACGTCACCGCGGCGCGCAAACGCGTGCTGCGCCCCGATCTGGTCGTGCTCAGCACGGGCATGGTCCCGGCCATCGACACCGAGAAGCTGACCCAGACGCTGACCATCGACCGCGACCAGGACGGCTTCGTCGAGATCCTCGACCGCAAGAACCGCGCCACCGAGACCAGCGCCGAGGGCGTCTTCGTCTGCGGCTCGGCGGCCGGCCCGAAGGCTCTGATCGAGGTGAACACCGAGGCCTCGGCGGTGGCCAGCGAGATCCACAACTTCCTCACCTCAGCCGGGCGCCGCGGCACCGCGGCCTCGCAGGTCGACGCCGCCCAGTGCGTGGGCTGCGACGTCTGCTCGACGATGTGCCCCTTCGGCGCCATCACGCTCGTGGACCGGCCGGGGTCGACTCCGCGCCCCGATGAGGTCAAGGACGACGGCAAGCTCGCGGTGATCGACGCCCAGAGCTGCCGCGCTTGCGGCATCTGCGCCGCCAACTGCCCCGAGGTGGCGATCGCCCACAACCTGAGTGACGACGCCCTCTTCGGGCGCGTCGCGGTGATGACCGAGGGCGTCGAGAAGCCGGTCGTCGGCTTCTACTGCAAGGAGTGCGCCGGCGCCGCCATAGGCCTCAGCGGCCAGCGGCGTGATCGCTACCCCGAGAACGTCCGCCTTATCGAGCTGCCTTGCCTCGGGCGGGTGAGCGCCCTGCACATCGTGGAGGCGGCCCGCCTGGGCGCCGCCGGCGTGTTTCTCGCCGGCTGCGCCGAAGGCCGCTGCCAGTACCGCAGCGGCGACACGAGCGCGCGCGAGCAGATGCAGATTGCCGGGGAGGTGCTGGCCGCGAGCGGCACGCCGCTGCCGCTCGAGCTCTGGCACCTCTGCGCCGTCGACCGGCTGAGCGTGGGCCGGCGCATCCGCCTGTTCGCCGCGAAGGCCGACGGCGAGCTGCTTTCACTCGAGACGCTCGAGCGGGAGATGGAGCTGATCGGCGCCGCAGCCGGCGCCGCCTGCGGAGGAGGTGAAGCCTGTGGCCGTGGCCGCTGATACGGACGCCTATCCGCAAGCCGTCATCGACGAGTTCAAGCTCCTCGCCGACGAGTGCAGCATCTGCTACCAGTGCGGCACCTGCACCTCGAGCTGCCCGAGCGGCCGCGAGCTCTACCGCGGGCCGCGGCGTCTGGTGCGCCTTATCCTCGCCGGCGAGATCGAGGCGGTGCTGAAGAGCGACGATCTGTGGCGCTGCACCGAGTGCGGCACCTGCACTGAGGTGTGCCGCATGGACATCGACGTCGCTGCGGTCCTGAGCCGCCTGCGCAAGATCGAGCGCGAGCACGGCGGCGCCATCAGCTGCCCCGAGCGCACCGCAGCAGACGTCGCCGCCGCACGTCTGCGCAGGCACCCCCGCATCGACAACATGCAGTTCGGCGTGGCGATGATGGCCAAGGGCCACTTCCCCAAAGACAAGGTCGGCGCCGCTGAGACCGGCATCAAGATCGCGAAGCAGATGCTGCCCCGCCGCCGGAAGCGGCCGGCGGGCGAAGCCGGCCCGGCCTCCGAGGGCGTGGCGACGCTTCCGTTCTACGCCGGCTGCGCCCTGCCGCAGGATCACGAGCTGCACGCTTTGGTGCATGAGGTGGCCGCAGGTTTCGGCGTGCGCCTCGACGAGGCGGCGGACGCCGGCTGCTGCGGCCATCCCAGCCGCGGCGCCGTCGCCAGCCACTACGCGAGTGCAGAGCGCGTCTACACGGCGTGCCCGGCCTGCGATGCCAGCCTCGAGGAGGCCGGCGTCGAGGCCGTGCCGCTCTGGGACGCGCTCACCGCGCGCGCCGGCCGCAGCCCGGCCATGGCCCTGCGGGCGGCGGCTCCGGCCTTCGTGCCCTACGTCGGTTGCCTGGCCGACCGCGACGCCGCCCTCGCCGCGTTGGGCGAGGCCGCCGAGCAGGCCGGCGTCACCATGGAGGTCGACTACCCCACCCTGCACAACGGCTGCTGCGGGGCGCTCGGCGGGATGTACCGCGGCGCCACCAAGGCCGGCGCGCGGCTCCTGGAGTTCGCCGCGGAGAAGCACGCCCCGGTGGTCACCACCTGCGTGCTGTGCCGCGACAACCTCCACTCCGCCGCGCGCGAGCTTAAGATCGACGTCCCCGTCCACTTCTGGCCCGAGTTCTTCCGGGCAGAGGAGCACGTTTCTGAGGAGCGCACCGATGACTGACGACCAGCGAGCCGACAACCCCTACGCGCACGTCGCCGACGACGCCTTCGCGGCTACCCCGCGGCGCGACCCCGAGCTCGTGAAGCGCATCCTCGACGACCCGCGCATGCACGATCACAAGGATGGTTTTCAGAGCTGCATCCAGTGCGGAGTCTGCACGTCGGGCTGCCCGGCGGCGCGGTTCACCGAGTACTCGCCACGAGAGGTGGCCCGTCGCGCCCTCGACGGCGACGTCACCCTGCTCGAGGACGACACGCTCTGGTACTGCTACTACTGCTACACCTGCCAGAGCCGGTGCCCGCGCCACAACAGCGTCGCCGTGATCAACCAGGTCGTGCGCGGCATGCAGGTCGAGAGCGGTCGCGGCCGTGCGCACGTCGAGATGTTCGCCGAATGGTGCGGTGCCTTTTACGACAAGGGCATGGGCGGCGATCCGCACCTCATGTTCCCCGCGATCGGTGAGGCCTGGGGCGACAAGTGGACCGACTTCATGGCGCACCTTCTCGAGATCCGCGAGGAGCTCGGCCTCGGCGACCTGTACCCGCCCGACGACGTGGTCAAGGAGGTCCAGACGATCTTCGAGGAGACCGGCTTCAAGGAGCGCCTCGCCGCGGTGCGCGGCGAGAGCGTGCCCGCCGAGACGGCAGCGGAAGAAGGCTGACCCGCAGCCGGTACCGCCTACGCGGCCTGCGCCTGCGGCGGCCGCGTGAACCCGTCGATGATCCTCATCAGGCCGAGCACGACCAGGTAGAGCCCGACCAGCCAGAGCAACGCGAGCGCCCCGTTCACGGGGTGGGCGAAGAAGATGATGCCGACGATGATGGACAGGATCCCCAGGACGATGAGCCACAGCCGCTGACCACCGCCGACGCCGTTCATGAAGGCGCCGGCGATGTCGGTGATGCCGCTGACGATGATCCAGGCGGCGATGATGTACAGAAGCGTCAGGCTCGTGAGCCCCGGCCACACGAGAGCGATGATGCCGACGATGACCGCCAGCACGCCCACGACAATGGCTCCCCAGCGGCTCTCCGCGCGGCCCATCATGCCCGCCGCGGCCAGCGCCACTCCATAGACGATGGCGAAGATCCCGAACAAGAGGATCACGCTCGCAAGGCTCAAGCCCGGCCTCGCCAAGAAGAGCCCGCCGAGCACGATCATCAACAAGCCGGTGAGGATGGACAACGCCATCCAGGCGCCTCTGCTCTGCATGGCTGCTCCTCGGTAGAGAGTCCGTATCGGTTAGCTATCGTACTGTATTCAGCGCCGCCGCTGTTCTCCATCCCGTATACTCAACCACCACTCTCAGCACCGAGACCCGCGGGTGACCCATGCCTGACGCAGCCCATCTCAACGAGCTTCAGCGAGAGCTCCGCCGCCTTGCCGCCGAGCGCGACGTCGTGATCCTCGCCCACAACTACCAGCGCCCCGAGGTGCAGGACGCCGCCGACCACACAGGCGACTCGCTGGAGCTGTCGCGCATCGCCCAGAAGGACCCGCACGGTGTCATCCTCTTTTGCGGCGTGCACTTCATGGCCGAGACCGCGTACATCCTCTCGCCGCGGAAGACCGTGCTCATGCCCGACAAGCGTGCCGGCTGCCCGATGGCCGACATGGTCACCGTGCACGGGCTGCGCGACCTCAAGAAGCAGCACCCCGACGCCGTAGTGGTTGCCTACGTCAACACCTCGGCCGACATCAAGGCCGAAACCGACGTGTGCTGCACCAGCGCCAACGCCGTGCAGATCGTCGAGCGCTTCGCCAAGGACCAGAAGATCATCTTCGTGCCGGACAGGAACCTCGGCGACTACGTTGCCCGCCAGACAGGCCGCGAGGAAACCATGATCCTCTGGCAGGGCTGGTGCCACGTGCACGACGACTTCCGCGCGGCGGAGATCGAGCAGATCCGCGCGGCCAACCCGGGTTCGATCCTCATGGCGCACCCGGAGAGCCGCCGCGAGGTGCTCGACGTGGCCGACGTCGTCACGAGCACGTCCGGCATGCTGCGCTACCCGGCCGGGAGCGACGCGGCGACGTTCATCGTCGCGACGGAGACCGGCCTCCTCTACCGGCTCGGCGCTCTGTACCCGGAGAAGAAGTTCATCCCCGCCTCGAGCCGGGCGATCTGCCCGAACATGAAGCTGACGACCCTCGAGAAGTGCATCGCCACGCTCAGCGACGAGTGGGACGACGTGCTCGACCACGAGGTCACCGTGGGCGAGCACACGCGCGTGAAGGCCCTGCAGGCCGTGGAGCGCATGATCGCGTAGCGCGCTCGCGGGCCGGCGGGGCCGCGCCGCGGCCGGCCCGGCCTCAGATGCTCGACGAGCCCTCGGCCACCGGTTCCGGCTCCGCGAACAGCACCGTCGACAGGTACCTTTCTCCGGTGTCGCAGAGAACGGTCACGACGAGCTTGCCTTTGTTCTCGGGCCTGCTCGCCACCGTGTACGCGGCATAGGCGTTGGCGCCCGCGCTGATGCCGACGAGGATGCCCTCGGCGGCAAGCTCGCGGGCGAACCCGAAAGCCTGGTCGTTGGTGACCTGCACGACCTCGTCGTATACGTCGGTGTTGAGGATCTTGGGGACGAAGCCGGCGCCCATGCCTTGGATCTTGTGCGGACCGGGGTCGCCGCCGCTGAGCACCGGTGAGTCGGTGGGCTCGGCGGCTACGACGTACACATTTGGCTTGCGCTGCTTGAGCACCTCGCCGACGCCGGTCACCGTGCCGCCGGTGCCTACTCCTGCGACGAAGATGTCGACCTGGCCGTCGGTGTCGTTCCACACCTCTTCGGCGGTCGTGCGCCGATGCACCTCGGGGTTGGCGGCGTTCTCGAACTGTTGCGGCATGAACGCGCCGGGGATCTGGCCGGAAAGCTCGGTCGCCCGGGCGATAGCGCCCTTCATGCCCTGCGGGCCGGGCGTGAGAACGAGCTCGGCGCCGTACGCGCGCAGCAGGTTACGGCGCTCGATGCTCATCGTCTCCGGCATGGTGAGCAGCACCTTGTAGCCGCGGGCGGCAGCGACCATCGCCAGGGCGATGCCGGTGTTGCCACTGGTCGGCTCGACGATCGTCGTCTTGCCCGGCGCAATGAGCCCCGCCTGCTCGGCCGCGTCGAACATCGACAAGCCGATGCGGTCCTTGACGCTACCGCCCGGGTTGAACGACTCGAGCTTGCCGGCGATGGTGGCGCCGGATCGCTCCGAGACGCCGCGCAGCTTCACGAGCGGCGTGTTGCCGATGAGCTCGGTGATGTTGCCTGCGATCTTCACTGTTCTCTTCTCCTCTGTGGTCTGGATGGTCGCCGGTCAGATCTGGCACATGGACACGCCGGCGAGCTGCTCCAGAAGCTTCTCCGGGAGATTGCGCGAAGCGCGCTGCGACTCTCCCGGCGCGTGCATGTCTCTCCGCCGTCCGTCCCTCCGGTGCCAGCTAAACTTGATGTACTCTATCAAGTTTATCATCAATCACTCTAGAGACTCGTCGGACACGTGTCAAGAGAGACGACGGCACGATGCAGAATCGTGATGAGGCGGGTGACCCGCATGCAGGGCATGAGCGGGTCCCAGCGCCCGACGCAGCCGCGGGGAACGATGGTGGGGGGTGGCGCAGCCGGTGACGACCGCGAGGAGCGGTCCCTCGGCATCGGGGTCGAGGCTCGGCGGGCAGCGGGCGGCTGCGGCGGCATGTCGCGAATCGGTAAGATAAGGAACCCGCCTTTCCTTATCTAGCCGTTTCGCACTACCCCGCCGGGCGGCCCGGGCGGCCGCGCCGCACGAAGTCCGCGGGTACGGCGGAGATCTGGGCGACGTCGTCTGGCCCGGCCATCTCCGTGAGCAGTGGGTGGAGGGGAGCCGGGGGAGGAGGAGCCGACCGACCGCCGACGGAGGACGCCATGCCAAGCGTGAACGTGAGCTTTCCTGCAGCCTTGACCTCTCCGGAGCCGCCCGTCGTCCTCGACTGTGAAGCCGGCACCGTGGCCGAGGCGCTGCGGGCCGCCGTGGCGCAAGCGCCACGCTATGCGCAGCGCATCTTCTTCCACGACCGGCTGCTGGTGAGCGTCGTCCTCAACGGCCGGCATCTGGCGCCTGCGGCCGCGCTGATGACGACGCTCATGGCGGGCGACCGTGTGGAGGTCATGCCGCCGGTCGCCGGCGGCTGAGGCTCCGCGTGAGGTGAGCCCCGCTCGGGTACGCTGCCTTGCAGAGACCGGCGACGAAAGGCAGGCCATGGCCCTCTGGAGCACACGCGAGACCAGGAGCGAGCTCCTGCTCGCCTGCCTGCGCATCATGATGGGCGCGATCTTCCTCGCGGTATGGTCGGACAACCTCATCAAGGGCTTCTACTCGGCGGGCGGCTGGGCGCACTTCGTGCAGCACTATGCCGACACCACCAAGGTCGCACCGTACGCCTGGGTTCTGAACCACGTCCTCATCCCGCGGGCAGCGATCGTCGCGCCGGCGCAGTTCGCCGTGGAGCTCGTCGTCTTCGGCCTGTTTCTCGTGTTCGGGGTCTTCACGCCGGTGGCGGGGCTGCTGGCCGCCGGCTTCCAGCTCAACCTGCTGATCGCGACCTCGGGCACGACCGACTGGGCGGGCACCTACATCATCATGCTCGTGCTCCTCATCGCCATCGCGGTCGGGCAGTCGGGGCGGACGCTCGGCGTGGACGCGCTGCTCGCGCGGCGAAGCCCGCATCCGCGCATCCCTGTCTACTGACGCGAGCGTCCGCCGGCCGGCGCCTCAGGGCGCCGGCCGAAACCCCAGCAGCCGCAGCCGCAGCAAGCACCAGAAGATGTCGCGCACAGCACCGAGCGTCCCGCGCCACGTGCCCGCGATCTTCGAGCGCCCTGCCCGCGGCCGGTAGCGCGTGTCGCGGAAAGCGAGGCGCGCGCCGACGAGCCGCGCCTTCACCAGCATCTCCGTGGGAAAGGCGTAGGCGCGCTCCTCGAGGCGCAAGCGCTCCAGAAGGTTGAGGCGGACGGCGCGAAACGGCCCGTCGTCGCTGAGTCGCAGCCCGAAGAAGACGATGAGATTGAGGCCCAGCCAGTCGTTGCCCAGACGCTGGTGCAGTGGCATCCGGCCGGCGGCCACTCCGCGGACGGCCGCGCGGCGCGACCCCACGACCAGGTCGGCAGCGCCCGCGAGGACGGGACCGACGAGGTGGCGCACCTGCGCCGGATCGTCGGTCCCGTCCGCCTCCATGAACACGACCGCGTGGGCGCCGCGAGCGGCGGCCTCGCGGGCACCGCGGAGACACGGATAGCCGTAGCCTCGCCGCGCTTCGCGGAGCAGGGTTCCGCCCGCTGCGGCGATCAGGTCCGGGCTGCCGTCCGTCGAGCCGTTGTCCACGAAGAGCGCACGGTCGAGCAGATCGAGGTCGCGCAGCTCGGCCAGCAAAGCCGGCAGCGCCGCAGCTTCGTCGAGCACCGGCACGACGATGAAGTAGTCTGGGCCTTGCGATGAAGCGTCCACGCCTGCGCGCCTACCTCGGTCTCGGCTTGCTGGCCGCCGGCCTCTGCGGCCTGGCGCTCTCCGGCGACCTCATCGTGCACATCGAGCGATTCATCGCATTCTACGGCCTGTCGCTGGCCGGGTTCGCCCTGCTGGCGACGGCGGCGGCGACTCTGCCGCTGCGCGGCGTCCTGGTCGCCGCCGTCGTCTTGCGCGTCATCTTCCTGCCGGGGACGCCGAGCCTGACCGACGACTTCTACCGCTACCAGTGGGACGGGCGCGTGCAGCAGGCCGGCATCGACCCGTACCTCTACGTGCCGAACGACCCGCGGCTCGACCGGGTGGGCTACGCGGGCCGGGCGCTGATCAATCATCCGCACCTGAAGACGGTGTACCCGCCGCTCGCCGAAGCGACCTTCTTCGGCGTTGCAGCGGCCGGCGGCGGTGTTCTTGCGTTCAAGCTCCTCTTCGGCGCCTTCGACCTGCTCACCGCCGCGGCTGTGTGCTGGCTGGCGGACGCCAAGCGCAGGAGACAGGCGACCGTGCTGTACCTGCTGTGCCCGGCCGTGATCGTGCAGACGTGGGGCGCGGCGCATCTCGAGATCGTCGCCGTAAGCCTCGTCGTGCTCGCGGCGGCGGCGCTGCTGCGCGGCCGCGACTGGCAGGCAGGCGTGCTGCTCGGGCTGGCGGCCGCTTTCAAGGTAACGCCGGCGGCGCTGCTGGTGCCGGCGCTGCTCGGCGGGCGGGCGAAGCCCGCCCGCTTTCTCGCCGGCTTCGTCCCGGCGCTGGTCGTCCCCTACCTGCCGTACCTGCTCCGCGGCGGCGCCTTCGGCTCTCTCTTCGAGGGCGGCAGCGCCTGGACCGGCGGGGCGCTCCTTTTCTCCCTGCTCGCCGAGATCGTCGACGCCCAGGTTGCCAGGCTGCTCTGCCTCGCGGTCTTCCTGTGCGGCGCCGTGTGGATCGCCCGGTCCCTGCAAGGCCGGGCGCGCACGGCCCCGGCCTTCGCCTGGACGATGACGCTGCTGACCTTCTGCCTGCCGGTGGTGCACGCGTGGTACTGGCTCGCGCCGCTCGCCCTCGGCCTGGCCGCCGGCATCTGGCTGCCGGTGGTGCTCGGCCTGGTCGCTCCCTTCCCGGAGGCGCTCGCCGGGCGCTGGCCGGCGCAGGCGCCGCCGTGGCGGCAGCTCGCCGTGGTGGCGTGGCGCCGGCTCCCTGCGCTCGACCCGCGGCGGCGGCTCGAACGCCGCGCCGGCGCTGAAGTGGCCGCCACCGGCGCGGTGCCGCATACTGAAGAAACGATGGGACTGAGAGAACGCATATGACGCGCGACCTCGAGGCGCGCGGGCAGCAGGGGTCGCGAGTCCTGGCCGTGATGGCCAAGCCGCTCGTGCGCGGCACGGTCAAGACGCGCCTGGCCGCGCAGCTCGGCGACGACAAGGCGCTGGCAGTCTACGAGCGCCTCCTGTTGGGAACGCTCGCGCAGGCCGAGCACCTTGGGGACGTCGACCTGGTACTGGCCGAGGCGGCCGTGGACGGCGGGGTGGGCCGGGCCGCAGGCCCGGCCCCGGATTCGCCGTCCGGCCTCGCGGGCGCACCTGCCGATCTTCTCGCCGGCCGCCCGGCCCGCTGGCGGCGTCTCACGCAACGCGGCGATTCACTCGGCGCGCGCCTCGCCGGCGTCTTCGCCGACCTTTTCGCGGGCGGCGCCGCGTGCGTCGTCGCCGTCAACAGCGACAGCCCCGCCATTCCCGTCACGTACCTCGAGCAGGCGTTTGCGCGTCTGGCGGCCGCTCCTTCCGCCGGCCGCATCGTCTTGGGTCCGGCCGCCGACGGCGGCTATTACCTCATCGGCCTCGACGCGACGACCTGGAAGGCCCACCAGGATGCCCTCAGCGCCCTGCTCACCTCGTCACCGATGAGCACCGCGTCGCTCCTCGCTCACACGCTGCGCGCGGCGCAGGCGCGCGGTCTGGAACCGCTGCAACTGCCTCTCTGGATGGACGTCGACGAGCCCGCCGATGTCGCCATCCTTGCGCGACTCGAGGGTGAAGCTCCGCTGCGCGGCGAGCCGTCCGCCGGTCTCCGCGAGATCTACCTGCACGTCACGCACCGCTGCGGCCGCGACTGTCGCCACTGCTACAACAAGCAGGCCGCATGGGACCCCGGCGAGCTCACCACCGCCGAGTGGAAGGACGCGATCGACCAATGCGTCGCGCTGGGGGCCTCGAGCTTCGTCTTCATCGGCGGCGACCCGCTGCTGCGCGACGACTTCGTGGAGCTGCTCGACCACATCACGGGGACGCACCAGGCCCATGCGCGCTTCTTCTTCAACAGCTACGTGGATGCGGCCACGGCGGCCGAGCTGAGCCGCGCCGGGCGCGGCCTCCTGCGGCCGCTGGCCAGCATCGACGGGCCGCGCGCCATCAACGACGAGCTTCGCGGCCCCGGCAGCTACGACGACATCATGGCCTCGCTGGCCAACCTGCTGGCCGTCGGCCTCGAGCCGGTGGCCAACACGGTGCTCGTGCGGCCGGCGCTGCCCGGTCTGGCGCAGCTCGCCCGCGAGCTGTGCGCCGCCGGGCTCAGCCGGCTCCACCTCATCCTGCCGCACCAGCAGGGCTGGGGGCCGGCCGATTTCGGCCTCGTGCCGTCCGGCGAGGAGCTGCTCACGGCCCTGCGCGACCTGCTGTCGGCGGCCGCCGAGGTCGGCCTGGTGGTCGACAACATCCCGAGCTGGCGCCGCCGCATCGGCGCCCGCAACGACCTGTGCGCCGCCGGCTGCCGCGACCTCGCCATCGACCCCTACGGGCAGGTGCACGCCTGCGTGATCACCGCCGGCGACCCGGCCTTCGTCGCCGGCGCGCTGCGCGAGCAAAGCCTCGAGATGATCTGGCGCGCGTCCAGCAGCCTGCGGCTGCTGCGCGCCGCGCGCGCCCGCGACCGCGCCGAGTGCCTCGTCTGCCCAGTGGTCGACGCCTGCGGCGGCGAGTGCTGGGTGCAGGCGCACTACGCCGCCCGCGCCCACGAACAGCCGGCCGGCTACGCGGCGCCCTTCCCGTACTGCGATCTTGTGCGGCCGATGCTCGAGGAGCTGACCGCCGCGGCCGGGGCCGCGCGCGATGCCGCCGCTCCGGCCGGCGTCGACTGCGTCGCCGCCGGCGCCTGCGGCGGCCAGTCCGCCGCCGGCACCGAGGACTACGCCCTCTTCGACTGCATATGAGGCTACTGACGGCGCGGGCGTGACCCGCGCGCCTCATCGCAGCCGTCTCTACTCCAGGATCTGCCCCAGATACTCGGGCGGACTCACGACGATCACGCCACCGCGGATCTCCGTCGGGAAGTCCGCGATGTTCCCGGTCACCAGCACCGCCCCGCTCGCCTTGGCCAGAGCGAGGGACACCAGGTCATCCGGATTCGGCCCCTCGAGCGGCCAGGGCTCGGGTTCCGGCTCATGAAAAGCGATCTGGAGCACCCTCGGCAGCCACGCGGGAGGAAGACCTTTGGGCCTGAATCGAGGCCGGTTCAGCACTTCCCGGTATTCCGCCGCAACCGATGGGCAGACGTGGACGGGCGCCTGCCTGAGCAGTACCCGCTCCAGGATTCGCGCGATGTCGCTGCCGGGTCTCAGAGCCGCCGAGACGAGAACGTTCGTATCCAGGACGACGGCTCGACTCATGCGCTGCGCTTTCGCTGCCCGGTGCTCTTTCGGGCGGTGCGGATCTCGGCCTCGATGTCTTCCATGGAGATCTGATCGAGGCCGGCCTCCACAGCGCGCTCCTGATCCCGGCGCAGGGCGAGGACCGCGGCGAGACCCTCCGCAAGGTCCAGGACCGCGCTGCGATCGTCGGGAGGTACCTGGAGCAGAACGAACTCGCGATCCCGGCCGGTCAGCAGCAGCGGCTCGGCAGAGAACCCGGGGCCGAGCGCCTTCACGCCTTCGCGCTGGAACTCGCGCAGCGGAATGGTCTTCATGACCGCACCCCTCCAGTCTATTGTCGACGTTTTGACGACATGAGCGCAAGCGTACCACGCGGAGCTTCATGCCTGCCCCCGGCCGCTATTTGCGCCACCGCCCCCACAGCTCGCGCCCCGGGCTTCAGTCCCGCCGCCGCCGCGCCGATACTGACAGCGGTAACGCGGGCGGGCGCCGGCATACAAAGCTGAGCAGCGTCGCCGCTCGATCCCGGAGGGAGAGGCGACGTGGAAACGGACGAGACGGCTCCGATCAGGCTGACGCCGCTGCAGCTCAAGGCATGGCTGCTCTCGGCGGGTGGCGTCGCCCTCGACGGCTTCGACCTGTTCATCATGGGCGTGGCTCTGCCGCTGATCCTCGTACGGTACTCCGGACCCTCCTGGCAGACGGGGCTCATCGCCTCGGCCGCCATCATCGGGGCCATCATCGGCGCGCTCTTCGGCGGCAACCTCACCGACCGTTTCGGGCGCAAGCGGCTCTACATGTGGGACCTCGTCGCCTTCGTCGTGTTCGCCATCGCCTCCGGGTTCGCCTGGAACGTGTGGTCGCTGATCGTCTTCCGCTTCATGCTCGGCTTGGCTGTGGGGGCCGACTACCCCATCGCCGCCTCCTTCTCGGCCGAGTACCTGCCGAGCCAGGTTCGCGGCCGCTGGCTGGTCGCGGGCTTCAGCTTCCAGGCCCTCGGGATGCTGGCCGGCGCCGTCACCGGGCTGATCCTGCTGGCCATTCACCCCGTGGACGACACCTGGCGCCTGATGCTATCGGTGGGCGCCATTCCGGCGATCATCATCATGTGGGCGCGGCGCAGTGTGCCCGAAACTCCGGCCTGGGAGGCGCACCTCAAGGAAGCTCACCCCGAGCCGCCGGCGCGGCTGCGTGAGCTCTTCCGGGGCGTCAATCTCAAGAAGACCACGCTCTGCGCCGGCGCCTGGTTTCTCATGGACGTGATGATGTACGGCATCGGGCTGTTCACGCCCATGCTGCTGGCGAGCATGGGCTTCGCCAAGCATCAGGGCTGGAACTTCATCCGCGAGGACATGGGGTCCACAGCGGGCACGGCGCTTCTCGACCTGCTCCTGGTGGCGGGCTTCGTCATCGCCATCTTGCTGGTCGACCGGGTCGGCCGGATGCCGCTGCAGAAGGTCGGCTTCCTCGGCGCCGCCGTCGGCCTTGGGCTGCTCGGCGTCGCCGCGATGAACGGAAACCCGATGTGGCTCGTCATCCTGGGCTTCGCGATCTTCAACCTGTTGATCAACGCGGGCCCCAACTCGACGACCTTCCTGGTGCCGGCCGAGATCTACCCGACGCGGCTGCGCGCCACCGGCCACGGCTTCGCCGCCTCGGCGGGCAAGTTCGGCGCCGCCTTGGGCGTTTTCGTGCTGCCGATCCTCGAGTCGAGATGGGGCACGGCGGCGATGGTGTTCGCGATGGCCGGCGTCGGACTCGTCGGGCTCGCGTTGACGATCACCTTCGGCCGGGAGACGCGCGACGTGCAGATCGTCGGCGTCGCGACGAAGGCATCGGCGGCGGCCAAGCCTGCGGGAGTCGACGATCTCGCCTGAGCGCGTTCAGAACCAGTCTGCGAAGAGGCGGATCTCGAGCGGCGTGAGCGGCTCGCCCCTGCCGAAGCGGGCGAGCTCCTCGCCGCCGGGCGGCGCCGCCGGCGCGGCGCTGCGGCAAGCCATGCCCGGCTGCCCGGCGTCCCGGGCTGCCCGGCCCACGGGCTGACATACCTCGTGAGGCACCGGCGAGCCATGCTCATCGAGCGGATAGGTCGCCGGCAGGCCCACCGCCACGCAGCCCGCATCGCTGAGCACATCGACGAAGTCGTCCTCAGGCACGACCGTGCTCACGAGGACCGGCGCCGACGACGGCTCCAGATCCTCGGGGCCATACGGCAGGCCGGCGAAGCGCTGCAGCAGATTCGCCCGCGCGACCCGCTCGTCGCCGTTCAGGTAGACCACCGGGAAGGATCCCGGCGCGTTCCAGCGGCCACCGCGCGCCTGGGCGTGCTCGCCGCTCAGCGGGTCGTCCCAGTCGGGGTCGGCGACGCGCACGTACACGCCGCCTCGAGCGACGAGCAGCGGGGTCACGCGGTGGCGGCGTAGTCGAAGGAGCGGCGCACCGAGTCGAGCAGCCAGACGTGACGGTCGGCGGCAATGAGCTCGAGCAACGTCTTGCCGCCGTATTCGGACGCCGGGCGGCGCGCGATGCCGGGGATGCGCGCCGGCTTGAGCCGGCGCGCCAGCACATCGGCGATCGCCGCAACCGTGGCCGCCTTGGCCCTGCGGGCGGCGGGCGGCCCGTCGGCAAGCCAGAGGCCGGCCGCCTGACGAGTGACCCCGAAGATGCCGCCCAGCTCGGTGACGCTCAGGCCGAAGACGGCGCGGACGCGCTCGAGGTCTGACCGCTCGGCCTGCTGCGCCTCAACGACCAGACGCGTGAAGCGCAGCAGGGCGTCCGGATCGTCGAGACGCGGAAAGGAGGCGCCGGCCGGCAGCGCCAGCGGCTCGACGCCGGGCAGAAGCGCTCGCGCTCGCGCCAGCAGGTCAAGCGCGACGCCAGTGCCCGGCCCCTTTAGCTGCACCCACGGCGAGAACGGCGCGTCGGCGGCGAAGGTGCGCAGCAGCTCGATGCTCGTGCGCGAACAGCCGCCGGGATACGCGACGCAGTACTCTCCGGCGTCGTCGCGCACCACGAGGTCGGGCCGCGCCTCGTGCATGGCCGCGAGCAGCCGCTCGGTGAGCTCGCGGTGCGCGGCCACGTAGCGGCGAGCGGCGGCGGGGCGGCCCCGCAGCGCGTCCCGCAGGGACGCGCTGAGCCGCCGCCTCAGGCCCGGAGCGACGGCATCGATGGCAGCGACCGCCGCCTTGGGATCGGCGACGTCCAGCACGGTGACGGTCAGCGTCGTCATGTACCGAGCGTAGCGCAAGGGAAACGCAAGGGCAAGGAAAACGCAACTTGCTGATGCAGCGGCAGTGACAACGTGCACCGGGACTGCTGGATCAGGAGCTGCATCAGCACGGGACGTCAAGACCCTGCCGCATGCGTGCCGAGGGCGTGGTGGTCACCGCGCGACCGCTGCGCCGCCGGCGCCGACGGGGCTCGCCTGGACAGCGGAATCCGCACGATCCTCGTATGCCGCGGCCGGCAAGGCTGCGCGCTAGCCTGCCTTCGCGCGGACCTGGACCTCTCGCTCCAACCGCTCGCCGAGCTCGTCGGCGGCGACATCGAGGTCGTAATCGGACTGCAGCCCGAGCCAGAACTGCGGCGAGGTGCCGAAGTAGCGCCCCAGACGCAGCGCCGTGTCGGCGCTCACGCGGCGCTTGTGCAGGACGATCTCGTTGATGCGCCGCGGGGGCACGCCGAGGCTCAGGCCCAGCCGGTTCTGGCTGAGGCCCAGCGGCTTCAGGAACTCTTCGAGCAGCACCTCTCCCGGATGGACCGGAGGGAGCCTCTTCTCACTCATGCGCGCTGACTTCCTCAGTGGTAGTCGCAGATCTCGACCTCGTGGGCGCCGCCGCCGCGCCATCGAAAACAGATGCGCCACTGGTCGTTGATGCGGATGCTGTGTTGGCCTGCCCGGTCGCCGGAGAGCTTCTCCTGCCGGTTGGCGGGCGAACTGCGCAGATCGACAAGATCGGCGGCGTTGTTCAGCATCCGCAGCCTGCGCAGCGCCACCGTCTGGATGTCGTTCGGCAGCCTGCCGGAGAATCTGCGGTCGAAGATCCGCTCCGTCTCGCTGTCGCGGAACGACTTGATCATGGGACCATGGTATAACGCGACGCGTTATACGTCAAAGGGGTAGATGGTGGAGTGTGGGAGCCACGCTGGAGCCTTGCGGACCTCGGCGAGCTGCTCCCGCGCATCTCCGCCCTACCGACGGGCGCATCTCCACGCGTGCCGTGACGCGCTCGCGGGACTCAGGGGCTAGTGTCCTGAGTCGTTAAGTCGTGGGCGAGCCTTGCGCGGGCGGCATGGTCGAGTCGGAGGGCCTCACGTCTGAGTTCGTCAACGGTCATCGCATCACGCCTCGCAGCGAAGGAACTGGGTGCATCGATTGTACCGCCGCGGCCCCCAAGCGACGCAGGATGACAATGGGCGCGTTGGGACTGACAAGAGGGCCTGGCAACTTCCGGCACGCGCCGACAAGTCCGTCGCGACCCGCAGCGTTGCCGACCCCCGCACGCGGTCTTCCTTGATATCGAGCAGAGCCTCGTTGGCCTGCTCGAGGTCGTACTCCTGCAAGGACAGAGGGGTCAAGTGGCGCTTGGGGTCAGGCCGCCCGCCTCACAGGTCGTCTTCCGAGAGCTCCGCCAGCTTCATCAGGTTCTTGAGCAGCGCACCCTTGCGGTCGCGATGCTCGTGGACCGGGATCGAGAGGCGGACGACGCTGCCGGGCTTGCCGTAGATGTGATGGCTGCCGTGCACCCGGAGTAGAGTCCAGCCCTTGCGCTCGACGGCGCCGGCGAGATCGCGGCCTGAGACCGACTTCATACGGCGATGTCGATGACCCGGTCGTGCTTTCCGGACTGGACAGGAGCAACCTCGACGGCGAGACAGCCCTCGATGGCTTCGCGCACGTTGTCGAGCAGCTCGTCGTAGGACTCAGCCTGCGTGGCGCAGCCGGGGATGGCCGGCACCTCAGCCCAGAAGCCGCCTTCTTCCGCCTCGTGAACGACTACCTTGAGCTGCATCGGGACTTCCTCGTTGGTGTCGGTCGCGGCCAGATGAGTATGCCGCCTGGGGTCCGGCGGCTTCCGCGCGCGCCGGTCAATCCGTCGCGACTCTCAACACAGCCGACCCCCGCACGCGATCCTCCTTGAGGTCGAGCAGCGCCTCGCTGGCCTGCTCGAGGTCGTACTCCTGCACGCGGCTCACGACGGGGATGAGGGCCGCGTCGCGCAGCAGCTCGCGGGCGTCCTGGCGCGTCGAGTTGGCGACGCTGCGGATCACGCGCTCGTGGTAGATCCACGGGTACTCGATGGGCGGGATGGGCGAAGAGTAGATCCCGCCCAGCGCCACGATGCCGCCTTTGTCGAGGCGGCGCAGGGCGTCGACGGCGAGCTCGCCGGCGGGGGCGAAGACGATGGCCGCGTCGTAGAGCACACCGGGGTCGTCGCTCGCTTCGCCGGCCCAGACGGCGCCGAGCTCGCGCGCCATCGCCCGGTGCTCTTCGTCGCGGGCGACGCCGTACACCTCCCAGCCGCGCCAGATGGCGACCTGCGTGCAGAGCGACGCCGCCGAGCCGAAGCCGTAGATGCCGAGGCGGCGCGGATGATCGCTGGGAGCCGGCGGCGCGGGCGGCCAGTCGGGCCAGCGCTCGCGCTCCTTGACGGCGGTCAGCTCGGCGGCCGCAGACTCGCCGCCCCCGCCCGGCGCGCCCGGTAGCCCGGCGCCCTGGCCCACTACGCCGATCAGCCGCAAGCAGCGATACCCGATGATGCCGGCGCACAGCAGCGGCGCGGCGGCCATGGCGGTCATGCCGGGCGGCAGACGGTAGACAAAGCCGGCCGGCGCCACCGTGTATTCGGCGAAGCCGCCGTCCACGTCCCAGCCGGTGAACAGCGCATGCTCGCAAAGGTTCTCGTCGCCGCGCCGGCAGAAGCGGCAGGTCTCGTCGGTCTGGTGCAGCCACGGCACCCCGACGCGGTCGCCGACGGCCAGCGGCGCGCCCGGTTCGCCGCCGGGCGCGACAAGCTCCGCGCCGGCACCGAGCGCCACGACCTCACCGACGATCTGGTGTCCGGGGACGACCGGCGAGCGATGCGGCGGCAGCTCGCCCTCGAGGATGTGCAGGTCGGTGCGGCAGACGCCGCAGGCCAGCACGCGCAGCAGCACCTGGCCGGGGCCGGGCGCGGGAACAGGCAGCTCGACGAGCCGGAGCGGCCTCTCGGCCGCCGGCGCCGGCGCCGCGAGCTGCATCGCCCGCATCGTCGCGGGAATCGTCTCGCTCATCGTCATCCTCCTGGTTGACGGAGGGTCCACGCCCCGGCGCGCCGCCGGCCTACGACAGCACGTCCTTGCGCCGGAACAGCAAGTAGGCGACGAGCGTCAGCCCGAAGCTCCAGGCGCCGAACGACGCCAGGCCCTTGAGGATCGGCGTCCAGTAGATGGGGTCGCGGAAGAAGCTCACGTACTCGAGGAAGTAGTTGGGGAACACCCATGGCCGCAGCCAGGCGAAGTAGCTGAAGGCGATGACGATCTGCACCACGATGTAGAAGATCACTGCGCCGATGAGCGCCGTGAGGCTCGAGTCGGTGAGCACAGAGAAGAGGAGCGCCAGCGACACCATGCACGACATCGCCGCCAGACCGTACAGGAACACCAGCCCGGTGAGGCCGAGGCCGTGGACCACGCTCAGCGTGGTACCCGACAGCGTGACCATGGGGTGCAGACCGAAGAACAGCCCGCCGAACACCACGCCGCCGACGAGCACGAGCAGAAAGCCGACGGCGAGGTAGAGCATCGCCACGACCCACTTGCTGAGGAGCATCGACCCGCGCTTGACGGGGCGCAGAAGGATGATGCGCAGCGTCCCCAGCTCGGCCTCTCCGGCGACCATGTAGCCGGCGACCATGCTCGCGGCCATCGGCAGCAGAAACGGCAGGAGCGCCGACAGCGACGCCAGCGGCACGTACATGCCGTTGCCGAGCACTCGGTCCAGGAATGCCGGCCCTCCCCCGCCACCGTTCTCATGCGGGCCGCTCCCGGCCAGCTTGAGGGCCAGTGAGACGAGGAACGGGATGGCGAGCATGCCGGCCCAGATGAGATAGCTGCGGCGCTGGAAGAGCAGCTTGATCCACTCGCGGCGCAGCGGACCCCAGGCGTGGCCGCGCATCCCGGGCGCCGTGCTGCCGTGGGCGCCGGAGGAGGAGGAGGCGGGCGCGTCTGCGGGCACGGCGCTCATCGCCGCCTCCCCAGCACGCGAGCGATGCCGCGGCGGCGGCTCTCGGTCGCAGGCTTGGCGTCGTCGGCGCCGGTGAGCTCGAGGAAGAAGTCCTCGAGGCCCTGCTCCGGCGCCGGCACGACGGCGCGCACGGCGAGGCCGTCGGCGACCAGCCGGCGCACCATCTCGGGCACCGTCTCCTCACCGGCCTGCACGACGAGGAAGCCGTCGTCCTCGATCACGCCGGCGGCGCCGAACTGGGCGCGCAGCGTCGCCGCGGCGCGGCTCTGGTCGTCGGTGAGCACTTTGACGGCGTCGTTCTGCGGGCGCAGCTCCGAGACGGGGCCCTGCACGACGATTCGCCCCCGATTGAGGATCACGGCGCGCGTGCACACCTGCTCCACTTCGTGCAGCAGGTGTGAGCTCAGGAAGACGGTGGTACCGGACGCGCCCAGCTCGCGGATGAGCTCGCGGACGTCCTTCATCCCGCGCGGATCGAGGCCGCTCGTGGGCTCGTCGAGCACGATGAGCTCCGGCGAATGCAGCAGCGCCTGAGCGATGCCGAGGCGCTGCTTCATGCCGTGGCTAAAGCCGCCCACGCGAGACTCGGAGCGCTCGCGCAGGCCGGCGATCTCGAGCACCTCGTCGATGCGCTCCTCGCTCACCGGACCGCTCATGCTGCCCAGCAGGCGGAGGTTCCGCCGCGCGCTCATGAGCGGGTAGAAGGTGGGGTCGTCGACGAACCCGGCCACGTGACGCAGGGCGCCCTGGAGCTGGCCGGGTACGCGGTGGCCGCAAACCTCGGCGTGACCGCTCGTCGGGTGGATCAGGCCGAGGACGAGCCGGATCACCGTCGTCTTGCCGGCGCCGTTGGGGCCCAGGAAGCCGAAGACGTCGCCGCGGCAGACCTGCATGTCCAGAGCGTCGACGGCGAGCAACGTGCCGAACTGCTTGGTCAGGGCGTGGGTGCTGAGCACGACGGGGCGGCCGGAGCAGTTCTGCTGCTCCGGCCGCCCCGTCGACTCGCTCTGCGTCTGCGCTTCCGCGACGGCTTGCGTCACGCCATCGTCCAAATCAATGCACGGAACCGACGAACGCCTGTAGGTCGGCGGCGGGCACCATGCCCGCGGCCGCCAGCGTAGTGTCGCCCTGCTGCCACACGGAGACGCCGCCCAGCGGCGTCATGAACGAGCGCACGGTGACGCCGTTCACGGATGTCGTGTCGACGAGCGCGGGGAGCTGCGCGAGCTGCTTCTGCAGTTCCGGCGTGGTGGCCGTCTCGGCCAGCACGATAGTGCCGAAGCCCTTGCCGTAGAGGAGCACGGCGATTGGGCCGGTCGGCGTCGTGGCCGAGCTGTTCGCGGCCGTACCGAACCCGCCCATGCCGGTCGCTCCGAGGAGCTTCATGACCGGCTGGTCGAGCGCGGTGAGCGGGCCGCCCTTGTCGATGACGGCGGCCCAGTTGAACGGCCGCGCGGTGTAGCCCTGCGCCGCGGCGAGCGGGAAGGAGACCAGCTTCTGCGCCTCAGGGATGGTGAGCAGTGCGCTGTGCAGCAGGTTCTGCATCTGCGTCTGCTGCGCCTTGGTGGGCTCGGCCTTGTTGCCATGCGCGGCCCCGGTCTGGCCCTGCGTCGCCTTGCTGAGGTCGATCGTCTTGGTGGTCACCGTCGTGCCGGGCGGCGGCGTGAAGTCGTAGGTCGACGCGGGAACGGCGTCGTACGAGACTGTCGTGAAACCGAACTGGAGCACCGGTGAGGTGCCGCCTTTGGCCGTCACCTGAAGTTGCAGCGGCACGTAGGTCTGCCCGTCGATCGCGGCCTGCACCGAACCCAGCGCCGTGTCGGGGGCGGTCGGCGTCATAGCGATGAAGTAGACCTCACGACCGGCCACCACGCCCTGGCCGGTTACCGTGACGTCGGCGTAGGGCGCGAGCTGCTGCAGAAACGCTGAGATCGCCGCCGGGGTCGCCATGGTCGGCGACGGCAGCGGCGTCGGCGTGGAGCCATCGGTCGGCGGCGTGCCCGTGACGATGATGTGCTTGGCCGTGTTGGCGGCGTAGTCGTAGAGCCAAGCGTCGCGCGCCGCGCTGTTGGCGACCATCGTTTGATCGCCGCCGCTGGCCTGCGACTCCAGGCGCACGCCGCCGTCGCTCATCCAGATGCGTCCCGAGCCACTGGCGGCGAGCGGCAGCTTGGCCGAGGTGCCGAAGTTGCTGCCGGTCAGCGCCGACATGTCGCCGAGCAGGTTGTTCTGCCAGGCAACGTCACCGCTGATGCTCGTGGTCTGCTGGTCCTGCTGCGCCATCTTCGCGAGAAGGTCTGACGCTGAGATGGCGGGCAGGGGGTTGGTCTGGTCGGCGCCCGCGACCGCGACGATGCCGGCGATGAGGCCTGCTGCCGCAAGCACGGCGACGAGGATGAAGATCGTGAGCTTGGTTCGCATGGTGACTCCTTCAGGAGATAGTCCGCTGCATACTGTGTACCCCCCTTTGGCGCGCGAGGCAACCTTGCAGGCGGGCGCCGTAACCATTCTTCACGGCAGCGAAAGGACGTACTCCTTCCAGCCCGCGAAGAAATCGTCCCAGCTCACGCCCAGCGCCACACGGGTCGCCTTGTCGATGCCTTCTCTGGTGAGGTCGGAGTCGGCGACCGCGGTGACGAACGGTCTGAGCTTGGCGAGCCCCCAGCGGTCGAGGACGTACAGCACCACCGACGCGGCCTCCAGATACGCGAGCCGCACCTGCTCCGTGGAGTTGCCCATCCAGAGATCTCCGGCGGCCATGGCGTCGAGCAGCGGCCATAGCTGGTTGCCGCTGGCCACCTCTTCACGCAGCGGAGTCCAGTCGCGCCCTCCCTCGACCGCCGTGGCCAGCCCTTCGAGCAGAAACGTGGGGGCGTGCGCGGTCTTCGCGAACCACTGCCCGGTGTAGGCGTGCGTCATCTCGTGGGCGAGCATCAGCGGCATCCAGGCGCCGGTGCCGTCGAGCGACGGACCGAGCACCCCGACGTCGCGGATGCGCCACGGCCGCGCAGCGACGCGCGGCCCCGCGTTGGAGAAGAACCTGATCCTGTTCTCGTCCGGACCGCCGCCCAGCGAGGCCTTCAGGTCCTCCAGGGACGAGTACACCGAGACGAGCACGGAGGCGTCCGGTTTGACGCCGACCAGCGCGAGGCGCGCTCGGGCGGCAGCGCCGGCGTCGGCCAGCATCTCCGCCCTGTCCCTCGCGCGCCGGTCGGCGAGCACGAGGAGCCCGTTGCGACTCACGGCCACCGGGTCGTGAAAGGCCATCAGGTACTGGCGCATGACAGCCGGCGGCGTGTCGTCACCTGTCGCGACGACGCGAGAGCCGAGCAGCTCCAGATCGAGGATGCGCTCGCCGCCGATGCGATCGCGCGGACCCGTGCTGCCGAGCTGCCCGACGGCGCGCACGTCGAAGCGGCCGGGCACGCCGGGCACCGGTGTGCCGAGCAGGGCGAGCCGGGTCCACGGCAGCGGCGAAAGGTGCCGGAAGAGCTCGCCCAGCGCATGGCGGGCGCGGGGGCTGGAGGCGGGCAAGGCGGCGCGGTAGGCGGCGCGGTCTTTGGCGCGCAGCGCCTCTGCCGCGCGGTTCAGCGCCACCCGCGCCTCCTCCGGCGTGGCCGCCCGGACAACCTGCGGCAGCGCCGCCTGGGGCTCTTTGAAGGCCAGCGGCAGGAAGAAGACGAAGCCGGCGAGGACGAAGACGGCGCCGGCCACGATCATCATCATCAGCCAGGGGCGCACGGTGCGGCGAGCGGAGTCCATGCCCCCATTGTACGCGGCTTCCGGACGGCCACATCGACGCCGCGCGGGCGCCTGCGCAGGCTGCCGGCGTCCGGCAGTTGGCCTGACCCCGGCGCGCGTGTACCCTAGCTGCACATGGACTCTCTGCCACGCGCACGCAAGCCCTACACGGTGTACCGCAGGCAGGACGGCGCGGCGGCTGAGGCTGCGCCTCCGCCGCGCCTACCGCAGCCTCCCTTCTCCGGCGGCGGTCGCCCGCCGCGCCGCCGCCGTCGGCGCGGCGGACTCCTCATCGTGGTCATACTGCTGGTCGTCCTTGCGGCGCTGGCCGCAGTCGCCGTTGCCACCCTGCGTCCGTTCGGCGGCGGCACCAGCGCCACGGCGAGCACCGCGGTCCCGCAGCCGACCGCCGTCGCCACTGGCGGACCCGCCACGACGGCCACTCCGACGCCCAAGCCGACGCCGACGACGTCGCCCACCGTCCCGTCCGGACCGGCGCTGGTGACCGTCACCGCCGGCGGCGACGTGATCGGCGGTTTCGGCGTCAGCGCGGTCGTCGGCAGCATGGGCAGCGGCCTCTTCCGCGGCATCGCCCCGTTTTTCGAGGCCAGCGACTTCGGCTTCGTCAATCTCGAATCGCCGCTCACCTACAGCGGCGACCCGCAAGGCTGGAAGGACGTCGTCATCAAGGGCAACCCGGCGCTGGCGCCGGCCATGGCCAAGAGCGGCATCAACGTGGTGACCATGGCCAACAACCACGCCGGCGACATGGGCGACAGCGGCCTTCTGGACAGCTTCAAGTACTGCAAGAAGGCCGGCATCACCGTGGTCGGCGCCGGCAAGAATCTGAAGGCGGCTCAGGCCGGCGCCGTGCTCAAGACGGACGGCGCGAGGACGGCCTTCCTCGGCTTCAGCGACGTGCTCCCGGCCGGCTACCCAGCCACGTCCACCAGCCCCGGCACGTCCCCCGGGCGCGCCAACATCAACGCGGTCACGGCGAACATCCGCGCCGCCGCGAAGAAGGCCGACTACGTGTTCGTGGGCTGGCACTGGAACTTTGAGTACAAACGTGCGCCGAGCTACCTCGAGTCGAGCGAGGGCAAGGCCGCCGTCGACGCCGGCGCCGACATCGTCTTCGCCCACCATCCGCACCTGCTCGACGGCGTGCAGGCCTACCACGGCGGGCTCATCTTTTACAGCCTCGGCAACCTCGTGTTCAGCGGGTTCTCCGGTGAGACCGCCCAGACGGTGCTCGTCAAGGCCAACGTGACGCCGCATACCATCGCCGCCAAGCTCATCCCGGTGCAGATCAGCGGCTCGGGTGTGCCCACCGTGGCCACCGGCTCCACGGGCCTCGGCATTCTGCAGCGCGTCAAGAGCCTCTCCGCCGCGCTGGGCACGACGGTGACCATCAAGGACAACCGCGGGTACGTGCACGTGAAGCGCTGATGCGCCCGGTCCTCTTTCAGATCGGGAGCTTCCGGCTCTACAGCTTCGGCCTCATGGCGGCGCTGGCGCTCATCGTGCCCGGGCTCACGATCGTGCGGCCGCTCATCAAGCGCCGCGGCGTGAGCGCCGACTTCGCCTACGAGCTCGTCGTGGCCGCCGGCGTGGGCGGCTTCGTCGGAGCGCGCATCTACTACCTCATCGAGAACTACGCCGCCGTCAAGGCCGACTTCTGGGGCGTCGCCTTCGGCGGCATCGGCTTCGTGTGGTACGGCGGGCTCATCGGCGGCTTTCTCGGCGTGGTGGGCTGGACGCTCGTGCGGCGCATGCCGATGGACGTGGTCGCCAACGCCATGGCCCCGGCGGTCGCCATGGGCTATGCCATCGGGCGCATCGGCTGCCAGCTCGCCGGCGACGGCGACTACGGCAAGGTCTCGAGCCTGCCGTGGGCGATGGGCTACCCGCACGGCACCGTGCCCACGCCGCCCGGCGTGCGCGTCCAGCCCACGCCGATCTACGAGATCATCATCATGGCCTTCGTCGTCTGGATCCTCTGGCGCCTGGCCACGCGCTTCGACAAGTCCGGCTGGTGGACGTTTGGCTGGTTCCTGATCCTCTCCGGCCTCGAGCGCTTCGTCGTCGAATTCGTGCGCCGCAATCCGGTCTGGCTCGCCGGACTCACGCAGCCGCAGTGGGTGGCCGTCGCGAGCGTTCTGATCGGCATCGGGCTGGTGCTGGTGTTCGGCCGGCGACCGGCGGTGCGCGTCGCGGCCGGGCGGCAAAGCGCCCGGCGCGCGGCTACAACTCGCTGAGCGGCAACGACGTGACGTCGTCGCCCAGCGGCAGCCGGCGGTCTCCCAAGTACACGACGTAGCCGGGCGCTACCATACCGCCCAGGTCGGCCCTCAAACCGCGGATGCCACGAGCCATCCGCGCGGTGGCGGTGGCAGAAGTCTTGACCTCCAGCGGGACCAGCCGCTCGGCGCCGGACTCCCACGCCTGCGCGAGCACATCGACTTCGACGCCGGTGGCCGTCCGCCAGAAGTGGAGCCGGGCGGTCTCGCCATGATGCAGAGCGGCCTTGAGCAGCTCGCCGATCACCGCCGTCTCGAGAATCGTGCCGGCCATGGGACCAGCGGCAGCGTGCGAGGCGTCGCGCAGGCCCACGAGGTGACAGAGCATGCCGGCGTCGGTGAAGTAGACCTTGGGGGTCTTGACCAGGCGCTTGTTCAGGTTGGCGTGATAGGGGCGCAGCGTGAAGACCTGGTAGCTCGCCTCGAGGATGGAGAGCCAGCGTTTGGCCGTACCGAGGGCGATGCCGAGCTCGCCCGCGAGAGCGCTGAGGTTGAGGAGCTGACCAGAGCGCGCCGCCAGGGCGCGAACGAAGAGCTGGAACTGCAGGAGGTCGCCGACCTGCGCCATGCCGCGCACGTCGCGCTCCAGGTAGGTCCCGAGGTAGCTGTCGTGCCACAGGCCGGGATCGAGTCCCGGCTCCGCCGCGAGCTGGGGGAAGAAGCCGCGCACGAAGGTCGGCCAGTAGTCCGGCGGCGGCTCGGAGGCGCCGGGCCCGGGCGGAGGCGCCCCGGCCGGCGGCCGCTGCGGCCGCTCCCACGGCAGCGGCCTGTCTGGCTCGCGGGCCAGCTCGCGTAGCGACAGCGGCAGCAGCCGCAGCAGGGCGACGCGGCCGGCGAGCGACTCCGTCACGCCGGCCGCGAGCAGCAGGTTCTGCGAGCCGCTGAGTACCCACTGGCCGCGTGCCCCGCGATCGTCGTCGATCCGTTCCTTTACGTAGGAGAGCAGCGCCGGGGCGTTCTGGACTTCGTCCAGGATCACCGGCGCCGGGAAGGCCGCGAGGAAGCCGCGCGGATCGGTGACCGCGGCTTCCCGCGCATCCGGCGCGTCAAGTGACACGTACCGATGCGTGCTCGCCAGCGCGTGGCGCAGGAGCGTCGTCTTGCCTGCCTGCCGCGGCCCGGTGAGCATGACCGCGGGGAACTGCTCCAGGGCGCGCAGGAGCGTCGTCTCAAGGGTGCGCGGGATGTAGTCGGTGTCGTTCATCACCTTGCAATTATGCTATCGAAAAGCACAATTACAAGGTTGCGTGCTGCCGCAGGCTCGCACGCTTCTCGCCCGCAGGCCCCTCGCCTACAGGTACGACTGCAGCGTCCCCCGGCGGCGGATGTCCACGCTGGCGCAGTGAAAGCCGCCGCCGATGGTCTCGAAGTCGTAGAACGGGCACTCGATGGGCGTGAAGCCCCACTTCTTGAAGGCGGCGATCAGGCGCTCCTCGCCCCTGGAGACGATCACCCGCTCCTCGTCGAGCATCACGACGTTCATGCTGATCCAGCGCGAGCAGTTGTACATGGGGTGCGTGAGCGGCATGTCGGGCTCGGGGCACACGAGGACGTCCCAGCCGGCCTTCTCGAACAGGTCCGGCACCTTGGCGCAGCGCTCGGGATGCACCAGCAGCTTGCCGGGGGCCAGCGGCGAGAAGGTGGCGTCGATGTGCATGGGGTGCGTGTCGTGGACCTCGACCTCGTGGACGCGGAAGTCCGGGGCGAGGTGACGGCGCAGCCACTCGATGCCGAAGCTGTTGCAGCAGCTCGATTGGGCGATGAAGAGGTCGCGGCCGCACTTGATGGCATCGGCCGCGTCGAACAGAGGCTCGTGCTCGGTGAGGATGGTGCGCTGCGGCTCGCCCTTTTCCATGGCCACGAAGTCCGGCTTGTAGCTGGCGTCGGAGAGCTCGGGGCGCGGGGCGGAGATCCAGCGCGCCCCGCCGCGGAAGTACTCCTTGCAGAGGCTCTTGTAGGCGTGGTGCTCAAAGTGGCGGCTGCGCCAGCCCATGGGCGCCTCGATGATCTGATCGCCGATCACCAGCAGCACGTCGCGCGGCATGAGCGCGTAGCACGAGCTGGGCAGGGACCAGCCGGGGGCGGCGATGGGCTGGTCCCAAGCGAAACGCTCGGGCCGGCGCACGGTGACGCCCTCGGCCTCGAGGATGTGGACGAAGGCCTCGACGTCCGCCTCGGCCTTCCTCAGCATCTCGGCCGGCCAGCGCCGCCCGCCTTCGGCCTTGAAGAACGGCCACTGCGCCCTGTCGTGGACCACCGCCGGCGTGATCGTCTCCCACGGCGGGATCAGGGCGTCCTCGACGACGCCGACAATGATCTCCTCGAGCGGGTCCCACTCGGTGAAGGTGCTGACGGGGGAGGCGGCTGCAGGAGCCGGGCGGTCCGCGGACAAAGGCTCGCTGGGAGACACTGGACACTCTCCTTTCCGCTCGCGGAGAGACTCGGAGGACGCCTTCGCGGCGTCAGGGATGAACGTGGGCCCAGTCTACCGGACGCGCGGAAGTGCCGGCGACGGGAACCTCAGGGTCGTGTGGCGACAGGCGTCTGCCGACCGCGCCCCTACGCCTGCCTCAGGGCGCGCGACGAACGGCCTTCCCGCATCATGACGAGCAGACCCTGCATCACGGACCACGCGTACTGGCGAAACTGATCATCGTCCATACCTGGGTACGCCCTGCTCGGGCGCTGATGAAGGAGGGCAGCGATGCCTGGAGAAGCCGGCGTCTCGAATGTGGTGGCCAGGTCATGGAGGCAGCGCCGAAACCACGTCGGCGAGGCGGCGGCGAGTCTGGGCAACTCCGCACGCACCCATGCGCGCCAAGCGCGAAAGCCGTCCAAGACGTAGAAGATGTAGTGGAGGTCCTTCTCCCTCTTCAGCGGGTCGGTTCGTTTCCTGGAGACGAGCGCTTTGTGAAAGATGAAGGCGGCCGGCGTCGGCAGCCACACGCGCCCCTCCAGTTCCCCGTCGCTGAGAACGTCGAGCGGCAAGAACCACTTGTTCGCGAGCAGCAGGTCAACGTAGCGGAGCTCCTGGGCGGTGAGTCCGCTCTGCACGCTGCGCACAGCCTGACCGGGGCCCTTCGCGTTGGTGATGAACGCGATTTCGATTTCATGGCCCGCGCGCATGGCCACATAGGTCGTGACCGGAGGAGTCTCCAGGGAGCGAAACTCGCAGGTGAAGCCGGCTTCGCCGAGTAGCTGGTCGATGGACTTCTCGCGCTCCGGCTCCTGGCGCGGCACAGCGACGTCGAGGTCCCGGGTCTTGAGGGCAACGGCCTCGGCGGAGGGCTGCTCATGGGCAGCGAACAGGTAAGGCACCCAGCCGCCGGCGATGACCATGTCATCGAGGTAGGGCTCGAGGGCTTTGAGGCTGATGAGCAGGATTTGGTCGAGAGCCATCTAGACTCGTTCCGCCGCTGCAAGCTTCGGCCCCAAGCGGCGCTCGAAGAGTCGCTCGGCCTGCTCACGACCGCGGAGCGGGTAGTCGTAGAGGTCGAGGTAGAGTTGCAGATCCGAGACCAGCGAGAGCCCCTCTGCCTCCTGCCTGTCGAAGAAGGCCGAGATGCGATAGTAGGGCAGGCTGATGCGCAGATTGGCGCCGCGCTGTACCTCCCGCGCGTCCAGGTCGCGCGCCATTGCCTCCACCATCAGACTGTCGCGAACATACACATCGACGGTGTCGAACTCGGCGTGCGGCACGATGAGGCTGGCGCCGGCTTGCGTCGTGAGCGCGTAGTCGTGGCGGGCGAGACGCAGAGACTGCTTCATCATGTCCATCACTGCGTTCGCGCTCGGTGCCGCGACGAAGTAGCTCCTCGTCTCGACCGAGCGCTTGCGGTAGGCGCCGACCCAGTCCTGCAGGAGGTCCTGCCCGTGGCGCAGCGCAAGGCCGTCTTCCTGCCGCGCGACGTAGCCGCGTCGTTCAAGCTCCTGCACGACCTTGGACACGTAGCCGGGGCTCAGACTCACCTCCTCGGCGATGCTGCGAACGCCCCTTTCCGGCCTCGAGGCGATCAAAGAGCGCAATACCAACGAGGCCTTGTCGGAGAAGGGGTTGCGCGAACGCCGTTGCTCGACGAACGGATTGGCGAATCCGCGACGGTCGATGTGCGTGGCGGCGGCGGTGATCCAGGCATTGCCGGCCAAGTCGAAGAAGGGCACGCCGCTTTCGCGCAGGAGCTCCTGCCGAGCGCGGCTCAGAAACGGGGCAGCGAAGAGCCGGAGCTCGCTGGCACGCCCCGCCTCGCGACCGCGTAGCAGCTCCACAGCCTCCTTCAGCCTCGCCTCACTGCGCACGTCTTCGTACTCGACGAGCAGCCTGAGTCTCTGCCTGCCGAACTGCACCCGCGCCTCGTAGTCTGCGCGCTGGTCGCCGACCTGCGCTGCCTCGGCGACCTCGACCTGCCCGGACGGGAACAGCTGCTCCAAGGCCGATCGAACCTCGTCTCTGCTGGGCCTGTTCTCTCGCATGTTTCCTCAAGGCTCCATGTTTCCCAAACGGGAAACAGCATACATCCAGGAAACATCGAAGGACAGTGGTCGGCCGCGAGGGTCAGACTCTGTACGTCACCGCTCGAGTGCCCGCCCGAATCCCCGCCTTGGAGGCAGAACTCCCCGACGTCACATGATCCACCAGGCAAGCGACTTAGGCCCCGGCGTCACCCTGAGGATCAGCGACTTGCTCCCTCTGAGCACGTGCAGCACGACTACGCTGCCCGGAGTCGCATGTCCCAGGACCGCCCGCACGTCCTTCAAGGAGTTCGCGGGTCTGCCGTCGATGCTGAGGATGATGTCTCCGCCGACGACGTTGTAGTGTCGCTCAGGGTGGAGCAGCCCATCACTACCGACGACTGGCGCGCCCTTGGTTGTCACCTCTCGAGTGCCTCCGCGGAGCCCCGCCTTGGCGGCGGGACTCCCCGGCATCACGTCCCTCACCAGGATGCCTCTGTGCGCCGCCAGGCCGAGCGACCTGGCAAGCGACGGCGTTATCCAGTCGATCGCGTCTATGCCGAGCGCGACCGGATACGCCTTCTGGACGGCGCGCTCGAGGTTGGTGACCGAATACGTGAACCAGTCGACGGGGACAGCCGCGCCGGGACCGGTGTTGTCCCAAGTCGACCCGGTGGCGGAGTAGTAGGCGTTTCCCATCACCCCGATGAGATGGCCCGTCACATCGATCAGCGGGCCTCCCGTCGGGCGCTTCAGCGAGGCGCTGGTACGCATGTGCAGGACGCGGTATTGGGTATTTGTGTTGTCGTCCGAACCAGCAGTGATGCTCTGGATCGCACCGGCGCCTCGCCCGAGTAGGCCGTAGACTCGGTTCAGGGCGACGACCCGCTCGCCCATCTGGATGGACTCGGAGTCACCCAGTGGCATCGGCTCGAGCTGCGCCTTCCGGGGGTCGACCTTGACGATGGCCAGAGTGCCATTCGTGTCGGCGCTGATGAGGTCTCCCCGCACCGTCCGGTAACGCCCGTCGCTTTCGTAGTACCCGACAGTGACGACCTCCGGGCCGTATCCGAGCGTCCTATTCATCAGCGGGTTGCCACTCGTGAAGATCAGCCCGTCCTTCGACGCGACCACGCCCGATTCGGTGACAGTCTTCCATATCAACGTATGATCGACGATGCGCCGTGCCTTCGCAGTGATGTCCACGACGCTCGTGCCGTACTTGTTCGCGATCTGCGAGGCCGTCATCGTCACTGGCTTGGCGGCCGCCGGCTTGAACTCCCAGATTGCGAGGGCGGCAACTGCAGCCACGACGATGACGGCCGCAGCGGCTGCGAGCAGGGGAGCGCGGCGTCGCAGGGTGCGCCGCGTGCGCCGGCTGAGCAGCCAGCGGCGCTTGGGCTTGGCGGCCTCGTCGGCGACGCGCTCGGCGCGGGCGAAGCGCTGGGCGGCGGCGGCCGCGTCGAGCGGCGCGGCACGGCCGCCGGCCAGGGCCAGGTAGCGGGCGGTCGGCTCGCTGAGCTCGTCCTCGAGCTCGAAGAGCCCGCAGGCCCCGGCCATCTCCAGGGCCATGCCGTAGTGATAGGCGAGGATCTCGGCGAGGTCCTCGGTGCGCCCGGCGGTGCGCTCTTCGAGCCACCTGGCCAGGGCGGCGTGCTTGGCCGCCCGGTCGGCGCGGGTCAGCTGGGCGTAGGCCACGTCGCAGACCAGGGCGTGCACGAAGAGGAACTCCGTCTCGCCTTCGATTGAGGAGCCGCGCACCGGACGCACGAGCTCCTTGGCGACCAGCTCGATCAGGCTCTCGTAGACCTGGGCGGCGTCTGCCGCGCCGACGGCGGCTACGGCGCCGACCCAGAACGTCCTCCCCACCACCGAGGCGTCGGCGAGCAGCGCCTTGCGGTCGGGATTGAGCAGGTCGAGACGCGCCGCGATGAGCGCGCCGATCGAGTCGGGCAGAGGTAGCTCGGCGCCCTCCTTGAGCACAGTCTGCCCGCTGCGGTTCACCGGCAGGTCGCGGTCTTGCAGCAGGCGGACAAGCTCCTCGGCGAACAGTGGGTTGCCGCCGCTGCGTTCCAGGATCAGGGCGTGCAGCTCGGTGGGCAGCGACTTGGCGCCGAGGCAGTTGCGTGCGAGCTCGGCCGTCTCCTCGCCGGAGAGCGGGCCGACTCCGACCTGCGCGGCGGCCGCCACATAGCCAGCGCCTGCACCCACGAGCTCGAGGACCTCGGGGCGGGCCGTGGCCAGCACGAGCAGCGAGACCCCGGCCGCGCTCTCCGCGACTCCGAGCCGGTGCGGGCCAGCGGCTCGACGGCGATCCAGGCGTGCACCGGCTCGGCCTTGCCCTTGAGAGCGACGGGGTGACAGGCGTCGAAGCGGAAGGTGCGCTCGGTGGCGACGTGGGTCGCCTCGCCGACCGCGACCGCCATCGGCGGCGCCACGCCTTGCAGCCGCGCCGCCGTGTTGACCGCGTCCCCGGTAAGAAAGCCGCGCCCCGAGGCGGGGTCGACGTCGAGGCGCACGAGCGCGTCGCCGGTATTGACGCCGACGCGAACCTCCAGCGGCGTGCCGTCGGGCCGCGTCAGGCCCTCGAGGTCCTCGATCAGGCGCAGGCCGGCGCGCACCGCGCGCTCGGGGTCGTCCTCGTGCACGGGGGCACGCCGAACACGGCCACCACCGCGTCCCCGATGAACTTCTCCACGGTGCCGCCATGCGCCTCGATGGCCGCGCGGGTGCGAGCCGCGTACTCGCCGAGAAGGCGGTCGACGTCCTCCGGATCCGCCGCCTCGCTCATCTTCGTGAAGCCGACGATGTCGCAGAAGAGCGTGGTGACGGTGCGGCGCTCTTCGGAGCGCCGCGATGGGCCCGACGGTGCGGTCAGACGGGCGCCGCAGCTCGAGCAGGTGGCGGCGCCCTCGGGGGCGTCGTGGCCGCAGCCGGGGCAGGCGATCATCTCTGCCGCCCCGCTGACTCACCGACCACTGCCGCGTGAGACCACATGCGAACGACCCCTCCGAGCTCCTGCACCGATTCTACTGCCAATGTCGCCGCTGTTGAAGGCGGCGGGTCATTCGTCCGTCGGTCGATTCACCCGCATGGGGTGAGGTGCCGCCGCCGGCGTCGCGCTAGGCTCGGGCGTAGTTGATAGGCGAGAGCAAGGAGCAGCCATGTCCCGCATCTTCACAGTCCGGTTTGCCCGCCTTGCCACAGCGCTCTCTCTTGCTGCCCTGGTTGCGCTGACGCTCAGCGCTGGGGCAGCGGCGAGGCCCATCATCCCGGCGGCCCAAAAGGTTCCCGCTGCCTGGGTCGCTTCGCTGACGACCACGGCCGTAGGCGGCGCCGCAGCCACCGACCGCGCCGCCGCGTCGACCGCGTCGCCGCTGAGGACGCCGTCGCCGCAGCCGGGACCGCTGGCGAGGCCGACGAGCGCCTCCGGCGGCCTGCTGCCGAGCGGACTGAGCTTGCCGGGCGTCATCGCCGTGCTCGCCGTGGCGGCACTCATGACCGACGTCTCTCTGATGATCTCGCGCGGCCCCGCTGCGACTCGCCGAGTCCGCGGACGGCAGACCACGGTCGAGCACGCCGTTCGGTCGCCGTCAGCTCGTGGCCCGATGGGACGCGCCGCCTGACGCGCCCTGTCATCGCCGCGGTCCGAGAGCGCGACATCCGCCGCGGCTGGTCGCCGTCAACTGCGACCTGCGCCGTCCGGGTACGTGACGCCGTCACCCCGTCACGAGCGATCGTCACCGCGCCGGCCATCCATCGACACATCGGGCCAATCGGCCGCCCTGCAGTGTCGACCGCTGACGCATGGGCCGTCGGTGCCTGCTTTGCAGCGAAAGAGGAGCGCCACCAGCCTCGGCGAACCTGAAGTCGTTTAGACTTCGCTGCGAAGTCTTAATAGCGATCACGGCTATCCAGCTCGGCTGGATACGAGGCAGGCACATGAAGCGCAGCGCGACAGGTACCTACGAGGTCACGGCCGTCGGCGGCGAGACCGTGCGCGCCTTCATCCCCCTGCCTCTGCCGCCGCAGCCGGCTCTCGACCTCACCGGACCGGCGCAGCCGCTGCTCGAGCGCGCCCTGCTCGCCCTCGGCCGGCTGGACAGCATCTCCGCCCTCCTCCCGGACACCGACCTCTTCCTCTACAGCTACGTGCGCAAGGAGGCGGTGCTGTCTTCGCAGATCGAAGGTACGCAGTCATCGCTGTCCGACCTTCTGCTCTTCGAGATGGAGCAGGCGCCGGGCGCCCCCCTCGACGATATCGTCGAGGTCTCGGGCTACGTGCGTGCGCTGGAGCACGGTCTCGCACGCCTGCGCGCCGGCTTCCCGCTGAGCTCCCGCCTCATCCGTGAGGTCCACGCCGAGCTGCTCGCACGCGGCCGCGGCAGCGACAAGGACCCTGGCGAGTTCCGTCGCAGCCAGAACTGGATCGGCGGCACGCGGCCCGGCAACGCCATCTTCGTGCCGCCGCCGCACATCGCCGTCGCGGACTGCATCTCCGACCTGGAGCGCTTCCTGCACGGCGACCGCGGTGACTTGCCGGTGCTCATCAAGGCGGCCCTGGCGCACCTGCAGTTCGAGACGATTCACCCCTTCCTCGACGGCAACGGGCGCGTCGGACGCCTGCTCATCACGCTGATCCTGTGCAGCGCCGGCGTGCTCAGTGAGCCGCTGCTCTACCTGAGTCTCTACTTCAAGGAGAACCGGGCCGAGTACTACCGGCTGCTCGACGCCGTGCGCCACGATGGCGACTGGGAAGCCTGGATCGAGTTCTTCCTGCGCGGCGTCGAACAAACGTCCAGCAGCGCCGTCAGCACGGCGCGGCGGCTGGTAGCGGTCTTCTCCGCTGATCGCGAGCTCATCCAGGGACAGGGACGCAAGGCCGGGTCGGCCCTGCGCATCTGCGAGGCGCTCACCTCGCGCCCGGTCCTAACCGTGTCGGGCGCGGCGCAGCGCACGGGCCTCTCCTTCCCCGGCGCCTCAGACGGCATGAAGCTGCTCGGCGAACTGGGCATCGTGCGCGAGCTGACCGGCAAAAAGCGCAACCGCGCGTTCGCCTACGACCGCTACCTCGCGATGCTCGGCGAAGGCACGTGACCGGAGTGGCGTGATCATCGGCCCCTCGCCGAAGGCAAGAGAGCCTGACAGCGTCGGTCGCCCGGCCGGAACCGGCCCCCAACCAGCCTGAGGGCCTCAGGATCACGCCGCCCCCGGGCAGATCGACGGATAGCATTCCTGGCGCCCCGTCATCGCATGGTCGGTCGGCTTCTATGGAGCCGGCCGCACTTCCGCGGTGAAGTACCTGATGTGCGTGGTATCGAGGTTGGGAAGCGCTACATCGAAGAGGCGCGGGAGGTCGAGCCGGCGAAAGGCCGCCTGCCTCCCGCGACCCTTGTCGAAGGCCGCATAGTCGAAGTTGAACCCATCGTCGTAGATTCGGGCACGCGGACGCACGACGACCGTCCTCAGGCTTACGATTGCCTCACAAATGCAGAAACCGCCTTGCGGCGGTTACGCGCCGCGGGCCGAGACCCGAGGGAGGTAGGCCCGAAGAGTAGCATTCGCTCTTTCGGATGTCGCGCCCTCGGGATCAACGTCACCCGGTCGGCGGCAATGGCGGTCGCCCGGGCTACGGATGCGTCTCCGCCTTCACCCGTTCGAAGTCGGCGTCGAGCGTCGGCTCGATCAGCAGGATGGCGGGTACGCCGCGCGAGTAGGCCAGGTCGCCAGACTCCATTTCGGCACTACGCGCGCCGAGCTCGAAGGCTGGCCCCGCTCGACCGCGATCGCCCCCGTACCTCGGCGCGTCAGGTAGCGAAGCGCGCGAGCTCAGTGTGCGCGACGAGGTCGCCAAGAGTCGCCAGCGTGAATACCTTGCCCTCGAGGGCGATCAGCAGGCGGCGCATGTCCTCGCGACGGATGCCGAAGCCGCGCCCGTCGATGCACGCGATGACCTCGAAGCCCGGCTGGCCGCTGACGACGCGATCCTTGCTCTGCTCGACCAGGTGGATGATGCGCGTGAACTTGTCACGCGCGGTGCCGTCGTCGTTGGTGATCTTCGCCTCGATGACGACCGCTGGCGCATACTCGTCGGGCGTGATGAAGTCCGGGGCCTGATCGAAGCCGGGTACGCGCTCGGCGCGCTTGGTCTTGCGACACGAGACCCCGCGGGCCAGGAGCTCGGCCTCCACGGCGCTCTCCATGACGTCGCCGATGAGCTCGGAGACCGAGTCGCGATGGCTGGCGAACGGCCGGCCGAGGAGGCGCTCGTAGAGAAGCATCGCGTAGGGCACGTGAAAGTCGGCAGCGCGACGCACCGAATCGAGGCCCTCGGCGGTGTCCACCTTGTCGAGGCGATGCAGGGTGTCAGGCGCCCTCTCGGTGACCCCGGCGCTGATGCGGCGACAGGCGGTCTCGACCATTGCCACGACGCGCTCGAGGGTCGTAGCCCTGCGTTCGCTCAGACGCGCCAGGTACTCGCGGTCGGTGCGCACGTGGCCGTCCAGGGAACGGGCGAAGTTCTGCGTGATCGTGAGGCCTGAGTCACATGCGGCAAGATCAGCCCATTCGGGCGGCGTCATACCGAGGATGCAGCGCAACACGACGGTAGCCAGGCTATCGGCGAGGAGCGCATCCCAGACGGCGGCAGGGTCGACGTCGCGGAAGTCCTTGGTCGCTCGCTTGAGCGTCTCGTATGCCTCCTGGAAGCGCACGTACTCGACGAAGTTGCCGCTCTTGGGCAGCACGAGGAACTGCGACTCGAGGCCCGCGTAGACAGCGTCGACGTAGACCTCCAAATGCTCTGAAAGCTCGATCGGACTTGCCTGAAAGGGTTGCTTCATCGGGCGAGCCTAAAAGAGCGCAAGCGCTTGTTGGGGCGGGGTTGCCGGCAGCTGAGCGAGGACGGCTTCTGGGTGGAGCTGTTCTTGCTGCCCCGCGCTGAGTGACTCAAGCGTCTCCTTCGCCAGGGCAAGACGCTCCTCGATCTCGCGGTCCGCGTCCCATTGCTCACGAAGAACGCCGATGGCGATCCGCGTGAGACGACCATTGGCAAGGCAGCGCACGTCGCCCAAGCTGACGCGCACGCCGCCGGCCTGCATCTCCGCGCAGTCATCCACCAGCGCGGCACCGATGTCCTCTGGAGTGAAGGCCTCCTTGGGCGCCTCGGAACCACGCCGACAGACGAAGACGCTATCCAGCACCGACGAGCCGGTGCCGTTGATGTGCAGCGAGGCTCCCATCTCGGCGGGCGCCGGAAGCACAGCGGTGCAGACCATGCCCGCGTCGAGCACGGCGACCACGAGCGGCGCATAGGCGGCGAGCTCGTTGTGGTGGTAGGTGAAGACGAAGGGCGCGCCCGTCTTGAGGGCCGCCGCGTAGTGGGCATAGATCGCAGAGAGGCCCGCGGCGAAATGGGCCAGGTCGCGGCCCATGGTGACGTTGCCGGTGAGCTCGCTGGCCGAGCGCGTCGTCTCGCCGCGGAACTGGACGTGCCGGTCTTTGAGCCCGAGCCGCAGCCACACGTAGCAGAAGTCCATGAGCTCGGCGTACTGCACATTGGCGAAGTAGGGCGGGTCGGTGAACACGCCGTCCAGGGAGTCGGGTCTGAGTTCAACGTCGATCGCCGGCGCCGCCGAGAGCCAGGCCTCACGCTGAGGCCCGTCAGGGAAGTGGTCGACGAGGTCGGCGGCGATCTGCTCGCCGGCAATGCGCACCCGCTGCTTCTTCGAGCCCTGGCGACGACTCTCGAAGGGCTCGCGGCAGAAGGCCTTGGCGCGCTGGTACTTCTCAACGAAATGGGCGAAGCCGCCGGAGCCGACGCGCGGGATGCCGAGCAGGTTCGCCTCGCACTGGACGAGGCCAACGGGGAAGCCGTGCACCGAGAAGATGTCCTGGCCCTTAAGGGCGTAGGTGTCGTAGCGACACAGCATGTTCTGGTAGCGCAAGGCGTCGGAGAACACCGTGAGCAGCGCTTCGCGTGCGTCGTCGTGAGGGATTGCGCGGATGCGCTCGAGCAGAGTGGCGAGGCCGAGCAGCTGGCGCTCGTTGAACATGTCGCGGTAGCGCTGGTAGCCCCAGCGCAGGAGCCGCGTCGTCTCATCGCCCTCGGGGATGGCCTGCTCCGGGATCGGCACTCCGGCGGCGCCGGAGAGCCTTTGGCGTGCCGCCTCGTAGAGCGCGAGATCGGCAGCGCTCGGCGTCTTGAAGAAGCGCCCGCGGTGAGTCGGCTTGCAGTGGTCACAGTGATACTCAAGCGCCCACATCAGGTGCTCAGGGGGCGACGCGCAGGCGTCTGGATAGGCGATATCGTGTCTGCATCGGCTGCAGGACACGTGACCTCGTCGGGCCGGACCAGCACCGCCCACAGCACCGCCGCAGTGCGCGCACGGTACGCTCGCGCTCTTCGGAGGGCGTTCATCGATCTCCACAAGCTGGCGGCACTCAGAGCAGGCAAACACCCACTTCGGGTGACGCACCTTCTCGGCGAGCAGGTAGCCGGGGAACAGCGGCACCTTCTCGCCACACTCGGGACACTGCGCCAGCTTGACCCAGAGGAAGTACTTGACGCGGGCATCGGCGCCGCACTCCTCACACGTCGTGCGGTAAAGATCGCCGATCTGCTCAGAGACGTCGTCGATGACGTCACGTGCGGCAGCCGCCACTTGCTCCTTGTCGATCGGCGAGAGCTCCTGACGGACGATCCAGTAGGCCATCGGGTTGACGTCGCTGCCGACGACGTCGAAGCCCAAGCGATTGGCCTCGATCAGGGGCGTGCCACCACCCATGAAGGGGTCGGCGATCACGCCATCCAATTGATGGGCGCGGTAGTAGGAGTCGCTCAGCGAGATGTCGCCGTTGTACTCGGAGAGGATCAGATTGCGAAAAAGGGTGCCGGGGCGCCGCGCGAACCACTTATGCACGCCAATCACCGGGCGGTAGCTCTGCTGGATCTGCTTTTCCTGCAGCGCAAGCTCGGCGGCGAAGGCGGCGTCGAAGTTGTCTTCAAGCGGCATGCTGCAGTCCAAGCTTCGCTGGTTCGACCGGCCACCCCTCAGGGCCGGCATGGCGCAGGCCCGGTGGAGTTGCCACGTCAGGGGCGAGTCTGCACGCTTCCCCTTGCGAGACGCAAGCGTGACAATCATTGTCCACGTCGGCTCGGACAGACCCACGAGTCTCGTAGCACCGAAGGCAACGCGAGCCAGCCGTTGGCAGCGGCCGCCGGGCCGGATCCGCCCTGCGCGTCTGCGAGGCGCTCGCCTCCCGCCCGGTTTTCACCGTGACGGGTGCGGCTCAGCGCACGGGACTGTCCTTCCCCGGCGCCTCAGACGGTATGAAGCTGCTCGGCGAGCTGGGCATCGTGCGCGAGCTGACGGGCAAGCAACGCAACCGCGCGTTTGCCCACGACCGCTACCTCGCGCTGCTCGGCGAAGGCACGTAAGGGGCGCGGAGAGGCCGGCTCAGGCCGCGCGCCTCCGCTGCCGCGCGCGCATCACGACCCAGACCACGAGCGCGACGAGCGCGGCGGCCACCACGTAGTCGAGCCACTTGAACTGCTGCAGGAACTGCTCCCAGTTGGCGCCCACCTTGACGCCCAGCCAGGCGAGGAAGGCGACGAAGGGCAGGCAGCCGAGCGCGGTGTAGAACGTGAAGCTCCACAACGGCATGCGCGCCACGCCGGCGGGCAGCGAGACGAAGCTCCGCACCCCCGGGATGATGCGGCAGAAGAAGACGGCGAGGGCGCCGTACCTGGCGAACCAGCGCTCCGTGAGCTCGATGTGCTCGTGGCGCAGCAGGACGTACTTGCCGTAGCGGTCGATGAACGGGCGCCCGCCATACAGGCCCACGTAGTAGACGACCCAGGCGCCCGCCACGTTGCCGGCGATGCCGACGACGATCACCGCCGCCAGGCCCAGCTTGCCCTGGCTCACGGCGAACCCCGCGAACATCATCGTCGCCTCGGCGGGGATGGGGATGCAGGCGCTCTCGAGGAACATGAGCACGAAGATCCCCGGCAGGCCGAACACGGCGATCACGTTGGTGCACCAGCTGACGACGTCGTTGACGATGCTTGGCATGCGCCAAGCGTAGACGACTTCGCGGGCGAGACCTATCCGGCGACGCTCACCCGGGACGACGGCCGGCCCATGCGCAGGCAGACTTCGACCGCCGAAGCGGTCCGGTCGGTGCCGCAGCGCGGGCTGGCGGCGCCATCAGGAACTTCGTTGCCGCAAGGAGGACAAGTGCGCACCGAGCAGTACTCACGTCTCTCGCCGCCGCGCCACGTCAGGCCGGCGTGGCGTATAGGGGTACGTGTCAAGCCTCACCGTCACCGTCCGAATAGCCAGGTAATTCGGCCCTTTGAGCACCTTCAGCCTGACGATGTCTCCCGGCTTGTGTTTGCTGACGAGCTTGGGATCGAACGGCTTGCCGTCGATACTGAGGATGAGATCGCCACCGGTGATCCATTGCGAGTTCTTGTAGACGACGACCTTGCTCCCGCCGCGGATCCCCGCCGTCGCGGCCGGGGTATCGTGCTCGGCGATACTCACGAGGTATCCTGCCCGCGGCAGCCCGAGGGCTCGAAGTTCATTCGGCTTGTCCACAAGCTGCACCCCACACCCGAGCCATCCCGTGGCCTGTGTGCTGTAGTAGTACTTGCTGAACCAGCTCATGAGCGACGTCACCCCGTAGCTCGCCATCGCCGAGCCTGAGGTCTGTTTGTTGTGCCGCTCGCTTGTATGAACGGTGTCAAGGTAGTTGGTGACCGGTCCCACGATGCCGAGCACTCGTCCATTCGCGTCGAGCATCGGGCCGCCGCGACCAGGCCCCGCGAAGGCCGCCCTGGTGCGCAGAACCACTGCCAGCTCTTGTCCTGTCGCAGGGTAGTTGATGTGCCACACGGCGAGGAGTGGACCCGCCGCGGCTTGGATGTCCTGCCCGTCGGCCTGCCGGCTCAGACTGACGGTCTCTTGACCCACCTCGGCGAGATTGGAATCGGCGAGCGGCAGCGGTGTGAGCTGGACTTTCGCCGGATCCACAGTGATCAGGGCGATTCCCTACTGGGGGTCGCCGCCTTCGAAGTAGCCCCTGCGGCGCTGGTACCGGCCGTCGGCGTCCCAGAATTCGACAGTGACCCAGTTGAAGTAGTAGGTGATGCTGATGGGCGGGCGCGTCGGGTCCCGATTGGTGCGATCGACTGCGCTGTAGCTGGTCGCGATGGTGCCATCCTTGCTTGCCACGTAGCCGGCGCTGACGATGCGCTTCCAGGTGAGCCTGCCGTTGACCCCCAGGGGAACGTTCGCAGTGATGCGCACGACGCCCGGCCCGAGCTTGTTGGCCAGCTGCGCCGCAGTGAGCGGCTTGGCCGCGGCCGGACCAGCGCCCGTTGACGGCATGAACGCCCAGATGGCGAAGGCCGCGACGGCGGCAACCGCGATGACGGCCGCAGCTGCAGCGAGCAGCGGCGCACGGCGGCGGAGCGTGCGCCGGGTCCGCCGCGAGAGCCCCCAGCGGCGCTTGGGACGGGCGGCCTGATCCGCTACCTGCTGGGCACGCTTGAAGTGCTGCTCGGCGGCGGCCGCGTCCAGAGGTGCGGTGCGGCCACCGGCGAGGGCCAGGTAGCGGCTGGTGGGCTCGACGAGCTCGTCTTCCAGGTCGTCGAGCCCGCAGGCGGTCGCCATCTCGAGCGCGGTGCCGTAGTGGTAGGCGAGGATCTCCGCGAGGTCGTCGGTGCGGCCGGCGGTGCGCTCCTCGAGCCAGCGCGCGAGAGCAGCGTGCTTGGCCGCGCGGTCGGCGCGCGTGAGCTGCCCGTAGGCGACGTCACGCACGAGGGCGTGCACGAAGGGAACTCCGTCTCGCCTTCGATCGAGGAGCTGCGCACCGGGCGCGCCAGCTCCTTAGCGACCAGCTCGTGCAGGCCCTCGAAGACCGCGGCGGGATCATGGCTGCCGACGGCGGCCACGGCCCCCGCCCAGAACGTCCTCCCCACCACGGAAGCGTCGGCGAGCAGCGCCTTCCGCTCGGCGCTGAGCAGATCGAGGCGGGCGGCGATGAGCGCGCCGATCGAGTCGGGCGTCGGCAGTTCGGCGCCCTCCTTGAGCATGGTCTGCCCGCCGCGGCTCACCAGCAGGTCGCGGTCTTGCAGCAGGCGGACCAGCTCCTCGGCGAACAGCGGGTTGCCGCCGGAGCGCTCGAGCAGCGTGGCCTGGAGGCTGACGGGCAGCGACTTGGCGCCCAGGCAGGCGAGAACCAGCTGGGCGGTCTCGTCGCCGCTGAGCGGGCCGAGCGCGAGGCGTTCGGCGGCGGCCACGAAGCCGGCGCCGCCGCCGGTCAGCTCGAGGACCTCGGGGCGCGAGGTCGCGAGCACGAGCAGCGGGACCTCGGCGGTGCTCGCCGCCACGTAGTCCATGAAGGCGAGCATGCCTTCGTCGGCCCAGTGCAGGTCCTCCACGACGAGCACGGTGGGACCTCCGGCGGCCAGACCCTCCAGGAAGCCTCGCCACACGGCGAAGTTCTGGTCCCGCAAGGCCTCCTCGGCCTCCAGGCCGAGCAGCGGGCGCAGACGGGCGCGCGTCAGGTCGCGGTCCGCGCCCTCGGGCAGCACGGTCTCGAGGCGCGCCTCGGTGCGCGCCACGCCGTCGCTCTCGAGGATGCCGGCGCAGCCCTTCACGATCTCGGACAGCGCCCAGAAGGTGACCCCGGAGCCGAACGGCAGGCAGCGGCCCTGACGCCAGGTGACGAACGTCGGCTGGTCGTCGAGACGACCGCTGAGCTCGGCGAGCAGGCGGCTCTTGCCGATGCCGGGCTCGCCGACGATGAGGCCGAGGCGTGGCGCCCGCGTGCCCGCGGCCTCATTGAGGAGCGCTTGCAGGGTGGCGAGCTCGTGTTCGCGGCTGACGAAGCTTGTCGTGAAGCTGCGCAGCTCCGCGCCGGTGCGCACCAGCGGCGCCTTGGCGATCCAGGCACGCAGCGGTTCGCTCTTGCCCTTGAGCGTCACCGGGTGGCAGGCGTCGAAGGAGAAGACCTTCTCCGTGGC
>CAIOZS010000241.1 GCA_903862845.1 uncultured Thermoleophilia bacterium
AGGGTCGACCGTGACGTGCACATCGTTCTCGACGACTATCACGAGGCAGCCGAGTCCGTGGAGCTCAATCGCACCCTGGACTACCTGCTGGCCGATCTCCCGGGGAGCCTGCGCTTCATCGTGCTCACGCGCTACGATCCCGCCTTTTCGGTACACCGGATGCGCGTCGCCGGCGACGTCGCCGCGGTCGGCGCCGAGGCGCTGCGCTTCGACGCCGAGCAGGCCGCGGCGGTGCTCGCGGCGCGCAGCGGCCGCCGGCCGCGCCGCGAGCTCGTCGAGCGCCTGGTCGCGCTCACCGAGGGCTGGCCGGCGAGCATCGTGCTCGCCGGCCTGGCCCTCGAGTGGCTCGACCTCGGCTCGCTGGAGCTGTCCCTCGCGGACCCCCGCCTCAAGCAGGACATCTACTCCTACCTCGCGGAGCAGGTGTACCGCCGCGAGGACGCGCCCACCCGCTCCTTTCTCAAGCGCACGTGCTGCCTCGAGAACATCACCGCCGAGCTGGCCAACCGGCTCGCCGGCACGGACGCGGCGCACCGCTACCTCGCCCATCTCGCGGCGAACCGCGTGTTTACCTTCGCCACAAGCGAGGAGGGCGCGTACCGCTACCACAACCTCTTTCGCGACTTCCTGAGGCAGAGATACCTGCAAGAAGAAGGCGAGCCGGCGTTCCGCCGCCTGCAGCACGAGACGGCGGCGGCGCTGGAGGATGTCGGCGAGACCGAGATGGCGGTGGAGCTGTACCTCAACGCCAACCAGCCGCTCGACGCCCTCGCCGTCGTCGCCCGCGGCGGCGAAGCCGGGCTGGAGGGCCTACCCAGTGAGAGGCTGCGCTCCTGGCTGGGCAGGCTGCCGGCGGAGGCCGGCGCCGCAGAGCCGTGGGCGAGGCTCATCGCGGGGCAGCTTCGCAGCCGCGACGGCGACTACCCCGCGGCGCTCCGCGAGATCGACCGCGCCGTGCGTTCGTGCGAGGCCGCCGCCGACGAGTGGGGCCTGTATCACGCGCTGTCCATGAGGGAGTGCGCGCTCTTCTGGCAGGGAGACACCGCCGAGGCCGCGCGCGCCTGCGAGGCCGCCCTCGCGCACGCGCAGACCGATCAGCAGAGGATGCACACGCTCCTCAGCCTCGGCTCCGCAGCCCTCGACATGCGCCGCTGGGAGGCGGCGGAGGCCGCCTTCGCGGCCGCCGACGCCGTGGCCGACCGCGCCACCCCGGCCGAGCAGATTCGCGCGCGGGCGCTTCGCGCGCACGCGGCCTACTACAGGGGGGATTTCAGGGCGGCGCGGGCTGCGCTGCCCGCCCCCCAGCCGGCCGACACGTCCGGCGCGGTTCGCGCCACCATCCTCAACACCGGCGGGCTGGTCGAGCTGGGGCTCGCCAACTACTCGACAGCCCTGGCGCTCTTCGAACAGGCGCGCGCGGTGGCCGAGCGCTTCGGCTACACCCTCAGCGCCGACATGGTCGCCGACAACATCGGCCTGCTCAAGGGCGCCCAGGGGCACGCTGCGGAGGGCCTCGCGATCGTGCGCAAGACCATGGAGGGAGCAGCCTTCGCCGCCGAGACGACCCAGGAAGCCAGCATGCTCGGCCACGAAGCCACGCTGCTGCGCCGCGCCGGAGACCTCGAGGCGGCGCTCGCGCCTTGCACGAGGGCCGCCGAGAGCGTCTCCTTCGAGAGAGACCCGTACATCGCCCTCAACTCGCAGGCGAATCTCCTGTACGTGCGGGCGCTGCTCGGTGACAGCGACACGTCGCAGCTTCTGGCCATCTCACGCCGCGCATCCGACGCCGGCCTCTCGTTCGTCGCTCTGAAGGCGCGGCTCTACGCCGCCGTCGTCGCTCAGACCACAGGCGACGGCGATCTCAGCGCGGAGCTGCTGCGGGGCTGCGTGCCCCGCCAGCTCGAGCTGGGGCACCTGCACCTCCTGGCGCAGGAGCTGTGCCCCAGGCCCGCGATCGCGGCACTCGCTCTGGCCAACGCGCCGTCAGCGGATCTCGCGCGACGCCTCATGGACGCTCTCGCGTGTCATTGGGACTTCGCCGCGCTGGTCGGCGCACTGGTCGCGGACGCTCCGGCGCTCGCCGCGCCGGCGGTGCGAGCCGCCGGAAACCGCGCCTGCGACGGGGTGCTCGCCGGCGTCCTCGCCGTGACCCAAGGCATCCGCGACGGCGCCCTGGCGCAAGCCGTCGCGGCCGCCCTGGCACAGCACCCCGGAGTGTCCTTCACGCCCGGCCCGGTCTTCCCCGAGCTCACGAAACGCGAGCGCCAGGTGCTGCGGCTTATGGCCGAGGGCCGGCGCAACCCGGAGATCGCCGCCGAGCTCTTCCTCTCCCCCTTCACGGTGAAGACGCACGTCAATCACATCCTCAGCAAGCTGGGCGTGAAGAGCCGCATCGAGGCCATCCTCGCCTTCAAGGACGCCGCCGGGCAGCCGGGCGACCGCCCCTGAGCCCGCGCGGCGGATCTCCACCCCGCGGGCTGCCCGAACTACAACCTGGGTATGATTCACCGCAGCACGTCTCCCGCTAGCCTGCATCCGCACCGACAGGGTCCAGCAAGGAGACAAGATGGAAGCGCCCACCTCCGTTGTCTACATCGAAGCGAACCACATGAGCCAGCGCAAGCAGACCGTCATCGACATCCTCAGGGGCAGCCCCGGCTTCGTCTCGGGCGAGGCCATGAGCGCCACGCTCGGCATCTCGCGCAACGCCGTGCACAAGCACGTCAAGTCGCTGCGCTCGCGGGGCTACAGCATCCTCGGCATCTCGCGGCGCGGCTACCGCCTCGAAGAGGAGCCCTGCCGGCTCTCCATGGGCCACATCACCGACCGCACGGAGAGCAGCCGGTTCGGCGGCTCGTACCGCTACTACGACGAGATCGAATCGACCAACGTCGAGGCCAAGACCCTGGCGAACAGCGGCGCCCCCGAAGGCACCGTGGTGATCGCCGAAGCGCAGACCGCAGGGCGCGGCCGGCTCGGGCGCCGCTGGACCTCGCCGGCCGGCAAGGGCCTGCTGTTCTCGGTGCTCCTGCGGCCCGCCCTGCCGATGAGCGAGGCCCACCTGCTCACCCTGGTCGCCGCCTGCGCCGCCGCCGAGGCCATCGAGTCCGTGGCCGCGGCGCCCATCAAGATCAAGTGGCCCAACGACCTCTTCATCGGCGACCGCAAGGTCGCCGGCATCCTGCTGGAGGTCGCCGGCGAGCAGGACGAAGTGGACTGGGTGGTGGTCGGCATCGGCATCAACGTCAACACCGAGTACAGCGAGCTGCCCGTGGCCCTGCGCCGCACGGCCACCTCGCTGAAGATGGCCGGCGGCGAGCCCGTGGACAGAAGCGAGCTGCTCGCCCGCCTGCTGCTCGCCCTCGACGCGCACTACGCCGAGGCGGTCGCCGACGGGTTCGAGGGCGCGCTCGACGGCTTTCGCCGCCGCGACTACCTGCTCAGCAAAGGCGTGAGCGTGCAGACCCGCGAAGGCCCGGTGGCCGGCCGCGCCGCCGGCATCGACGAGCG
>CAIOZS010000242.1 GCA_903862845.1 uncultured Thermoleophilia bacterium
GCCCTCCGACCAGGCGACGTCCATCACCCACGCGGCCGAGGCCCGCGAGATGAGGTCGAACGAGGTTCTCTCGAGCGACCCCCCGGCGACGTCCGCGACGTACACGCAGCCCAGGGAGTCGCCGGGGCCGGTCGGGGCGCCGGCGGGCGGCAGGAGCCACAGGGCGTTGTGGTCGCCGGCGGTGCGCAGCGTGAGGACCGACTCGGCGGTCGCGGTGGCCTCGCGAGCCGCTCCGGGCCAGGTCTGGGCCAGTGCCGCCGCGCTCGCGCAGAGGAGCGCGATCGCGCGGCGGCTGTGCTGACGAGTGCGATCGCTCGGCGCCGCGCCGCTGCGCCGCTCATGAGTCCTCCCTCTTCCGGATGCCGGGTCTGGCATCTGCTCGCTTCGCCGCATCATGCCGCCCGCGGAACGGTGGAACAGCAGTTGCCAGCCACGTGTGGTCGCGACGAAGCCGTCCTGCGAGCGAGGCGCATCGCGGCCAAGCCGCGACCGCAGGTCGTGGCCTTCGACGCTCGCCTCCCCGGCGGAGACGCGCCTCTCGTGGCGGAGCGACGGCGCGCGCTGGTTGGCACGAACGGGACCCGACGGGCTCTTCGCCGACCCCTGGTCGACCGCTCGACGGCAGCTCTCACAGACCGTCTCTGCCACTCGTCCGGGCAGGGTGCTATCGTCACAGGCACAAGAGGCGGCTGCGACCGTGCAGACACGCCGTCTGCATGCTCCATGTTGGAAGGCCAGGCGAAGCAGCAAGGTGGATCTCAATCTGCGACCAGCCTCGGAGCGAGACCGGGCGTTTCTTTACGCGCTGCACTGCTCTACCATGCGAGACGTGATTGAGCAGACATGGGGCTGGGACGACGCTTGGCAGCGTGCCGACTTTGAGAAGCGTTTCGATGCGTACACCGTCTCGATCATCGAGGCCGAATCTCGCTCAGTTGGGAGTCTTTGGCTCGAGCAGAGACCCGACTCACTCTACATCCACGAAGTGCAGGTGACGCCCCGGCAACAGGGCAGGGGAATCGGCACGGCGGTGATCGAGATGGTGATCGACCAGGGTGCCAGTTGTGGACTCCCGATCGTCCTGTCGGTTGTCCCCGCGAACCCACGCGCCCGCGATCTCTACGAACGTTTGGGGTTCAGGGTGACGTGCGTCGAACCACCGTTCATTCGCCTGCGACATGACACGCGCTTGGGCCCGTCGCACCATTGCGGCTACCGCGGTCAGACGTGCCGCCACCGGTGAGACCGACCCAGGAATCAGATCATGGGCAGTTGTGAGACTCCCGATGAAGCACGGCTGAAGCTAGAAGTAGCCGGTGTCTTTGGCCGGGCCGCTTTCACCTATGACCGCGTCGGCCCCCGATTCTTTTCGTACTTCGGTCACCGCCTCGTCGAGCTTGCGCGGATTCCGAGCGGGGCCGACGTTCTTGATGTGGCGACCGGCAGGGGGGCGGTTCTTGTTCCCGCCGCGAAAGCTGTCGGCGCGCGCGGACACGTCACGGGCACCGATCTGTCGGAAGCGATGGTGCGGGAGACCGCTGAGGAGATCGGTCGTCTGGGCCGGGGCAACGTCCGAGTGTGCCAGATGGACGCCGAGTACCTGCTGCTTCCTGATGAGTCGTTCGATTGCGTCCTCTGCGGCTTCGCGATCTTCTTCTTTCCGCGACTTGAACGGGCGCTTGCTGAGATGCGCCGCGTCCTGAGGCCGGGCGGCCGAATCGCCCTGACGACCTGGGACAGATCCTTTGACGAGCAGTGGCAATGGTTTCACGAGCTTGTCAAAGCACATCTCCCTCCCGAGGCCGAGATGGAGCAGACACCCGAATCTCGAGCACTGCCGTCACCGGAGCTGGACAAGCCGGAAGGGCTGGAAGGAGCGATGAAGGCGGCCGGTTTCACCGACGTTCACGTGGTCTCTGAAGCGGCGGACTTCATCTACCCCAGCGATGACGTGTGGTGGGCTTCGCTGTGGTCACATGGGGTGCGAGAGAGGTTGGAAGCAGTGGAACAGGCCACGGACTCTGAGGGACTTGAGAGACTGAAGGCGGCTGCCTTCGAAAGGATACGGACCATCAAGCGGGCCGATGGCATCCATCAGCTGTTCCCTGTGCTCTTCACTCTGGCAATCAGGCCACAGTCCGAGACGGGGGCGTGATCTTGCGCCGACGAGGTCAACGCCTCGACCGGCCTGCCTGGCATGTGGCGCGCCCTGGTGCAGGCGCTTCGCTCTGCTGCGTCTCAATCGTCTTCGGCGCCCTCGTGATGGCCGGACGAGGCCGGCCAGCCGATGTAGAGTGCGGACCATCAGGGATTCTGCCATCGACGCGGAGGGTGACATGACCACCAAGAAATGGAGCGAGCGTAGCAGGCTTGGCCGCAGGCTCATCGTTGTCACCGCAGTTGTTGAAGTCGCTCTCCTGGTGGCAACGCTCATCGATATCAGGCGTCGGCCAGCAGATGAGATCAAAGGCTCGAAGCGGATGTGGACGGCGCTGGCTTTCGTCAACATCGTTGGGCCAATCGCGTACTTCACGTGCGGACGGCGACGGCAGCGAGGTGCCACTGTCTGAACCGCCCCTGCTGCTCGCAATCCCGCGTCGATCAGCTTGGTGACGCCGGCGTGGCGGGCGAGGCAAAGGTGAGGAAGAAGGATCGACGGCCACACCGCTACGGCCGGCGGCCCGACGGGAGCCTCAAGGGAGGAGCGGAGTGTCTGCGAGAAAGTCTGCAAGGACTGTCGAGGTCGCCCGCGGCGTGCACTGGCTGCCGCTCCGCGGCGCCAACGCCTACTTCGTGCACTCGGGCGAGTCCTGGGTGCTGATCGATGCCGGCTTCCCCGGCTGCGGACGGATCATCGCCGAGGTTGCCGAACGGCTGTGCGGCGCGACAGGTCGGCCGGAATCGATCCTCATCACGCATGGTCATCTCGATCACGTCGGCAGCGCCGTCGGTCTGGCTGCCGCATGGAACGTGCCGATCCTGGCGCCGATGGGCGAGATGCCGTTCATCGACGGCACGGCCCTCTACCCCGAGCCGCTGGTCGCCTGGCTCGCCCGGGTGCTGCCGCGACGGGCCATGGAGGCGCTGGTCCGCGACAGCGATCTCGGCGATGCCGTGCGGCCCTTCGAGCCCCAAGCCGGCGTGCCCGGCCTGCCGGAGTGGGCCTGCGTTCCGACACCTGGGCACACGCCGGGTCACGTCGCCTTCTTCCGGCCCGTCGACAGAACGCTGATCGCCGGCGATGCCGTCCTGACGATGGCCTGGTCGAGCCGTCTCGGCGGTCGCGGGGCCGGCTGGCTCTGGGACCTGGTGCGCCGCAAGCCGCGGCTCTCGGGCCCACCGACCATCTTCACCTGCAATTGGCGAGATGCGGCCGCGTCGGTCGTCGCTCTGGCCGAGCTCGACCCGTGGGTTCTGGCGACCGGCCACGGGACGCCGCTTGCCGGGAGACATGCGGCTCCAGCGCTGGGCGCGTTCGCGGCCCGCGTGGCCGCGGCGTCGGTTTGCTGACGCGAGCCAACCGGGTGGAGGTGCGCTCCGTGGGCACCCTCTCCTGCCAGTGCTTCCCTTAATCGTTCATCATCGCCGCGAATGTGCTAAGGTATTCATAGACGGGTCGAGTGGGCCCGCAGGACTGCGACGTGACACACCGCATTTCTTCGCGGCAGTCACGTCGCTTTTGTTTTGCCCCAACGGGCAGCGAGAGGGTTGATCAGCATGGCACAAGGCAAAGTGAAGTGGTTCAGCGCCGACAAGGGCTACGGATTCATCGAGCACGAGGGCGGCGAGGACCTGTTCGTTCACTTCTCGGAGATCCAGAGCGACGGCTTCAAGTCCCTCGACGAGGGTCAGTCCGTCTCGTTCGACACGGGCACCGGCAAGAACAACAAGCCGCAGGCGACCAACGTGCGCGTCATGGCGTAAGCCGCAGCGGCTTCGCAGCGCCATCTGAGGACCGGGCGGCTCCGAGAGCCGCCCGGTCCTCAGTCTTTGGCAACGGGGCGCCGCGGCTGTTCGCACCTCGGCTGGGTCAGGCGCCTGGCGCCGCGTCGTCCGCCGGCGCTGCCCGCACGGCGTTACGGCCGCCTGACTTGGCCTCGTAGAGCGCCTGATCGGCCCTCTCCAGCCAGTCATCCCGCGGTTCGTCGGCCTGGAGCTCCGCCACCCCGATGCTGATCGTCACCGTGCCTACTTGCGTTAAGGGCTCTGCGGCAGAGAGCACACGCAGTCTCTCTGCGAGCTGCATCGCGTCCGCCAGGGCGCTGTGCGGCATCATCACGATGAGCTCGTCGCCACCCCAGCGCGCCAGCACATCCGGGACCCGCAGGTGCGGTCGCACTCTTTGCACGAGCTCGACAAGCACAAGGTCAACTCGAACTCACCGCGAAACTGCTGGGGCGGCAGTCCGGCCTGGAGCCTTGCCGTCAGCTCGGTGAAGTAGCCCAGGGTGATGGCAGCCGAGTCGGGCGGTTGGATCTCCTCAAGCGGCTGGTTCATCGCCTCCTCCGGCGTGAAGCCTCGCATGCGCTCCACCGCGGGACTGATGTAGGTGATGCGCCCGTCCAGCGACATCGTCCAGATCACATCGTTGGCGTTCTCGGCGAGCAGGCGGTGGCGCTCTTCGCTGACCCTCAGGTGATCTTCAGCCTGCCGTCGAGAGGCGCGGGAGTCACGGTGTCCAACCCATCCATCCGGCCGTCCTTCCGCTGGCTCCGCTGGCCTTGCCCTCGGCTGTTCGGCTCGCGCCCCGCCTGCGCCCGGCGCTGCGTCTACCAGAGCGTCATCGACTCCAGGAAGAGCCGGTGAAGGTCGTCGGCGCTCGCCGGGCGCGGCGACAGCTTGGTCACCGTGTGCTGCGGCAGGGTGCCGGCCACCAGCTCGTCGACGTCCGAGGGGCCGTAGCCGACGGCCGCGAGGCCGTTGGGCATGCCGGTCTTCTTCAGCAGGGCGATGAGGCCGTCCGCGAGGAGCTCGCCGACGTCGTCGTCGGCTCCGGCCGCGTCCAGGCCGATCAGGGAAGCCGCATAGCGGTGGCGCTGCGGGTCGGCCGCCGCCGTGAAGCGAAACACGGCCGGAGCGTTGAGCGCCACCGACATGCCGTGGGGGATGAGGGGGTAGGGAGTCGGATACCCCTCGGGGAGGTAGTCCCGCACCATCCCAGAGACGGGATACGACATGGCGTGCGCCAGGTGCGTGCCGGCGTTGGCGAAGCCGATCCCGGCGCACGTCGCGGCCAGCACCATGGCGGCGCGCGCCTCCTCGTCGCCCGGGTCCTCGAGCGTCCGCGTCAGGTTGGCCGCCCCCATCTGCGCGGCGCGCGCCGCCCAGATGTCGCTGATGGGGTTCGCGCCCTGATAGGCCGGCCGCTGGTCCGGGTCGGCGGGTGCCGGCCGGCGGTCGTAGGGCAGCGCCGTCAGCGACTCGAGCGCGTGACAAAACACGTCGAGGCCGCTGCAGGCCGCCACCATTGGCGGCATGGTGCGCGTGTTCAGGGCGTCGATGATGCCGAGGGAGGGGCGCGCGGCGCGCTGCCGGATGGCGGTCTTGGCGCGCATCTCTTCCAGGTCGAAGACGATCACGCCCGAGGTCTCGCTGCCCGTCCCCGCCGTGGTGGGGATGGCGATGAGCGGCGCCAGCGTGCCCAGGACGGGTCGGCCTTCGCCGATCGGCGGGTTGACGTAGGCCATGAAGTCCGCCGGGCAGGAGGCGTACAGGTCGGCGGCCTTGGCGGTGTCCATGCTCGAGCCGCCGCCGACGGCCACGTAGCCGTCGAAGCGCCCGTCTACGGCGAAGCGGATGGCCTCTTGCAGGGAGACGTCCGTCGGCTCGACCCGCGCCCGGTCGAACAGCACGGCCTCGATGCCGGCGCCGCGCAAAGCCTCAAGGGTCACGGCGACGGGTTCGCTGCCGGCGAGGTAGGGATCGGTGACGACCATCACGCGGCGCCCACCCAAACGGCGCATGTCGTGCCCAACTTCACGGGTCACGCCGGACCCGTACTTGATGCTCGAGGTGTCCATGGTGAAGGCGGTCTCGAAGGTCATGGCGGCAGTCTACCCCACGCCGCGGTCGTCCGCTTTGGCCTGCACCTGAACGGGACATGCTCGAATCGGCCGAGACCCGTGGTCACGTGCGCCGCCACGCTCCTGCCGGAGCGTCGGTCGGTTTCGCAGCGCAATGGCTTGCAGGCTGCGCTCTGCGGACCGATAGTAGGCGCGAGCACCGTCCGGGAGACCCGGCTCCCGTGGAAGCCGCCCCGGACGCTGGTGGGGAAAGGATCGTGTCCATGACGAACGACCCGGGACCAGCGACGCACGCGCCTCAGGGCGACATGCCGGAGCTGAGCCAGGCCGAGTATCGCCTGCTTCTGGAGAACAGCGTCGACGTCGTCTTTCTGACCGTCGGGGGCGTGCTGCGCTGGATCTCGCCGGCCTTCACCGCACTTGCGGGATGGCGACCGGAGGACCTCCTGGGCAGGAGCAAGATCGACTTCTGGCATCCCGACGACTGCGAAGCGGTTGCTGCCCTGCGCGATCGGGTCGAGCTCGGCGAGACGGGCACAGGGGTGCTCCGCCTCCGGACCAGGGACGGTGCCTACGTGTGGGTGGAGCTCTCGCTGCGACCGTACCGGTCCAAAGACGGCCGCCCGGGCGTCGTCGGGACGCTTCGCGATGTCGGCGAGCGCGTCGCTGCCGAGCAGGCGCTCGCCGCCTCGGAGGAGCGCTACCGCCTGCTCGCGGACAACGTCACCGACGTGCTCTGGGTGGTGGACCTCGACACGGGCTTCTATGCCTACATCAGCCCATCGGTCGAGCTCCTGAGTGGCTACACCCAGGCCGAGGTGCTCGGGGTGCCGATGGAGGAGAGGTTGGCTCCCGAGTCGGCGCAGCTCGCGAAGGCGATGCTCGGCCAGGCGTTGGGTGCCTACCTGAAGGGCGACGCCGACGCCGTCGTCGTAGCGGAGGTGGGGCTGCTCCACAAGCACGGAGGCGTCGTCCCTGCCGAAATCACGGCCAGGTTCCTGCCGAGCTCCGACGGGCGCCCTCATCAGGTCATCGGCGTGAGCCGCGATATCACGGAGCGCCGCGCCGCCGAGCAGGCGCTGCGCATGCAGCGCGATCTCTCGGTGGCGCTGAGCTCCATCAGCGATCTGCCGCAGGCGCTCGACGCGGTGCTCCGGGCGGCCCTCACCGTCGATGGCGTCGACTGCGGCGGCGTCTACCTCGTCGACGCGGACACCGGCGACCTCGATCTGGCCGTGCACCACGGCTTGCCGCCGGCGTTTGTTGCCGGCGCCTCGCACTTTGCGGCGGGCTCACCAAACGCTGCCCTGGTCATGGCCGGCTCTGCGGTCTATCGGCGACATGAAGAAGTGGAGTCGGTGGTCAGGCCGGACAGGCCGGGGCAAGAGGAAGGTCTGCGCGCCGCGGCGGTGGTGCCGATCCGGTTCGAAGGGCGCGTGGTCGCCGCGCTCAACCTCGCATCGCACACCAAGGACGAGCTCACGCAGAAGGCGCGCACCGTGGTCGAGACGCTGGCCGCCCAGGTCGGCGGCGTCCTCGCGCGCGTGCGCGCCGAAGAGGCCCTGCGCGAGAGCGAGGAGCGCCTGAACAGTGTCATCGAGGGCACGAACGTGGGGACGTGGGACTGGCACGTGCAAAGTGGCGCGACGGTGTTCAATGAACGGTGGGCCGAGATCGTCGGGTGGACGCTCGCAGACCTCGCTCCGCTGAGCGTCCAGACGTGGACGGATCTAACTCATCCGGAGGACCTGAAGGAGTCCGAGGCGCAACTGGCGCAGGTGTTCACCCGCGGGCGCTCCCTCTACGACACCGAGTGCCGTCTGCGACACCGCGACGGTAGCTGGGTCTGGGTCCACGACCGGGGCAAGGTGACCGAGTGGACGGCGGACGGCTTGCCGAAGCGCATGACGGGGACGCACGTCGACATCACGGCGCGGCGGGCTGCGGAGGACGCTCTGCGTGCCCGCAGCGACGAGCTCGACGCCCTGCTCGCCGTCAGCCGCGCAATCGTCTCGAGCCTCGACTACGAGCGTGTGCTCCTCGAAGTGGCGCGCAGCGCCGGGGAGGCGCTCGGCAGCCCCGAGTGCGTCGTCTGGGAGTACGCCCCGCACGGCGACCTGGCGCTGTTCCGCTGTCTCTGGGAGCGCGAGCCGGTGGCGGGCCTGGCGCAGAGCCTGACGGGAACCTCCTTCGACGTCGCGACGCACACCGGCGGGCTCGAGGGCCTGCGCTCGGGCAATGTCATGCAGCAATCTCGCTCCGACCCCTGGCTCTCCCCCGAGGACTGCCAGGGGATGGACAAGTGGGACGAGAAGACCTGGCTCACCGTGCCCCTCGTGTCGGAGCGCGGGCTCCTGGGCGTCATGACCCTCGTCGAAACGGAGCGGGAGCGCACCTTCACCACGGACGAGGTGCGCCTCGCCGCGGCCATCGGCGAGCAGGCGGCGGTGGCCCTCGACAACGCCCTCCTGCACCGCGAGCAGGAGGAGCGCAACCGCTGGCTCGACGCTCTGGTGGAGGCCGGCCGCCAGGTGGCCTCCAAGCTCGCCATGGACGAGCTCCTCGAGAACGTGGCCCGGCTCGCGGCGGAGTCGGTACGTGCGCCGGTCGCGTATCTCTACGAGTACGCAGCGGAGCGCGACATGCTTATCGCGCGTTCGAGGTACGGCCCTGAGGGCGTGGCGCGCTCGGAACCGATCGGCACCGCCCTCTCAGTCGATGAGACCCCCGAGGACCGGCGGGCACTTATCGACGGCGAGGTTTTCGTGGAGACGCTCTCTGACCCCGGCTTGGCCGACTACGCGCGTCGAGTCATGGAGGTCTCCGGCGAGAAGACGCTCGTCAATGTGCCCTTCCGTTTCGCGGGGGAGCCACTGGGGATGCTGGTGCTGATCGAGACTGAGGCGGAACGGGTGTTCACGCCCGACGAGCTCGCGTACCTGCGCGCTTTCGGTGAGCAGACCGCCGTGGCTCTCAACAATGCGCGGCTCTACGCGAAGATCGAGGCCCAGGCGGCGAGCGACGGCCTCACAGGGCTCGCCAACCACCGCACGTTCCACGAGCGCCTCGAGCAGGAGCTCGCGCGCGCGCAGCGCTACGGAACGCCGCTCTCGCTGCTGCTGCTCGACGTCGACGACTTCAAGGCCGTCAACGACGTCCACGGGCATCAGGCCGGCGACGAGGTGCTGCGCCTCCTCGCGGGGATCATCGCCGGCGAGGTGCGCTGCGACATCGATGTGCCGGCGCGCTACGGCGGTGAGGAGTTCGCCGTCATCCTGCCCAGCACGGACATCGCCGAGTGCGTCTCGTCGGAGCAGGTCGTCGCGATCGGGCAGCGGCTTTGCGACGAGGACGAGACGCCTGCGCATGAGGCCGGCGCGGAGGTCGTCGCCGAGCGCATCCGCGCCCATATCGCGGCCACGTCCTTCCCCTGCGGCGAAGCGCAGGCGTCCCGGGTGACCGTGAGCATCGGCGTCGCCAGCTACCCACGGATGGCCGCCGATGCCCGGGCCCTTCTCGCCTGCGCCGACGCCGCTCTCTACGCGGCCAAGCGCGCCGGCAAGAACGTCGTCTCCCTCGGCGAGGGCAGCGGCTGAAGCGACGCGCGGTCGGGCGCGCTCGCCGCGGTGTCGGGCTTCAGAGCCTCAGCTGTCCACGTTGCGTCGCCTGCGCCCGCCGCCGCCAGGCGAGCATCACGAAGCCTGCGGCGAGCACTCCCATGCCGCCAACGTAGACCCACTGAAACGGACGCCCGAGGCCGGCGAAGGGCGAGTGGTCGGGGCCCAGCGGCACGTCGGCGACGAGGAGGCGCCAGGTAGGCTGCTGTTCAGGGAGGGTGAGGGCGACCACCGTGCCGTCCGGCCTCACGATCGCCGACGACCAGCCCAACTCGGCCTTGGCGTAGGCCACGCGGTTCTCCACGGCGCGGAACACCATGATCGCCAACTGGTTGCGCGCCTCGCCCGGCCAGATCAGGGAGGGCATCGCGATGAGGCGCGCCCCGTTGCCCACGATCTCGGGCACTACATCGAGGTAGTGGTTGTCGAAACAGATCGCCACCCCGAAGGTCCCGAAGTCCGTCGGGAAGGCAAGGGGCAGGAACGGCTGGTGGAAACCCTCGCCCTCCGCCACGACCGCGTGTACTTTGTTGTAGACGCCCAGCGTCTGCCCGTCGGGGCCCAGCACCAGCGCCTTGTTCGGGGACTCGGGCTCGTGGCCCACGGTGAAGGGCGCCACCAGGTACACGCCGTTATCGCGGGCGATGCCGGCGATCTCGGCGGCATGCTCCTGGCGCGGATCGAAGGGCAACACGTCCTCCGGCCAGATCACGAGCTGCGCGCCCTGCGCGGCCGCATCGCGCGTGGCCGCGGTGAGCGGCTCGACGATCTCGCTCTCCACCGCGTCCGGCGGAGTCGCGAACAGCGTGATGCCGGCCTGCACGACGGCGACGCGCACGGCCGGCCCCATGTTCTGGCGCACGTCGCGGACGATGAGGAGGCTGGCCCCGCACCAGACAACGGCCGCGGCGAGCGCGACCCCGAGGGCGACGAGAGCCGGCCGCAGCGGCGCGCGGGCGCCGCCGTCTGCTGCGGCGGCCGGGCCGGCGTCGTCGGCGATCCGGCCGCTCTCCGCCCGGCGGTCCAGCAGCGCGATCACCAGCAGCGCGATGCCGTAGTCCAGCACCAGCAGCAGGAAGCCCAGCGATGGCGTGCCCAGCACCGAGATGGGCTGGATGAGGTCGGGCGCGGGCTGCATGCGGTACGCCAGCCACGTATTGGTGGCGAACACGGGATTGAGGCCGAACAGCACCTCGAGGCCGACCCACACGAACGGCATCTGTACGAGGAAGAACCGCCAGCGCGTCCACGCTGTGAAGCGCAGATCGGCCCAGGCAATGCCGTACACAACGGCCACGGCCACTACCAAGAGCAGCGCTGCCATCCACAGCGGCGCCATCGATCCTCGCGAGAGCATGGCCAGCGTCAGCCAGTACGCAGCCCCGACAACAGCGACGCCGGCCGGCGCCCAGCGGCGCGGCAGCAGCCGGTACTGGGCGACGATCATGGGAACGAGCGCCACCGGCAGCAGCCACCACAGGCCGCCGAAGTCCGGCGCGGTGAGCACGAGCGCCGCGGCGCTGGTGGCCACGCAGGCCGCGCCCAGCCATGGGCGCATCATCGTTCGTCCCTCCATGAGGTCCTCTCCGCACTCCTCGTCGTCAAAACCAGGGTCGCTTGCTCCGTCATGGGGTCGTTCTCCCGCCTCGGCAAGAGCTCCGACGCCTTTGAAGTATCGGCCGCGGAGCGTCGGTTCTTGACCACGGCCGTGACCGGCCGTGACGGTGCGCCCTCCAACGATGTGTGGCAAGTGACGCGTGCCGAGACGGCGCAGGCTCGCCTGGCGCGAGTGCAATGGCAGGTCGTCGTGCGGGTGTGCGGTGATGCGCATGCCCGGAGGACGCCGGCGAGCAGCGTGCGGAAGAGGATGGTGAAGACCGCGGCGATGCCCGCCGGATCCTCGAGGCAATCTACAGCGGCACCGTGCGCATGGTCATGGCCATGCGCACCGGCATCGCGCCGAGTCACATGCACCCCTGGGCCTGCGCTCCGGGCTGCGCGCAGCGACGCCTGCGAGCACGCCGTGCATGAGTCTGCCGAAGGTGAGCTTGGTGAAGCCGGCGGCCGAGATCAGCTCCGCCAGGGCCGCGGGCGCTTGCCGACCACATAAGCTACGGTTTCATGAGCTATCTCGTCCTGCCGTCGGCGTCCTCCGCCGGGTCGTGTACGACGGTGAACATGAGCACGCGGTGACAGTGGGGACAGGTGCCGCTCTGACCCGGCAGGACGGCCTGTGCCGACCTCCTGCTGGGCCACAGGTGAGCCGTGGGCGTCCACAGGATCTCTGCCCCGCAGACAGGGCAGTACCCCGGGCTGTCATGCGCGACGCGTTCCGGGGGCTTCTGTGCATCAGGAGTCATCGCTCCCCCTTGTGGTCGGGCGGTTCGTTTCAACGATACACTCGGGCTCGGGGTTCGGCAGGGGGCGTGCGCAGCACGTGCCCCGTGCGTGTCCAAGGTGATGCCCGAGGGGGCGTGACCGCGGCGCACGGCGCTCCGCCGGCCCGCGGTCCCTACTGCGAGGCCTTGCCCCTGTTTTCCGCGACCCTGAGCTCGACGATCCGCCGGATCAGGTCCGTGGGCAGCGGCCGGCCAAGGGGAAACTGCACCGAGCCCTTCCCGCTCTTGTAGGGCTTGAGCTCTTCTTTGAACGCCGCGACCCCGCGCGCCGTGGGATAGAAGCCGATGTGCTTCTCGTAGCCTGCGAAGTGCACCAGATGCCCGTTCAGGTCGAACGTGGGGATCGCGTAACTGATCGTCTCAGTCGCGTCGGGCGCCGCCGCCTTGATGAGGGCTCGCAGTTCCTGCAGCACCCTCTGGGTCTCTGGGGGGAGCGCCGCGATGTACTCGTCGATGGATCCGGCAGTCGACCGCTTCGCCATCGTTTGCACCTGCCTGTCGGTTGCGTGCCGGCATTCGCACCGCGCCGCTCGCCGGCACTCTCGTGCCATTGCTTTCCCCGACAGTCAGTTCCCAAAGCCGGCCTGACGCGACCGGCGCCTCCGCTCGAGCTCCTCGCAGGAGGGTCACACTCGCCATCCCAGCCGCGCCCGAACCGACGCGGGCAGCCCGCGGTCTCGCGTCGATCGGGCGTCGCAGGCGGAGTCGTGGCCTTTGCTGCTATTCTGTTCGAGATCGTGAACTTCGTCGCAGGGCATTGCCGCTTGTCCGGCGTGCCGCCTGCCGAAAGCGACCCCATGACTGCCACAGACGCAACCCGCCCTTGGTGGGACAGGCTCACGCCCCGTGCCGGCGTTCGCGTGCAGATGTTCTCGGCGGCGGTGCTCTGGCTCGTGGCCGTGAGCTTTCTGCTCGTGCGCGGCGTCCTGTTTATCGAGGTGTCGGGCCCACGACACCACTTCAGCTACTGGATCGTGCCCATCGCGCTCGTGGCGATCGTGATCGGCATCATCAAGGCGCGCTACATCCTGATCAGGTACGCCACCAAGGCAGTCGCCCGGATCCAGAGGCGCGGGCACGCCTGCTACTTCGGCTTCTTCGCGCCGATGTCCTGGCTGTTCGTGCTCGTGATGATGGGCGGCGGGATGCTGCTGCGCCATTCGGCGCTCGTGAACTACGCGTGGGGCCGCGCCTCCCTCTCCACGCTCTACATCGCTGTGGGCACCGCCCTGGCCATCGCCGACCGCATCTTCTGGATCGCGGCGCTACGCCTTCAGCCGACGCCGGGGGAGACGTCCGGCGTCGAGTAGGTCGGCGCGCCGAGGCGTTTGCCGACGGCACGATGCTCGCCGTCCGCGCGCGCACGATCCCGCTACGCGACGGCGCCGCGCGCAGCTTCTTGCGGGGCCCGCTTCCAGCAGTAATGGCACTCGCAGTCGGCGTTGTGCCGCCAGCCGAGCTCGATGCCGACGCCACTCTCGAGGATTTGGCGGGGAAGTGGCCGCGGGTGCGAACCTGCCTGCCAGGCGGCGTCCCCGTCCCTCAGGTCGTAGAGCTCGCCGTCAATGTACAGTAGGTGCTCGCCGTGGTCGAAGAAGAAGGCCGGCAGGCCGCTGGCGCGGACCTCTTTGAGTGAGAGCAGCGCACGCGAACGCGCGGCCCGCTGCCCGTCCTCGCCCCAGTGCCGCCGGGCCTCTCGCAAACCTTTCGTAGTCACCTGCGTCCCTCTTCCCCGTGCGTTGATGGGTCTTCCATACCTATGATTCGCACTTTGCGGGCGAGCCAGCATCGGACATTCGTCTAGGGAGCCCCGGAACGAGCCCCCTGCTGTCCTTGGTTCGGCACGGAAAGGACGTTTCCGGCCGGACGTTCTTCTCGTTGCCCTGCCGGAGGATCAGACTCTCCAGTCTCGGGATGGCTCGCCGCCGACGTCGCGCCACCATCGGCGGCGGCGACCCGAGGAGCGGGTCGCTCGCCACCCTGAGGGAGGCGCCGGGTCGCGTCGGCAGCGATGAGCCCGGCGTCGGCGCCATAGACCACATCAGAGCAGCCTCGCCGCCCGCATCTGTACGGCCGCGATGCGCGGGGTTGCGATACTGAAACCTCGGTGCAACCGCCGCGTAGCCATCGGCGTCGATATGGGTGTCACACTTGAACGAGTTGCGTCGGTGCGGCACGATCTTGACCCCCGACGCTCGGCGCTCGTTCCACGAGACGGAGGGAGTCATCATGTCCAGGCGAAGCAGCAGAGTGCTCATCTTCCTGTCCGCCGTGCTCGGGCTCATGGGCGCCTGCGCCATCCCGGCCTCGGCATCGCCGACGCCGCCGGTCCCCGGCCAGACGCTGCAGCAGGCGATCTCCGACCAGGCGCAGGGCACCACCATCGGCTTCAGCGGCGTCGCTATGCTCACCGGCAATCTCGAGGCCCAGTCCTTCTTCCCGCCCGGCAAGGTCGCAGACTACTGGGGCTTTCAGTACCTGCGCGACAACGACCCCTCCAACATGGGCCACAACACGAGCTTCCTCACGCGCGTCGCCTGCAACGTGCTGTTCACCCTGGACAGCGGCCAGGTCGGCAAGCTCAAAGCGCTGGCCACGAGCCAGGTAGGCCAGATCAACGAGTATGGATACACGCGCTATCCCCTCATGAAAGCCTTTCGGCGGCTCGTCGACGGCGACCTGCCCGCCGGGGCGGCGGGCCTCGACCCGGTCGCCGTGAAGGCCGCCTCCAAGGATCTCTACGTGCTCGACGGCCAGATCAGCTACGACCGGGCAGTCGCGTACGCGAACATCTTCCGCTCGCTCTCGGCCACTCAGAAGGCCTACCTCGACGCCATGGTCGGCAAGGGCTGGAGCGCCTGGCCCGACAAGACGATGGCCGACGTGCGCGAGAAGACCGCCGGCCTCTCGCACGACGAGTCCGTGGCCGTGATGACCTACGCCGGCGACATGTACAGCTGGTACGCCGGCAGCCTGGACGCCGACGTCTACTTCTGCCCCGAGCGCCACGGCACCTACTACGGCGGCTTCTACATCAAGGACGCGCCGGCCATCGGCCACGAGGGCTACTCGATCAACGAGCAGCTCACGGCCACCGCCGGCGCCTGCCTCGCCGACAGCGGCAAGGGCTACGTGACGGCTGATCAGGCGGCGCTCATCTCCGGCCTCGTCGACGCGCAGCGGAGCAACCTCTACGCCGGCGCCGACAACATCGTGAAAGCGCGTACCGATATCTCCACCGCCCTCAGGAGCCTGATCTCCTCCAGCGCTCCCACGGCCGCCTTGCTCGCCCAGGTCAAGGCGACGGTGCTCGCCCGCTCGGGCGCCTACGGCGAGCTCGACGGCGAGAACAACTACCACTACGCCACCGCCTTCGCCAAGCTCGAGAGTTCGCTCTCCGCCGCCCAGAAGACCAAGCTTATGGATCTCAGGAAGTCGATCATGAGCGGCACCTACGCCGACGGCACGGCCTTTGACTTCACCGTCTGCGCGACGCCCTTCCTCTTCAGCGCCGCGATCAGCGACCCGGCCGTGCTCGCTCCCTACACGGCCAACACGGACTACCTGTTCGGCGCGGGCTCCCCCGCGGCGAGCCCCGAGGCCGCCTTCAGCTACCTGCCGGCGGCGCCGCTCGCCGGCCTGGCCGTGCAGTTCACCGACGCCTCCACGGGCGGTCCCACCACCTGGTCGTGGACCTTTGGCGACGGCGGCGCGAGCGCCACGCAGAACCCGTCTCACAGCTACGCCGCAGCGGGCACCTACACCGTCTCGCTGACCGCCCGCAACGCCGGCGGTTCGGCGGCGACCACGCGCGTGGTCACCGTGGCGCCGCTCTGCACCATCACCGCGGTGACGCTGACCCAGTCCCCCTTCGGTCTGACCATCGGGGGCACCGGCTTCCGCGCCGGGTGCAAGGTCCTGATCAATGGGTACGCCGCGCCGACGCTGTTCAAGAGCGCAACCTTGCTGGTCACCCAGGGGTCCGTTCTCAAGGCGATGCTGCCGAAGGGCGTCGCCGTGCAGATCGTGGTGCGCAACCCGGACGGCGCCACGTCCGCACCGTTCGTCTTCACCCGATAGGGAGGGCAAGATCGCATGAGAAGACCCACCTGCCTGAGCGCCGCCATCGCCCTGGGCCTGGCGGCCCTCGCCTTCCTGCCGGCCTCCGCGACCGCCTCCGCCGCCGTGACCTTTACTGCCTCCGAGCTCCTGGGCCGGCCCACGGCCACCTCGGTGACGGTGAACGTGGTGGCCGACACGCGCCTCGACGCGTACTTCGAGTACGGGACCTCCGCTGCGCGTTGCAGCGCGCATACCCCGACGCTCACGTATGCGGCCGGAACGCCCATCGTCGTCGCCCTCAACGGTCTTCGCGTCGACACAGGCTACTTCTACCGGATGCGCTACCGCGCGCATGGCGCCAAGACGTTCAGCTCTCGGCCGCAGCACAGCTTCCACACCCAGAGGGCGGCCGGCGGCACCTTCACCTTCACCGTGCAGGCCGATCCCCACCTCGGCGACGCGAACACGAGCCAAGACCTGTACAGGGTGGAAATGGGGAACGTCCTGGCCGACAAGCCGGACTTCCACGTGGACCTCGGCGACACGTTCATGACCGAGAAGTTCAACGCGGGCGCTGCGGACGTCGGTGTCGACTACCTCGCGCACCGCGCGTTCTTCGACATCCCCGGCGCCTCGACGCCGATCTTCCTGGCCAACGGCAACCACGAGGGCGAGCTGGGGTGGCTGCGCGACGGCACTGCCGGCAGCCTGGCCGTGCGCACGACCCTCGCGCGGAGGCAGTACTATCCGTGCCCCGTCCCCGGCGGCTTCTTCAGCGGCTCTTCGACGGTCGAGCCCTTCGTGGGCGTGCGCGACAGCTTCTACGCCTGGCAGTGGGGGAGCGCCCTGTTCGTCGTCCTCGACCCGTTCTGGTACACGACCAAGAAGCCCCAGGCCACCAAGGACGGCTGGGGCTGGACCCTGGGTGAGGAGCAGTACCGCTGGCTCCGTGAGACGCTCGAGGGGAGCTCCGCCCGCTTCAAGTTCATCTTTGTCCACCATCTGGTCGGCGGCCTGGGGCTGGAAGCGCGCGGCGGGATCGAGGGCGCCGGCAACTACGAGTGGGGAGGCCAGAACGCTGACGGCTCGTGGGGCTTCGACGCTCGTCGGCCCGGATGGGGCAAGCCGATCGCCCAGGTGCTCAAGGACGCCGGCGTCTCCATCGTCTTCCACGGCCACGACCACATCTTCGTCAAGCAAGACCTGGACGGCGTGGTCTACCAGGAGTGCCCCCGGCCGGACCTCGCCAAATACACCGACACGAGTCTCGCCGCTGAGTACGGCTACCTGCAGGGGATCGTGAGACCGAACGCCGGGCACCTGCGCGTTACCGTGACGCCGGCCAACGTCACCGTGGACTACGTGCGCGCCTACCTCCCGGGGGACGGACCCAACCGGGAAGTGGCGTACAGCTACTCGCTACCGGGAGGATGATCGTATGAGCAAGAGGACCTGGCTGACCGTGGCACTGACCCTGGCGGTGCTCGCCTTCCTGCTGTCCGCCGGGAGTGCCCTCGCAGACGTGACGTTCAGCGCCCCCGAGCTGCTCGGCCGGCCCACGGCCACGTCCGTGACGGTGAACGTGGTGGCCGACGCGCAGCTCGACGCGTACTTCGAGTACGGGACGGCCTCCGGGAAGTACGCGGCCCACACGACGACGGCCACGTATGCGGCCGGGACGCCCATCGTCGTCACCATCAAGGGCCTCAAGGCGAACACGCGGTACTACTACCGGATGCGCTACCGCGCTCACGGGAGCGGCGCCTTCGCCGCGCGGCCGGAGCACAGCTTCTTCACGAGGCGGGCGGCGGGCAGCACCTTCGTCTTCGAGATCCAGGGCGACTCGCACCCCGAACGCGCGAAGAAGATGTTCGACGCGGCTCTGTATACCCAGGTGCTGAGCTCCGTGGCGGCTGACCGCCCCGACTTCTACCTGACCAGCGGCGACGACTTCAGCGTGGATGCGCTCAAGACCGTGAACGCGCAGACCGTCGCCGAGCGGTACACCCTCCAGCGTCCCTACCTGGCGCTCGTTGGACAGTCGTCGCCGGTCTTTCTCGTCAACGGCAACCACGAGCAGGCCGCGCAGGTCAATCTGGACGGCACGGCGGACAACGTCGCCGTGTGGGCGCAGACGGCGCGCGACACGTACTTCCCACAGCCGGCGCCCGACGGCTTCTACACCGGCGACGCCGTCCCCGTGCCCCACATCGGCCTGCTGCGCGACTACTACGCGTGGACGTGGGGCGACGCGCTGTTTGTCGTGATCGATCCGTACTGGCACTCCCCGGTGGCCGTGGACAACTCATTCGGCGGCGGCCCGAAGAACACCGACAAGTGGCAGATCACGCTCGGCGACGAGCAGTACGCGTGGCTCCAGCAGACCCTCGAGTCCAGCGCGGCGAAGTACAAGTTCGTCTTCACGCATCAGGTCCTCGGGACCGGGCGCGGCGGC
>CAIOZS010000243.1 GCA_903862845.1 uncultured Thermoleophilia bacterium
CGTCCTCGCCGAGATGCTCGAGCAGCAGGACGCCCGAACGCAGCAGCGCCGTGGGGTTGACCTTGTCCTGCCCGGCGTACTTGGGGGCGCTGCCGTGCACGGGCTCGAACACGGCGATACCGTCGCCGAAGTTGGCGCCCGGCGCCACTCCGAGGCCGCCGATGAGGCCGGCGCAGAGGTCGCTGACGATGTCGCCGTACAGATTGGGCAGCACCAGCACGTCGTACAGCTCGGGCTTCTGGACGAGCTGCATGCACATGTTGTCGACGATGCGGTCCTCGAACTCGATGTCCGGGTACTGCGCGGCCACCTCGCCGGCGACGCGCAGAAAGAGCCCGTCGGTGCACTTCATGATGTTGGCCTTGTGCACGGCGGTGACCTTGCGGCGGCCGTGCCGGCGCGCGTACGCGAAGGCGAAGCGTGCGATGCGTTCGCTGCCCCTGCGGGTGATGATCTTGATGCTCTCGGCGGCGTCCTCGCCGACCATGTGCTCGATGCCCGCGTACAGGTCCTCGGTGTTCTCTCGCACGATGACCAGGTCAATGTCCTCGAAGCGGCTGCGCACGCCCTTCATCGTCTTGGCTGGGCGCAGGCAGGCGTAGAGATCGAGCTCCCTGCGCAGCGCCACGTTGACGCTGCGAAAGCCGCGGCCGATGGGCGTCGTGATCGGCCCCTTGATGGCCACTTTGGTGCGACGGATGGAGTCGAGGACGTGCTCGGGCAGCGGCGTGCCGCACTCATTCATCACGTCCAGGCCGGCGTCGTGCACTTCCCAGACGATCGGCACGCCGGTCGCGGCGATCACGGTCTCGAGGGCGGCGGCCAGCTCGGGGCCGGTTCCATCGCCCGGGATCAAGGTGACTGTGTAGGTCATGTGCCTCCTGCTGCGTCGGGTGGTGACGGGCTGATGGCGCCTCGCGGGCGAGTCAGCCCTGCGGCAGCGCGAAGCCGCCGTGCTTCTTGACGTGCGCGACCAGGCCGCCGTCGCTGAGGATCGTCACCATCACCGGCGGCAGGGGCACGAACGGGATGACGGCTCCGGTGCTGAGATCGCGCACCTCGCCGGCGATGAGGTCGACCTCGAGCTCGTCCTGCTCGCCGATACCGCTCGTGTCGCACTGCAACGCCGGCAGGCCGATGTTGATGGCGTTGCGGAAGAAGATGCGCGCAAAGCTCTGCGCGAGGACGGCGCCCGCGCCGGCGAGCTTGATGATCCGCGGCGCGTGCTCGCGGCTCGAGCCGAGGCCGAAGTTACGCCCGCCGACGATGAGATCGCCGGGCGCCAGGCGCGCGGCGACCTCCGGGCGCGCGTCTTCGAGGACGTGCTTGGCGAGCTCGGGTAAGTTGGTGCGCAGGTGGAACAGGCGGCCCGGTGCGATGTGGTCTGTGGAGATGTCGTCGCCGAAGAGCCAGGCCTTGCCGCGCAGAAGCTCCCGGCTCACGTGATCCATTCCTCCTCGCGGACAGTCACGCTGTTCATCGCCAGGCCGGGCTCGCGGGCGCGCTGAGGATCGCGTTCGGGGATGGCCTCGAGGACGTCCATGCCTTCGATGACGCGCCCGAACACGGTGTGCTTGCCGTCCAGATGAGGCGTGCCCGCGTAGGTGATGAAGAACTGCGACCCGTTTGTGCCCGGGCCGGCGTTGGCCATGGAGAGGATGCCGGGCTGGTCGTGCTTGAGCGCCGGGTGGAACTCATCGGCGAAGCGGTAGCCGGGGCCGCCGCTGCCGCTGCCCGTGGGGTCGCCGCCCTGCGCCATGAAGCCCTTGATGACGCGGTGGAACGTGACCCCGTCGTAGAAGCCGTCGCGGGCGAGAAAGACGAAGTTGTTGACCGTCGTGGGGGCCTTGTCGGCGAACATCTCAATGACGATGTCGCCCTGGTCGGTACTGATCGTGGCGACGTAGCGCTTGGTGGCGTCGATGACCAGCGGCGGCGGTGCGTCGTACTTCTTGGCCATGGCGTGCTCCCTCCTAGAGAAGTTCGCGGGGATCGGTGATCTCGCCGGCCACGGCCGTGGCGGCCGCGGTAGCCGGCGAGCCCAGGTAGATGGACGCCTCGGGGTTGCCCATGCGCCCGTGGAAGTTGCGGTTGGCGGTACTGAGGCAGACCTCGCCGTCGGCGAGGATGCCCTCGTGGATGCCCACGCAGGCGCCGCAGCCGGGGTTGGTGACCACGGCGCCGGCGTCCCAGAACACGTCCAAGAGGCCTTCGGCGGCGGCGGCACGCGCCACGGCCTGCGAGGCCGGCGTGATGATGAGGCGCGTGTGCGCGGCGCGGCGGCGCCCGCGCAGCAGCCGCGCCGCCGCGCGCAGGTCGGCCAGCCGGCCGTTGGTGCAGGTGCCGATGAGCACCTGGTCGACGCGCGTGCCCTTGAGCTCCGCCGCCGGCGCCGTGTTGTCGACGGTGTGCGGCTTGGCCACCGTCGGGACAATGGCGCCGGCGTCGAGCTGGACGAGGCGCTCGTAGGCGGCGCCGGGGTCGGCGGCGAGCGGCCGCCAGGCCTCCTCGCGGCCTTCGCCGGCGAGGTACGCGCGCGTGGTCTCGTCGCTCGGCATGAGCCCGGCCTTGGCGCCAGCCTCGACGGCCATGTTGCAGAGCGTGAAGCGACCGGGCATGGGCAGGGCGTCGATGCCAGGCCCGCCGAACTCGAGCGCCTTGTAGGTGGCGCCGGCCGCGCCCAGCCGGCCGATGAGCGTCAGGATCAGGTCTTTGGCCTCGACGCCGTCGCGCAGCTCGCCGGCGACCGCGACGCGAAAGGTCTCGGGGACGCGCAGCCAGGTCTGGCCGCCGGCCATGCCGACGGCGATGTCTGTGCTGCCCATGCCGGTGGCAAAGGCGCCCAGAGCGCCGGCCGTGCAGGTGTGCGAGTCGGCGCCGATGACGAGGTCGCCGGGCTTGGCGTAGCTCTCGGCGACCCTCTGGTGGCAGACGCCCATCTCGACGTCGCTGAGCGTGGCCCCGGAGGACGCGCAGAAGGCTCTGATCGTCTGCTGCGCGTTAGCCAGCTCACTGCGCGGCGCCGGGGCCGCGTGATCGATGAAGAACACGCAGGTCGGCGCCTTGACGGTGGCGACACCGAGCTCCTCGATCTGCTGGATGGCGAGCGGCCCGGTACCGTCCTGCGCGATCGCGACATCGACAGCGCAGACGACGATCTGTCCGGGGACGACGGCCTCCAGGCCGGCGTGCGCGGCGAGGATCTTCTCGGCGAGGGTGAGCGCCGTCACGCAGGCGCCTCCGCGGTCACGCGGGCGCCCCGGCGGCCTCGGCCGCAGGGCCGCCGCCCGCCCTAGGGCGCATCGGGACAGCGTCGCCGAGATGACCCAAGTAGTCCTGATAGATGTACATGAGCTCCTTGTCGAACAGCGCCCGTTTGAGCTCGATCGCGGTCTTGCGCACCAGGGCGAGCACGCCGTCGCAGTCGGCCTTGCTGAGCTCCAGGCCGAACTCCTGGAACTTGCGGTAGATCGTGCGCGACCCGGAGTGCTTGCCCACCACGATCTGGCGCTCGAGGCCGACGTCCTCGGGGGCGAACGCCTCGTAGTTGAGCGGGTTCTTGATGACGCCGTCGGCGTGGATGCCGCTCTCGTGAGCGAAGACATTGGTGCCGACGATGCTCTTCCAGGCCGGGATGGTGCGCGCCGAGGCGGCGGCCACGTACTCGCTGAGCTCGCGGAAGCGGCTGGTGTGCAGGCCCACGTCCACCTTGCCGAGGTACTTGAGCGCCATGACGACCTCTTCGAGAGCGGCGTTTCCGGCGCGTTCGCCGAGCCCGTTGACCGTGGTGTTCACGTACGTGGCGCCTGCCTTGATGCCCGCCAGGGCATTGGCCGTCGCCATGCCGAAGTCGTCGTGAGTGTGCATCTCGATGTCGAGGCCGCCTTCTTTCTTGAGGAACGTGATGACGTTGTAGGTGTCGAACGGGTCGAGGATGCCGAGCGTGTCGCAGAAGCGCAGGCGGTCGGCGCCTTCCTCCTTGGCCGCCTGGCTGAAGCGCAGCAGAAACTCGAGGTCGGCGCGCGAGGCGTCCTCGGCGTTGACCGACACGTACAGGTTGTGGTCCTTGGCGAAGGCCACACACTCGCGGATCTGGTCGAGGACCCATTGCCGCGACTTGGCCAGCTTGTGCTCGATGTGGATGTCGCTGGCCGACATGGAGATGGCCACGGCGTCGACGCCGCAGTCGATGGAGTGCTCGATGTCGCTGATGACGGCACGGTTCCAGGCGAGGATCGAGGTGTCGAGGCCCAGCTCGACGATCTCCTTGATGCTCGCCTTCTCGTCGCCGCCCATGGCCGGGATGCCGACCTCGATCTGGTGCACGCCGACCTCGTCGAGGAGCTTCGCGATGCGGATCTTCTCGTGGTTGGAGAAGACGACGCCGGCGGTCTGCTCGCCGTCGCGAAGCGTGGTGTCGTCGATGCGCACCGCCGGTTCGGCCGGCCTGGCCCTGGCGATGACGAAGCTGGAGAGGTCGCTGGTCATAAGGTTCCTACCTGTCGTCGCGGGCGCCGCCGCGCGCCCCGGCCCGGGGGCGCCGTTACCGCGGCACGTGCCTGCGATGTGGAAGAGGGACGACTCGCGGTGCTGGGCGGCAGCGCGCGGCTGCAAGACGACTGCATTGTTCCACACCCGGTCCCGGGCAGGCAAGGCAGCGGCTCGACAGGGCATCCGCGGGGGAGGACGGGAAACGTGCGCGCAGCCGGCCGGCGCAGCCTGTCGGGCCCCTGGAGGCCGCGAGCTGAGATCGAAGTCGGCACGGCCGAACGAACCAGACGCGCTGCACAGGCCCCGTTCAGTCCTCGCGCGTCAGGGCGCCGGCGCGAGCAGCCTCTGCGCCTCCGCGGCCGTGCGCACCTCACAGGCGCCGGACATGGCGGCCGCCAAGGCGCGGTCTCCGGTGATCAGCACGCAGGCGGGGAGCGCGAGTGCGAGCCGCGCGACATGCTCGTCGCCCGGCTCCACCCCGTGGGGCACGGCGATGGGCTCGGGATCCACCTCGACGGCCTCCAGCGCGAGCCGCTGCAGGATCGCGTCCACCTCGGCTTCGCCCAGACCATGCAGCGCCATGATGCCGGGCCTCAGCAGTACGCCCCGGTACTCGGCGATCAGCTCGACGGAGAGAGCGAAGCCGAGCTCGGCGGCCAGCATCGCGTTCAGAATCCGTTGGGGCGGGGCGCCCTCGGCGGGGCTCACAAGGCCGCTGACCACGACGTTCGTGTCGACGACGCCGAGGGTCCTCACCCGGCGCGTCCGGGGGCGTCGGCGCTGGCCTTCGCCTGCCGTTCGGCGCGGTAGGCCCGCACCTCGGCGACCGCCAGGCGTTCTGCCTCCTCAGGGCTCAGGGAGCTCCGGGAACGCGCCCGTGCGACCAGCTCCTCGGCGCGAGTCTGGCTCTTGACGCCGCACGCCTCCAGACTCTCATCGATGATGGTGGTGATGGTGGTGCCGCGCCGCGCGGCTGCCTCTTTGACGGCCCTGTGACGCTCTTCGCTGAGCGTGATGCTGAGGCGAGGCATCGCTTGCCTCCTGACCGGGATCGGGGACCGTGGTGTCTCTACACCATTGCACCATAGCATCAGCCCACCACGGAGTCAACGGTGCGCGGCCGGCGCGCCGCCGAACATGCAGCTCAGCGGAGTCAACCTCATGCAGCCTGCCACCGCCGGGGCGGGTTCGTGGTCTTCGTCATGACGCACGACCGTCCGCCGCGCTTCAGCGGCAGAGTCACGCGGCCGTCGCCGGTCGCCGCGCGAAGTCAGGTCCCGAGGGCCTTGCGCAGCAGCTCGTTGACGAGCTGCGGGTTGGCGCGCCCGCCGCTGGCCTTCATGACCTGGCCGACGAAGAAGCCGATGACCTGCTGCTTGCCGCCGCGGTACTGCTCGACCTGGGCGGGGTTCGCGGCCACGATCGCGGCGACGATCGCGGCGAGCTCCGAGGTGTCGCTGATCTGGCCGAGCCCGTACTTGTCCACGATGTCCTCGGGTTCGGCGCGCTCGGCGATCATCTTCGCGAAGACGTCCTTGCCCGAGCTCGTCGACACGGTACCGTCTTCGACGAGCTTCACCAGTTTGGCGAGGCGCTCGGCGGTGACGTGGCCGTGGCCGGCTTCGAGGCCGGCGGCGTTGAGATGGGCGAGGTACTCGCCCATCGTCCAGTTTGCCGCCGGCTTGGCGCCGGCCCCCAGCGCCACGACCTCCTCGTAGAAGGCGGCCAGCGCGTGCGCGCTGCCCAGCACGAGGGCATCCGCGCGCGAGAGGCCGTACTGCGCCGTAAAGCGTTCGACGCGCGCCGCCGGCAGCTCCGGCTGCGCCCGCCGCAGCTCCTCCACCCAGGCCGGGTCGATGACCAGCGGCACCAGGTCGGGCTCGGGGAAGTAGCGGTAGTCGTGCGCCTCTTCTTTGGAGCGAAGCGGCGTCGTCGTTCCCGTGTCGGGGTCGAAGTGCAGGGTCTCGAGGTCGATCGTGCCGCCGGCCTCGAGGACCTCCACCTGGCGCGGGATCTCGGCGTCGAGCGCCTGCTGCAGGTAGCGGAAGCTGTTCATGTTCTTGAGCTCGGTGCGCGTGCCCAGCTCGGTGCTGCCCTTGGGGCGCACGCTGACGTTGGCGTCCCAGCGGATCTGGCCTTCTTCCATGTTGCACTCGCTGACGCCCAGCTCGATGACCAGGTTGCGGAGCTGCTGGAGGAGCTCACGAGCCGCCTCCGGCGACGGGATGTCGGGCTCGCTGACGATCTCGATGAGCGGCGTGCCGCCGCGGTTGAAATCGACCATGGAGTAGTCGGAGCCGGCGATGCGCCCTGCGTCGCCGCCGGCGTGGATCAGCTTGGCGGCGTCTTCCTCCATGTGCACGCGGTTGATGCGGCAGCGAAGCTTCTCGTCGCCGACCCAGTACTCAAACCAGCCCTCGACGGCGAGCGGCTCGTCGTACTGGCTGATCTGGTACGCCTTGGGCAGGTCGGGATAGAAGTAGTTCTTGCGGTGAAAGATGTTGCGCGGCCGCACGCTGCAGTTGAGCGCGAGGGCGATGCGCGCCGCGTACTCGACGGCGCGCTGGTTGACCACGGGCAGCGCCCCGGGATGCGCGAGACACCTGGGACAGGTGTGCGTGTTGGGCGCGTCGCCCTTGGTGACCTCGCAGGCGCAGAACATCTTGGTGCGCGTGTCGAGCTCGACGTGCATCTCGAGGCCGATCACCGGCTCCCAGGCGGTCATTCGTGCACCTCCAGCGGCACTCCAGCAGCTGCGCCGGCCACGTCGGCCTCGGCGCCCGAGTCGCGGAAGGTGGGCGCCGGCGCGAAGCCGATGGCGCCCTCCAGCGCGTGGGCAGCCTGCAGGATGCGGTTCTCGCTGAACGCGGGGCCGATGAGCTGGAAGCCCACGGGGAGCCCATCGCTGAGCCCGCAGGGGATGCTGATGGCGGGCAGGCCCGCGAGGTTCACCGGGATGGTGCAGATGTCGCACATGTACATCGACAGCGGGTCCGCGGTGCGCGAACCGGCCTTGAAGGCGACGCTCGGCGTCGTCGGCGAGGCGATGAGATCGACGTCGGCAAAGGCTCTCGAGAAGTCGCGGCGCACCAGCGTGCGCACCTTCTGGGCGCGGCCGTAGTAGGCGTCGTAGTAGCCGGCCGAGAGCGCGTAGGTGCCGATCATGATGCGCCGCTTGACCTCGGGTCCGAAGCCCTCGCCGCGCGTGCGCTCGTACATGTCGAGCAGGTCGACCGGGTCGGCGCAGCGGTACCCGTAGCGCACGCCGTCGAAGCGCGCGAGGTTCGCGCTCGCCTCGGCCGGCGCGATGATGTAGTAGGCCGGGAGCGCGTACTCGGTGTGCGGCAGGCCGATCTCGACGCACCTGCCGCCCAGTTCCTCGACGCGCGCGAGGGTCTCGTCGAAGCGCGCCCGCACGCCCGGCTCGATGCCGGCCGCGAGATACTCCGCGGGGATGCCCACGCGCAGGCCGTCGAGGCGCTCCGCGTCCGGCAGGGCGACCGGCTCTGGCAGCGCGACGCTGGTCGCGTCGTTGTGGTCGTGGCCGACGATGTGCTGCAGCAGAAGGGCGCAGTCGTACACCGAGCGCGTGAGCGGCCCGATCTGATCGAGCGAGCTGGCGAAGGCGATGAGCCCGTAGCGGCTCACGGCGCCGTAGGTTGGCTTCATGCCCACGATGCCGCAGAGCGCCGCCGGCTGGCGGATGGAGCCGCCGGTGTCGCTGCCCAGAGCCCAGAGCGCCTCACCGGCGGCGACGGCGGCGGCGGAGCCGCCGCTGGAGCCGCCCGGCACGGTGGCCAGGTCCCACGGGTTGCGCGTGGTCTGAAAGGCCGAGTTCTCGGTGGAGGAGCCCATGGCGAACTCGTCGAGGTTGGTCTTGCCGAGCATCACCACGTGGTCATCCCACACCTGGCGCACGGCCGTGGCCGTGTACACGGGCATGTAGTCGCGCAGGATGCGCGAGGCGCACGTGGTGATGACGCCCTCGGTGACCATGTTGTCTTTGATGGCGATCGGCAGGCCTGCCAGCGGGCCGCGCAAGGCCTGCATCTCGCGATCGACCTTGGTGGAGTACTTGGCGGCGTTGTCGTAGGTCACGCGGATGTAGGCGCGCACCCGAGGCTCGACGGCGGCGATCTGGTCGAGATAGACCTTGGCCAGCTCCGCCGCCGAGATCTCGCCGTCGACCAGCAGGCGCTTGGCGACGCGGGCGGTGAGCCGCAGCGGGTCCAGCGAAGTCACCGCTAGCTCATCCTCGGCACGCGAAAGCAGGCGTCGTCCACGGCCGGAGCGTTGCGCAGCGCATCGCTGCGGGAAAGGCTCGGCTGCGGCTTGTCGGGCCGGGTGACGTTGACGACGTCGAGGACGTGGGCGGTGGGCGGCACGCCCGCCATGTCGAGCTCGCTCATCTTGTCGATGTGGGCGAGGATCTTGGCCAGTTCGCCGGTCATGCGCGCGACCTCATCCTGTTCCAGACGCAGACGGGCGAGTTTCGCGACGTAGCGGACGTCGTCTTCACCGATCATGGTGGGTTCCTCCTGCGACGGGCCGCAAAAAGCGGGGCGGCTATAGTACTCCAGCCACGCAGGAGGGACAAGAAAAGGCGCCCGCCGGCTGGGGCACAGCCGGCGGGCGCCTTCTGAGCGCACGCGTGCGTCAGGCGACGGGCCTCACTGTAGATGCCTGGAGCCCCTTGTCGCCCTCGGTGATCTCGAACTCCACCCTCTGGCCCTGGACAAGCGTCTTGTAGCCGTCCATCGTGATCTCGGAGTAGTGCACGAACAGGTCGTCACCGTCTTCCCGTTCGATGAAGCCATACCCCTTCTCGTTGCTGAACCACTTCACGGTCCCTTGCGCCACAGCCACATCCTCCTACGAAGATCCACGTGCTGGCCTTGCGGCCGACGGAGCCCCCCATGCGGCGCCGCACACACGCGGCGAGCCTACACCACGCCTCCGGCGCTGTAAATGAGCGCCTTTCACCCGGCCGTGCCGGGGAGCTCGCGCCGCAGGATCTCCTCCCACAGGCCGAACAGGGGCTCGAGATCCACGCCGTCGGGGTCGAGCAGCTTCTGCAAGGCGAGCCCGTCGGTCATGGCCACCATCAAGGAGGCGAGACCGCGCAGGCGCGCATCGCCTTCGGCGCCGGCACCTCCCATGCCGCCGGCGTAGAGGTCGCGGTACCAGTCGTACAGACTCGCGACCCGCGCGCGCAGCTCCTCGTCGAGCAGCACGTGCGGGAAGATCGCGAAGAAGTCGCGAAAGGAGTCGCGATCGTCGACAAGCCTGCGGTCACCGGCGACCAGGGTGTGGACGCGCTCCTCGCCGGCCGGCTGCGCCAGAGTCTCCGCGACCGCGGCCATGCTCTGATCGTGCGCCAGCGAGTCGACCACGGCGGCGATGAACGCCGCCTTGCTGCCGAAGTAGTAGCGCACGGAATCCCGGTAGGCGCCCGCTTCCGCGGCCACACCCTCGACGGTGAGCGCCTCGAAGCCGCCGCGCGCCAGAAGCATGCGCGCGGCCGTCACGAGGCGCCGCGCCGTCGGCGACAGTTGCGCCGAGGGGTCGCCGCTCGTCCTGTGCTGGCCCGTCGTCATCTCTGCATCTCCCTGCTCCACACTACCGCCGCGGCAGACGCCGCCCGGCGACGGCGACCGCCGCGGGCGTGCCTTGCGTCGTCGCAGGTTTCGCGGTAGAGTGACCTCGCGCTTCGGTCGGCTGTACGAACTATACCGCAAATCACGGGAAAAGCCCGTCACGCGAGACGAAGGACAGGAGGAACGAATGCAGGACAGGCTCAAGGACGAAGCCCTGCGGGCATCGCGCAAGGCACTCGATCTCATGGCGAAATCTGTGCTTTCGCCGGCCGAGCAGCAAGCCGTGGTCGACGACTGCGTGACGAACTTCAACGACTACGTCAACCCCGGCATCCTCGAGTATCGCAAGTCGGTGTCGAGCGACTACACCTCGGTCGAATGGCGCGACGAAGGCTCCGTGTTCTACGACATCCACGGCAAGGAGTTCATTGACTGCCTCGGCGGCTTTGGCATCTACATGCTGGGGCACCGGCACCCCACCGTGGTCAAGGCCGTGCGCGATCAGCTCGAACACCAGGCGCTGCACTCGCAGGAGCTCCTCGACCCCATGCGCGGCTATCTCAGCCACCTGCTCGCCATGGTCACGCCCGGCGACCTGCAGTACTCGTTCTTCTGCAACTCCGGCACCGAGGCCAACGAGGGCGCCATGAAGATCGCCAAGCTTTGGGCGCGGCGCAAGAAGCCGAATCACACGCTCGGCATGATCTCCACGACGCGCGGTTTTCACGGCAAGTCGTTCGGCTCTCTGAGCGTGAGCGGCAAAGGCGAGTTTCGCGAGCCTTTCTACCCGCTCATGTCCGGGGTCCGCTTCGTGCCCTACGGCGACGCCGACGCCCTCGACAAGCAGCTCGGCATCTGCGACGCCGTGGGCTTTGACATTGCCGCCTTCATTGTCGAGCCCGTGCAGGGCGAGGCGGGCGCCATCATCCCGCCCGACGACTACTTCCCCAAGGTCCGCGAGGTCTGCGACAAGTGGGGCATCCTCCTCATCGCCGACGAAGTGCAGACCGGCATGGGCCGCACAGGCAAGCTCTGGGGCATGGAGCACTCGGGCGTGACTCCCGACATCATGACGATGGGCAAGGCACTCAGCGGCGCCGTCATCCCCATCGGCAACTTCATCTCCACAGAGGACGTCTTCTCGACGATGTTCGACAACCCCTACATGCACACGACGACCTTCGGCGGCAACCCCATGGCCACCGCCGCGGCGATCGGCGCCCTGCACGCCACCCTCGAAGAGGACATCCCCGGGCAGGCGGCCGAAAAGGGCGCCTACCTCAAGGGCAAGCTCACCGAGCTCGCGGGCGTCTACGACGACCTCTTCGAGGAGGTCCGCGGCGTGGGCGTGATCATCGGCATGCAGTTCAAGAACGCAGACATCGGCTACGCCGTGAGCCAGGGCCTCTTCGGCCGCGGCGTGCTCATCGGGGGGACGCTGTTCAACTCCCTCACCTTGCGCATGCAACCCCCGGCCGTGATCACCTACGAGCAGATGGACAAGGTGCTCGAGCGCCTCGACCAGACGCTCGCCGAGGTGCGCGTGCTCGCCGGCCGAGGAGAGCTGGTCGCGCACTGATCGGCGTAGCCCTCTTGAGCGACGCGCGGCCCGTCAGGGCCCCGCGCGCGGCGGACTGAGCGGCACGCACCGTACGCGGCACGAGGGCCGGGGCGCCATGGGCGCCC
>CAIOZS010000244.1 GCA_903862845.1 uncultured Thermoleophilia bacterium
GCCGCACAGGCCGAATGTCGGCCAGTGTTGGCAGACCGGCATGATCGGCAAGGGCGGGCAAGGGTAGGGCGGCAGAGGAAAGCGGCGGTTTGCTGGGCTTTTGTGGAGCCGACGCTCGGAATCGAACCGAGGACCCCATCATTACGAGTGATGTGCTCTGCCAGCTGAGCTACGTCGGCTCTGAAGAAGCCTTGGGATTCTAGGGCAAGCGGGCCGCGCGCGCAAAGCGGCCGCTCGCGCCCGCCCGTCCGCGCGTCCCATGTCTCCCGTCGTGCCGGCAGGCTGCGCCGGGCACGCTGCGGCGGGCACGGCCCCTCACACGGCCCCGCGCTTCGTCAACCGTAATTAACACTATCTCAATGGTGCCTACATGTTGGGCCGCTAGAGTGCCGTCAGGGTCTTGTGAACAGAAGCACAGAAGAGCTCACGTCCGCGAGACAAGGTGTGTTGAGGCGGGGAACAACCTCGCCGCAAACGAGTCCCGAAGGGGGAAGATGAAGAAGACGCTGACCATCTCTACTCTGACCGCAGTCGTCATCGCCGGCGCGGTGATGGCGTTCGCCGGCGTGACCGCGCCGAAGTCGGATGCCACGTCCTCTCTGTGCCACAGCACGACGTTGTCGATCACGGCGCCCACGACCGCGACCGCCGGCTCCACCGTGGCGATCACCGGCTCCGAGGCGGCGACTCCGCAGCACACCGTGGACGTGACACTCCAGACCCGACTCTCCACCTCCAAGAAGTGGAAGAACGGACCGTCCGCGAGCCTATCCGGCGCTGACTACGCGCTGAACTGGACAGCCCCTGCCAAGAAGGGGACCTACAAGCTGCGCGTGCGCGTCACCCATCTTTCGGCGTCAAACACATCCGCGGTGAAGACCGTGAAGGTCAACTAGCTTCGCGGCAGCGCCACGGGCGGAGGACGCCTCGGACGGGCCGGCCGCCGCAGGGCGACCGGCCCGTCGCGCTTTGGGCGCGGAGTGCTTCCGCGGCCGCAGGCTGCTCGTGGCGGCCGCGCCTGCCGTTTTGTCCTGCCCTGCGGGGCGGCCTCGGCCGCGCGGATGGGGAGCACCGTTGCCCCGCCTGGGGTAAAGGCCCTAAAATCCAGGTGTCAGGAATACCAGCGTCGCGGTGGGCAGCCACACCGGCCGCGGCGCCACGGGGAGGCGAAGCGTGAGCGGCCCGGGAGCCGTCATCCGCGTTCTGCTGGTCGACGACCACGCCATCGAGCGCCAGGGCGTGCGCGCCCTGCTCGACGCGCAGCCCGACATGACGGTCGTCGGCGAAGCGCCCGACGGTCTCGAAGCGCTCCCCCTGGTCGGCTCCACGTCTCCCGACGTCATCGTCACCGAGACGATCATGCCGCGCATGAACGGGCTTGAGCTCACCGGCCAGGTACTGCGGCGCTACCCGCAGGTCAAGATCCTCGCCCTCACGCGCAACGACCGCAAAGACTGCGTGCTGCGGCTGGTGCAGGCCGGGGCCACCGGCTACCTGCTCAAGACAGTGACCACCGACGAGCTGGTCTCGGCGGTGCGCGCCGTCGTCGGTGGCAGGCAGGTGCTTCAGCCGGTGGCTCTAGAGGCGGTGCTGCACGACTACCTGCAGCGCGTGCACGACCCCACCGCGCACAGGCCCGCCGACGAGCTCACGGCGCGAGAGCGCGAGGTCCTCAAGCTCATCGCTGAGGGCAACACCAACCAGGACATCGCCGAGCTGCTCTGCCTCAGCCGCAAGACCGTGGAGACTCACCGCGGCAACATCATGGACAAGCTGAATCTGCACAAGGTCACCGACCTCGTGAAATACGCGATCCGTGAGGGGCTCACCGGCCTCGAGTGAGGCGCGCGCCGCGCCGTCGCCGGGCCCTGGCCATCATGGCCCCGCGCCGCACGGCATCCCTGCGACAACTGGGACTGCGGCCTATCACTCTTTGTACAGAAGGGGAGAGGCCAAAGCGGCCTCCCCGTGATACCTTGTAGCTTGTGAAAGTAGTCGCGCGGGGGGAGTCCCCTGCGGCCGCTGCGGATCTCTTCGCAAAAGGCACGAAAGCGCAGCCCGGCCGTCCACCTTGGCGTGGTCTCTGATTTCGAGGGCGCCAGGTACCCGCAGCATGTCTTCACGCTTCGTGTTCCTGGGGGGATGCGGGGCGCGTGCATCGGCCAGGCAGTTGACGAACGGGAGAGGAGAATGACAGAGCTAGCGACCACACTTGAAGCTCTCGCGGTTCACAAGCAGTTCTGTGAGGACGTCCTCAATATGCCGGGGGGCGAGAAGATCAAGATCTGCCAGCAGTGCGGCACCTGCACCGGCTCCTGCCCCACGAGCTACCTCATGGACTGGGGCCCTCGCGAGATCATCGCCGCGTTCCGCGCCGGCATGATCGACCGGGTCGTCAAGAGCAACACCATCTGGCTGTGCACCTCGTGCTACTCGTGTACGGTGCGCTGCCCGGCCGGCATCAAGATCACCGATCTGATGTACGAGCTCAAGCGGCTCGCCATCAAGTACGACCTCGCGCCCAAGGACGGCAAGGCGCCGGCCATGACCAAGTACTTCATCGACAGCGTGCACAAGCACGGTCGTAACCATGAGGTCGAGCTCATGGCCAAGTTCATGCTCACCAAGGACTGGGGCCTGCCCTTCAAGTTCGCCGGCACCGGTCTCAAGCTGTTCACGGCGGGGCGTCTGCCGCTGTTCGCCAAGAACATCAGGGGGCGCGACGAGCTCGACAAGATCAGCGCCTACCTTGAGGCTCAGGAGGCGAAGGCCCAATGAGGTATCTGTATTATCCCGGCTGTTCCGCTGAAGCCACCGGCAAGGCTTATGACATCTCCACCCGGGCGCTGATGGGCAAGCTCGGCGTCGAGCTCGTCGAGCTCGACGACTGGAACTGCTGCGGCGCCACCAGCTACTTCAGCGTGCGCGAGCTCGATTCGTTTGCCATCGCGGCGCGCAACCTCGCGATCGCCGAGAAGCAGGGCGACGAGGATCTTTGCGTCATCTGCAACGCCTGCTACACCACGCTGGCCAAGACCAACCGCTACATGGCCGAGAGCGCCGAGGTGCGCGAGGCCGTGAGCGGCGCCCTGGGCGCCGTGGACCGCACGTACAGCGGCAACAAGCCGGTGCGCCACATCATGGACGTGCTCGTCAACGACATCGGGCTCGAGGCCCTCGGCGAGAAGGTCACGCGCCGGCTCACCGGCCTCAAGGTCGCCTGCTACTACGGCTGCCAGTACTCGCGTCCCATGGGCGACTTCGACGATCCCGAGTTCCCGGTCACCATGGACAAGTTCTTCCAGGCGCTGGGCGCCGAGGTCATCACCGACTTCGCCGGCAAGGCCAAGTGCTGCGGCGGCATGATGATGCTCACCAAAGAAGAGGGCGCTCTGCGCATGTGCCACGAACTGCTGAAGGGCGCCCACGACGCGGGCGCCGACGTCATCGTCTGCGCCTGCCCGCTCTGCGAGATGAACGTCGAAGGCTACCAGCCGCGCGTCAACAAGACCTTCGGGACCAACTTCGACATGCCGGTGATGTACTTCACGCAGCTTGCCGGTCTGGCGTTCGGCGCCGACCCCAAGCAGTTGGCCATCGACAAACAGATCGTCTCCTGCGACCGCGTGGTCGCGGCGATCCCGGCATGAGCGGCGAGGAGGAGGCGAACATGGCCGAAGACAGGATCGCAGTCTATTTCTGCCACTGCGGCAGCAACATCGCCGGCAAGGTCGACGTCGACAAGGTCGTCGCCTGGGCCGCCGAGCAGCCCAACGTGGCCATCGCCCGCGAGTACAAGTACATGTGCTCGGACCCGGGCCAGGACCTCATCAAAGAAGACATTCAGCAGCACGGCATCAACCGCGTCGTGGTCGCCGCCTGTTCGCCGACCATGCACGAACCCACCTTCCGCAAGGCCGCCGCCGCCGCCGGCCTCAACCCGTACCTGCTGCAGATGGCCAACGTGCGCGAGCACTGTTCGTGGGTCACCGTGGACAAGGGCGAGGCCACCGAGAAGGCCAAGCGCATCCTCAACGCCCAGATCCACCGTCTGCCGTTCAACGAGGCGCTCGATCCCATCGAGGTGCCGGTCAACCCCGCCGTCCTCGTCGTGGGCGGCGGCATCGCCGGCATCGAGGCGGCGCTCAAGCTCGCCGCCACCGGCAAGAAGGTCTACCTCGTCGAGAAGAACCCGTCGATCGGCGGCCACATGGCCATGTTCGACAAGACCTTCCCGACGCTCGACTGCGCCGCCTGCATCCTCACGCCCAAGATGTCGGCGGCCGGCAAAGACCCCAACATCGAGCTCATGGCCTACAGCGAGGTCGTCGAGGTCGACGGCTACGTGGGCAACTTCAAGGTCAAGGTCAAGAAGAAGGCGCGCTTCGTCAACACCGATACGTGTACCGGCTGCGCCGCCTGCCTGGAGACCTGCGTGGTGCGCAAGGTGCCCAGCGAGTTCGATCAGGGGCTCGGCAAGCGCAGCGCCATCTACATCCCGTTCCCGCAGGCCGTGCCGCTGCGCGCCACCATCGACGCCGAAAAGTGCCTCACGCTCAAGGGCAAGAAGTGCAAGCAGCCCTGCGTCACGTCCTGCGGTCCCGGGGCAATCGATTTCGAGCAGAAGGACGAGCTCGTCGAGCTCGAGGTGGGCGCCATCATCATGGCGACCGGGTTCGAGCTGTGGGACCCCGGCCAGGACGCGCGCTACGGCTACGGGCGCCTCGACAACGTCATCACCAGCCTCGAGTTCGAGCGCATCTCCAACGCCTCGGGGCCGACCAACGGCGAGATCGTCTGCAAGAACGGTGAGCCGCCCAAGTCGGTCGCGATCCTGCACTGCATCGGCAGTCGCGACCTCAACTACCAGGAGCACTGCTCGCGGGTCTGCTGCATGTACTCGCTCAAGTTCAGCCACCTCATCAAGGAGCATCTGCCCGACACCGAGGTGTACGAGCTCTACATCGACATGCGCTGCTTCGGCAAAGGCTACGAGGAGTTCTACCGGCGCCTCATGGACGAAGGCGTGCACATGGTGCGCGGCCGCGCCGCCGAGGTCACCGACCTCGCGATGTCGCCGGAAGAGGAGGGGCGCCTCATCGTGAAGACCGAGGACACCCTGCTCGGCATCGTGCGGCGCATCCCTGCCGACATGGTCATCCTCTCGAGCGGCCTGGCCCCGGCCAAAGATGCCAAGGCCGTCAGCCAGACCTTCGGCTTCGGCTGCTCGGGCGACGGCTTCTTTCTCGAGCGGCATCCCAAGCTCGAGCCCGTCAGCACCATCACCGACGGCATCTTCATCGCCGGCTGCTGCCAGTACCCCAAGGACATCCCCGACACGGTCGCCCAGGCGGGCGCCGCCGCCGCAGGCGCGCTGGCGCTGGTCGACAACCCGACGGTCAAGGTCGAGCCCACGATCTCGTACATCGATCCCGAGAAGTGCGCCGGCTGTCACATCTGCGTCGGCCTTTGCCCGCACGTGGCCATCCGCTACAACGAAGAGCTGAAGGTCGCCGAAGTCATCACCGCCGCCTGCAAGGGCTGCGGCGTGTGCGTCGCCGCCTGCGGCAGCAACGTGCCGCAGCAGCATGGCTACCTCGACAACCAGATCTTCGCCGAGATCGAAGGCGCGATGGCCTTCTAGGCCGGCCTTGTGAAGGAGATGACAGTGAGTACAAACGGATCCAACGGGTTCGAGCCACGGCTCATCGGCTTCCTCTGCCGCTGGTGCAGCTACAACGGCGCCGACCTGGCCGGTACGTCGCGGCTCAAGTACCCGCCCAACATGGTGCCCATCAAGACCAATTGCTCGGGTCGCATCGACGCGACGCACATCCTCAAGGCCCTCAAAGAAGGCGCCGATGGCGTGCTCATCGCCGGCTGCCACCCGGGCGACTGCCACTACATCAACGGCAACTACCGCACCGCCGGGCGCTTCCCGCTCACCCAGAAGCTCCTCGAGCAGCTCGGCCTCGAGCACGGGCGCGTGCGGCTTGAGTGGGTCTCGGCCGCCGAGGGCGACAAGTTCGCCCGCGTCGTCACCGAGTTCACCGAGCAGATCCGCGCGCTCGGTCCGCTCGGCTGGAGCGCGCAGTTCGTGGACGAGAGCGTCGCCGCTCCCGCCGCCGAAAAAGAGGCGGTGCCGGCATGAGCAAGTTCAAGTTCGCCATGTACTGGGCCGGTAGCTGCGGCGGCTGCGAGATCGCCCTCCTCGAGATCAAGGAGAAGATCGTCGAGGTCGACCAGAACTACGAAGTGGTCTTCTGGCCGGCCGCCACCGACTTCAAGTACAAGGACGTCGAGGGCTACGACGACGGCTTCATCGACGTCTGCCTGTTCAACGGCTGCATCCGCAACAGCGAGAACGAGCACCTCGCCAAGGTGCTGCGCGCCAAGAGCAAGGTACTGGTCGCTTTCGGCGCCTGCGCGACGATGGGCGGCATCCCGGGCCTCGCCAACGTGGCGAGCGCCCAGGAGATCAAGGACCTCGTGTACCGCGACAGCCCGTCGATCGACAACCCCGACGGCATCTACCCGCAGGAGCGCTACGAGGTGCCCGAGGGCGTGCTCGACCTGCCGCACATGTACGACACCGTCAAGACGCTGGACCAGACGGTCGACGTCGACTACTACGTGCCCGGCTGCGCCCCAGAGGCCGGCCAGATCGCGGCGGTGCTCGATGTCGTGACCGCCGCGCTCAAGGGTGAGGGCCCGTTGCCGCCCAAGGGTTCCACCGTCGGCGTCTCCCCCAAGACCTGCTGCGAAGAGTGCAAGCGCGTCAAGGAAGAGAAGAAGATCACCAGCTTCCGGCGCATCTGGGAGTTCCTCCCCGATCCCGAGAAGTGCCTGCTCGAGCAGGGCCTCATCTGCATGGGCCCCGCCACGCACGCCGGCTGCGGGGCGCGCTGCACCGGCGTCGGCATGCCGTGCCGCGGCTGCTACGGCGCCCCCGACGGCGTTCTCGACCAGGGCGCCAAGATGCTTAGCACCGTGGCGTCCATCGTCGACGCCCCCACGCCCGAAGAGATCGCTGTGATCGCCGCGACCGTGCCCGACCCGGTGGGCACCTTCTATCGCTTCGGTCTCCCCAGTTCGCTGCTCAGGAGGGCGAGGGTCTGATGAAAAAGATAAGCGTCGATCCCATCACCCGTCTCGAAGGTCACGGCAAGATCGAGATCTTTGTCGACGACGACAACAAGGTGCAGAACGTCTACTTCCAGATCCCCGAGCTGCGCGGCTTCGAGCGCTTCTGCGTCGGCCGCCCGGTCGAGGAGCTGGCGCGCATCACGCCGCGCATCTGCGGCGTGTGCCCGGAGGCTCACCACATGGCGGCCACCAAGGCC
>CAIOZS010000245.1 GCA_903862845.1 uncultured Thermoleophilia bacterium
CCGGCGTGCAGCGCCACGCCGGCCGGCTGGCTCATCTGTACACGCCGACCGGCCGCCAGACGGTCGCGCGCGGCCGCGACCTCACCGCCTGCCGCCTGCTGATCGGCACCGGTGGGGCGCTCACGCGGCTGCCCGGCGGCGAGGCCATCCTCGCCGACACGCGCGGCAAAGGCGGCGGCGAGCGCCTCCTGCCGCCGGCCGACGCCCGCTGCGCCCTCGACCGCGACTACATCTTCGCCTGCTGCGGCGCGCTCTTCGCGCACTTCCCGCCGGACGCCGTTGTGGCGCTGATGCGTCGCAGCGCCGGCGTCTGACCTCGCCGGCTCGCCCTGTCCATTCGTCTACCCGTGTCGTGAACGCGCGACGTTGCGGGTAGGTTCGAGCGAAGAGGAGGGGCGCGCGTCCCCGGCATCGCGCCACCGGGTGGCACGGGTTCGCAGGCTACTGGAAGGGAGGGGACCGTGGTAACCATCGCTTCGACCACCGTCAGGAGGCGGGCCTCTGTGCTCGTCCTCGCCGCCTTGGTCGTGCTGGCCTGGACTGTTGCCGTGAGTCCATCCTGGGCGCGCGGCGGACCCGCCGCCGGCCGGCACGTGTACTCGGCGCGGACGCTCATGACCATGCCCGGCCGCGTGATCGTGAAGTTCCACGCCGGTTCCACGGCGGCCTCGCGCCGGGCCGTGGCTGCCGACGCGGACGCCCGGGTGCTGCACGCCGTCCCGGCGCGCTGGCTCACCGGCGGGGCGAGCCTCGCCGTGGTGACGTCGGCCTCGGAGAGCACCGGCGCGCTCATGAAGCGCCTTCTTCGGGATCCGGCAGTGGCCTACGTCGAGCCGGACGCCGTGGTGCAGCTGGCCGTGATCCCGGACGACCCCCTCTGGGACGACCTGTGGGGCATGCAGGCGATCAGCGCGCCGCGTGCGTGGGACTCCGGTGTGGGATCGCCGGACGTCGTCGTCGCCGACCTCGACACGGGCGTCGACTACGCCCACGAGGACCTGGCCGCCAACATGTGGCACAACCCGGGTGAGATCCCGGCCAACGGCATCGACGACGACGACAACGGCTACGTCGACGACGTCTACGGCATCAACGCCACCACCGGAAGCGGCGACCCCATGGACGAGGAGGGACACGGGACCCACACCTCCGGGACCATGGCGGGTGTGGGCGACAACGGCATCGGGGTCGTCGGCGTGGCCTGGAACACGCGGATCATGGCCCTCAAGTTCGCCAGCCAGGACGCCGAGGGCTTCGTCTCGGACGCAGTCAAGTGCATCGACTACCTCCTGCAACAGAAGGCCTCCGGCGCCGCGGACGTCCGGGTCGTGAACGCGTCGTGGAACCTGGAAGACTACTCCATCGCGCTGCACGAAGCGATCGTCGCCCTGGGCGACGCGGGCGTCGTGTTCTGCGCCGCGGCCGGCAACTTTTCCCTTGACAATGATGCCACTCCCACCATCCCGGCCAACTACGACTGCGTCAACATCATCGCAGTCGCCGCCACCGACCAGAACGACGAGCTGGCGTTCTTCTCCGATTTCGGCCGCCGGACCGTCGACCTCGCCGCGCCCGGTGTCGATATCCTGAGCACGCTGCCCGGCAACCAGTACGCGTCGTGGATGGGCACGTCGATGGCCACGCCGCACGTCGCCGGCGCCGTCGCGCTGCTCGCGGCGCAGAACCGTTCCGGCGACACGCCGGCGCGCATCAAGGGGAGACTGATGGGCACCGTCGTCGACCTGGGCCTCCCGCTGGCGTCCGGCGGTCGCATGGACGTCGCCGAGGCCGTGCTGGCCCCGACCGACATGCGCGGGCCCCGGTGTGGTGTCAAGGACGCCACGGCGACGAGCGGCAAGCGCGGGCGCGTCTTGCTCCGCGACTACGATGTGCTGAGCCCCAAGGTCACGACCACACTGCACATCGCCGATCGCTCCGGCTCCGTCCGTCAGCGGCTGCGCTGGGAGAACCACGGCAGTGTCGACGAGTGGTGGAGAACCGATTTCGCCTGCCGTCTTGCGAGGGGCGCCTACGAAATGTGGGTGACCTCCACGGACTTCTCGGGCAACCAAACGACCAGTGCCAAGGCGACGCTCCGCGTGAACTGACGCGACGTGCGGTGGCCGGTGCGCCGGCCGCCGCGGCCCGAGAGGGGCCGGCGAGTGTTCATGCCCTCTCCGGCCCCTCTGCGCGTCCGGCCGCAGCCGCAGAGGCGTTGGGCCGCCGACGACCTTTCGGCCGCGGTCCAGCCGCCGGACCGGCCGGTCACCCGTTCAACGTGATCGCCAGCGGCTGACACACCTGCAGGCAGCGCCTGCGGACGCGGTCTGGGTCTCCGTGGACGCGCCGGACGCCGACGTTGAGGAGTCGGAGGCAGCGGAGGCCCCCGTCGAGGTCGCGGTGGTCGTGGACGCGGTGGACGTGGCAGAGGAGGCCGTCCTGCTCGTGGCCGCGACCGCCTGGCCTTCGCTGCGCGCGAGGAGGCCGGCCCCGGCCGGGACGTCGATGCCGCCGAGCGGCTCGCCGCCGAGGTCGGGGACCTCGTCGTCATCGACGTCGGCGGCGCCACCACCGACGTGCACTCGATCACCGACGGCAGCCCCGAGATCGCGGCGCTCATGATGGAGCCGCAGCCGCACAGCAAGCGC
>CAIOZS010000246.1 GCA_903862845.1 uncultured Thermoleophilia bacterium
AGCAGGACCTGATACGCGGCCTCGAGGGCTCCCAACTTCTTGGGCTGGAAGGTCAAGTGCTCCCCCTTCTCGTGAGGCTGCCGCCGGCCTGCATCGTGGGCGCGGTCATGCGGCTGCCTGCACCGTGAACGTCACCCGCGCACGGCGGCCAACGTAATCCTCTGCCGCCCCCGAAGCTCTTCCATCGGATGGCCGCCGACGCCAAACTGGGGACCGACGCGATTCCGTCACGCGCTCCCTGGCCAGCGACCGAGCAGAGGTGTACCCTTGGTACCAAAGACCACTTCTACACCCGTGGCTCGGGGAGGTACCCAGATGGCGCCCGAATGGGACTACCAGCGGCGGCGCGACGAAGGCGACTTCGGCGACGCCAACTTCGTCACCTCCAAGGAGCTGCGCGCCGGCTTGGCGGAGATCCTCAACCGCGTCGCCTTCGGCGGCGAGCAGATCGTCGTGAAGCGCCACGGCAAGCCCTTCGTCGCCATCGTCGCCACCTACGACCTGCAGGCCTGTCAGGCGCTCGAGGATCACAACGACGTCCAGGAGCTCGAGCGCGCTGAGGCGGCGGGCGAGCTCGAGGACACGGTGCCCTGGGAAGAGGTGCGTGGGAAACCCGGGCTGGGTGAGTGAAGGGTGGCGTTCACCATCGCCGTCACTCGGCGTGCCCAGCGCCGGCTCGATCGCTCGACGGCCGAGCTCCGCGCTCGCCTCGAGACGGCCATCGATCACCTCGCCACGGACCCCCGCCATCGAGGCGTGGCTGCGCTTGTGGGCGGCGGCGGACTCCGCAAGTATCGCGTTCGCGTCGGCGACCATCGCATCGTCTTCGAGATCGACGATGATCGCAAGATCGTCTACGTCATGCGCATCGGACACCGCGACTCGATCTACCCAGACAGCCGCCGAGCCTGAGGGGCCAGCCGCGGCCGCGCCGCTCATCGGTCCTGCGCCACGCCGCTCCCCCAGCGCCGCCTTGAACGCCGGCCCGTTTGTGAATGGCTCGCACGGCCTCTCTTGCAGCCTCGGCTTGGGCTGGGAGCTCACGCCTTCTCCCTTCCCATGTGGGCGACGACCGACGGTGTCGTCGGCCCGCTCAAGCGGCAGCCCTCGCGGCGACCTCGTCGCGCGCTTTCTGGTCACCGACCGAGCAGAGGCGTACGCGTGGCGCCGAAGATCACTTCTGCACCCGCGGCTCCGGAAGGTACCCAGATGGCGCCCAAATGGGACTACGTCAAGCGCGTCAAGAAAGGCGACCTCGGCGACGCCAAGTCTGTCACCGCCAAGGAACTGCGCACCAATCTGGCGGAGGTCCTCAACCGTGTTGGCCGCGGCGGCGAGCAGATCCTGGTGAAGCGCCACGGCAAGCCCTTCGTCGCCATCGTTGCGACCTACGACCTGCAGGCCTGCCAGGCGCTCGAGGACTACAGTGACGTCAAGGAATGGGAGCGCATGGAAGCGAGCGGTGAGCTGGACGGTCCGGGCATCCCTCTCAATGAGTTCGTGAAGAAGCACGGACCGTGAGCGAATGTCACCCTGCCTCGCCTTCGTCACCCTTGTGGGCAGGTAGCGAGTCCCGCAGACTGAGCTGGGACGAAGAGGACTGGCGGCGCGAGACGCAGGTGTGTACCATGTGGAGAGAGATTCATCTGTGTACACAACACGCCCGGAGATGACGCCATGCCCGACGACCTCGAAGAACGCATTGCCAACAACGACTTTGGAGATGCTGACACCGTGACCACGCGCGAGCTCAGAGAAAAGCTCTCCGAGATCGTCGGCCGCTGCGCCTACGGCGGCGACCGCTTCGTCATCAAGCGTCACGGCAAACCCCTCGCAGCGGTCGTCCCGATCGAAGACATGTTCATCGCCCAGGCCGCAGAAGATCAGCATGACGCGGCAGAGTACAAGCGCGCCCTTGAGTCCGGGGAGCTCGACAAGACGCGGCCCTGGACCGACATCAAGGCCGAGCTGGGCCTGTAGAGTGCGCGCTTGGCCTACGTCGTCGACTTCACCGACGCGGCCGAGCGCGAGCTCCGGCGTCTGACGCTGCCGGCGCGCGTTGGCGTCGGCCGCATGCTTGAGCGCCTCGCGGTCAATCCGCGCCGGCCGGGCGTGCGCCGCGTTGTCGGCGCTGACCATCTGCACCGCGCGAAGGCCGGTGACTACCGCATCATCTACGCGATCCACGAAGATCACGTCGTCATCTGCGTTGTGCGCGTCGCTCATCGCGGCATCGTCTATCGCCATACCGACAGGCTCCCGCCGGGCTGGGACTGAGGCCGTCGTGGCGACGCGCGGCGTCGAGATGGCGCGGCTCAAAGAGTCCCCTCCGCGCCGCTCCCCGTGATCTCCCCGAGCATGCGCACGATGTCGGTCTCGAGGGCGCGGATGTCGGCCTCGATCTCGGCCAGCGGCCGCGGCGGCACGTACTTGTAGAAGTAGCGGTTGAAGTTGATCTCGTAGCCGACCTTGCCGAGGCCGCCGTCCTGCGCGTCGCGCACGGCCTCGCTCACCCAGGCGTCGGGCACGTAGGGCAGCACCTCGCGGGCCAGGTACTCGCCGACGTCTTCGCCGAGCGGCACGTTCTCGGTGTCGCGCAGCTCGGCGTCGGGCTCGGCGTGGCCCTTGGCGTCGAGGCAGACGGAGGCCGTCTCGTCGCGCTCGGAGAGCGCGCTCATCACGGCCTTCTTGAGCGGCGCGTCGAGCTTGAGGCCGGCGGCCCGGGCGGCGCTTTTCAGCGCCGCCTCAAACGCCGGCCACGCCGTCCACATCGCGCGTGCGCCGGCGCCGGAGTGCACGTCGTCGTCTGCGCCAACGCCCGCGCTCGCGCCATCGCCTATGCCCACGTCTGCGCCGGCACCCGTGTCCGCGCCACTGGTTGCGCCCACATCTGCGCCCGCGTCTGCGCCGGCCACCGCGCTCGCGCTCGCACCCGCAATCCCGCGCAGCATCGTCAGCACAGCCTCGCGATCCGGCTCCTTCACCTTCGCCCACGCCTTCTCCGCCTGCAGGCGCTCGAGCCGCTCCTCATTGACTGCGAAGTTCAGCCTGAGCGGCCGCTCCACGGTGATCTTGCGATAGCCGAAGTCCTCGTTCGCGAAGATCTTGCAGTGCTCGCCCGCAGCGAAGGCGCCGTAGATGCGCGTGATCTCGTCGATGTGCTCGTCGCCGAGCTCGTTGCGCTTGTTGCCGAGGCTCTTGCGCATCTTCTTGCTGAAGCCGGTCGCGTCGATGAGCTGCACCTTGCCCCGGCGCTCCGCGCGTTTGCGGTTGGTCACGATCCAGAAGTATGTGCTGATGCCGGTGTTGTAGAAGAGCTGGTCGGGCAGCGCCACGATGGCTTCGAGCCAATCGTTCTCGATGATCCAGCGGCGGATGTTGCTCTCGCCCGAGCCGGCGTCGCCGGTGAACAGCGGCGAGCCGTTGGAGACCATCGCCAGGCGCGAGCCCTCGGGCTTCATCTTGCTGATCATGTGCTGCAGGAAGAGGAAGGAGCCGTCGTTGATGCGCGGCAGGCCGGCGCCGAAGCGGCCGTCGAAGCCGAGCGAATCGGCCTCGTCGCGGACAAAGCGCTCCTCCGGCTTCCACTCCACGCCGAAGGGCGGGTTCGCCAGAAAGTAGTCGAAGCGCATGCCGGCGAGGCCGTCGGCGGTGAAGCTGTCGCCGAACTTCACGTTCTCGAGGTTCTGGCCCTTCATCATCAGGTCGCTGCCACAGATGGCGTACGACTCGGGGTTGTACTCCTGGCCGTAGCACTCGAGGCGCGCCTGGGGGTTGAGCGCGCGCAGGTGGTCCTCGGCGACGCTGAGCATGCCGCCGGTGCCGCAGGTCGGGTCGTAGAGGGTGCGCACGATGCCTGGCTTGGTGAGCGCGTCGCCGTCGGGCTCGAAGAGCAGGTTGACCATCAGTCGGATGATCTCGCGCGGCGTGAGGTGATCGCCGGCGGTCTCGTTGGCCGCCTCGCCGAACTTCCTGACGAGCTCCTCGAAGATGTAGCCCATCTCGACGTTGCCGACCGCGTCGGGGTGCAGGTCGATCTCGGCGAACTTCTTGACCACGAGGAAGAGACGGTCGGCCTTGTCGAGCTTCTCGATCTCGGCCTCGAAGCCGAAGTACTCGATGATCTCGCGGGCCCGGCTGCTGAAACTGGCGATGTAGTGCTGCAGGTTGGCGGCGATGTTTGCGGGGTCGTCGGTGAGCTTGGGGAAGTCGAGGCGGCTGGCGTTGTGAAAGGCCTGCTTGGCGGTGTGATTCAGCACCGGCTCGATGTTGGCGAGCTGACCGCCCTGCAGGCCGGCATGCTTGGCGAGCACCGCCGCCTTGGTGGGCTCGAGCACGCAGTCGAGGCGGCGCAGCACGATGAGCGGCAGGATCACGCGGCCGTATTGGGCGGGCTTGTACGGGCCGCGCAGCAGGTCGGCGACGCTCCAGATGAAGCCGACCTTGTCGCCGAAACCGTTCACGAGCGGTGCCCCTTCCGTCGCGCGCTGCTGCAGGACTCACCCAACGATCAGGATCAGCGGCATTCTATCGGCGCGCGGGCACGGAATGTGCGGGCCCCCTGCGGAGCCTCTGGGGATGGTCGCTCGACGATCCGCTGGATCGCTGGCGGAGAGGGGGGGATTCGAACCCCCGAACCCGGTTAGCCGGATTAACGGTTTTCGAGACCGCCGCATTCAACCGCTCTGCCACCTCTCCGCGAGGTTCGTCCAGGGGGGCGCGTCGTGCCGCCGGGTCCGCCGCGCCCTCGGGTGGAGGGAAGTGGCGGAGAGGGAGGGATTCGAACCCTCGAGGCAGGTTAACCCCGCCCACGCGATTTCCAGTCGCGCTCCTTAAGCCAGCTCGGACACCTCTCCGCGGTGCCCGGCGGTGCGCTCCCTGAGAGCGGACGGCTAGTATACGCCAGAGGGGCGCGAGGGTCGAAACCGTCTCAGCCGTCGGCTTGCCCGCTTCACTTCTTCTCGGCGAGCCCGGCGATGAACAACGTCTCGGCGAGCACCATGTGCTCCAGCTCGGCGAGGTCGACACTCTCGTTGGGGGCGTGGATCTTGCACTGCGGCTCTTCACAGCCCCAGAGGATCATCTCGGCGGCGGGCAGCGCCTCGAGGAAGGCGGCCACCAGGGGGATTGAGCCGCCTTCGCCATAGTGCACAACGTCCTTCTGGAAGGCCGCCGCCATGGCGTCGCTGGCGGCGGCGTAGGCCGGCCCGTCGGTGCGCGCCAGGAAGCCTTGGCCGACGCTGCCGGGCGTGACCCTGACCTTCACGCGCCAAGGCGCGGCGGCCTCGAGGTGCTTCGCGACGACGGCCTGCGCCTCGGCCGGGTCCTGACCCGGCGCCAGGCGCACGCTCACGCGCGCCCGCGCCTTGGGGAGCAAGGCGTTGGCGGCGCCGTCCACGGCCGGGGCGTCGATGCCGATCACGTTGATCGACGGTCGCCCGTACAGGCGATCGGCGATGCTGCCGGCGCCGATCAGGTCCACGCCGTCCAGCACACCGGCGTCAGCGCGGAAGGCGGCTTCGTCGTAGGGCGCGCCGTCGTAGGCGACGACATCGAGCCCGTCGACGGCCACCGTGCCGGCGGCGTCGTGCAACGTGGCGATCATGTGCGCGAGGGCGATCAGCGCGTCGGGCGCCGGGCCGCCGTACATGCCGCTGTGCACGGCGCCCTCGAGCGTCTCGACCTCCACATCGAGGGCGGCCATGCCGCGCAGCGACGTGGTCAGGGTGGGCACGCCGAGGCTGTAGTTGCCAACGTCCGAGATCACGATGACGTCGGCCTTCAGCAGCTCGGCGTTGGCCTTGACGAACGCCTCAATGCCGCCCTGCCCGTTCTCCTCCTGGCCCTCGATGAGGACCTTGATGCCCACGAGCCAGTCGGCGCCCAGGGCGAGGAGCGCGCCGGCGTGCATGATGATGCCCCCCTTGTCGTCGGAGGCGCCGCGGCCGTACAGGCGGCCGGCGCGTTCGGTGGGCTCGAAGGGCGGGCTCGTCCACGCTTCGTCCGGGCCCGCGGGCTGCACATCGTAGTGCGCGTACAGCAGCACGGTGGGCGCGCCAGGCGCAGCAGGGCGCGCCGCGAACACCGCTTGCGGCGCCTTCGCCACGTCGACCATGCGGACCTCGGGCAGGCCGGCCTTCTTCAGCAGCTCTGCCACGGCAGCGCCGGCCTGCTCGACCGGTTCGGCCGGGAACCCGTCGAAGGCCACCGACGGCAGCCGCACGAGTCTCTCGAGGTCGGCGCGCAGGCCCGGCATCAGCCCGGCGACGGCCTGGCGCAGCTCGTCCGTGTTCATGCGTTCTCCTTCTCGGGCACCGCGGCGCCCGTCCGCGTCATTTCGTCTCCTGGAGATCGAGGCCGTTCACGAACTGCCGGAACCCCGCCAGCTTCTCTGGGGCGTAGACCGAGAGGAAGATCTCGGCGGCCTTCAAGAAGTCGGGGTCGATGATGACCGGGCGGCTCGCCGGCCCCGAGGTGCCCCTGTCCCACGCGTACTGCGCGTGCAGCAGGGCGTTGTCGGCCCTCTCCGCGGCGCGGCCGCCGTCGGCGCCGAAGAGCCTGACGGCGGCGGCCTCGCTGGGCGCCGCCAATCCGGCCGCGTTCAGCTTCGCGATGAGATCCTTTGCTTTGGCGCGCGCCTCCGGGCTGTTCTTCTCCTGGCCGAACGTGACGGCGCCGGCGACCATGAGCGCCGCGATCACGACGATGATGACGATGTAGACCCAGGTGTGTGATTTCTCCGGCATCGCGGTCGCCCCCTAACCTTCGTCGTCTGCCGGCGCGGGCACGGCGTTCTTCCAGGCCGGCTTGCGCAGCCACAGGAACAGGAACGGCACCAGCAGGCCGAGGACCACGAGCCCGCCGCCGATGATCAGAACGTACAGCACCGTGCTGCCGCCGCCGAACTGCGACGAGGGCACGAAGCCGATGGCGAACGCGCAGGCCGCGCTCGCGAGGCCCACCGTGGCGAGCACCGGAAGGATCGGCGCCCGGTAGCCCCGCGGGTGATCGGGCTGCGAACGGCGCAGGCGCATCGCCGCGATGAACATCAGGAAGTACATGATCAGGTACACCTGAGTGGTGATCACCGAGAAGATCCAGTAGACGCTCGAGACGTTCGGAACCAGCGCGAACAGCAGGGCGATGATCGTGACGATGATGCCTTGGGTGAAGAGGATGTTGACCTGGATGCCGGCCGGGTTGACCTTCTGGAAGAAGGGCGGCAGGTAGCCCTCCTTGCGACCGATCAGCAGCAAACCCTTGGACGGTCCGGCCAGCCACGCCATCATGCCGCCGAGCGCGGCGGTGATGAGCATGATGCCGAGGATCGGCGTGAGCCAGGAGACTTTGAAGTAGTCGAAGAAGGCGGTGAACGCCTGCATCACGCCGCCGGTGAGCGTGAGCTCGCTGGACGGCACGACCCAGCTGATGGCCAGGGCCGGCAGCACGAAGATGACCACGACGAGGCCCATGGCGAGGAACATGGCCTTGGGGTACTCCTTGGCCGGGTTCGCCATGCTCTTCACGTGGACCGCGTTGACCTCCATGCCCGCGTACGAGAGGAAGTTGTTGACGATGAGCACGAGGCCGGCGATGCCGGCGATCCGCGGCAGGAGCGCCGAGGCCTCGATGGGCGCGGCGCTCGGATTGCCTTGAACGAGGTAGATGATCCCGAGCAGGACGAGCGCCGTCCCGGGGATCGCCGTGCCGAGCAGCATCGAGCTGCTCGAAAGCTTTGCCACGAGCCCGACGCCGCGCATGCTGACCAGCGTCGAGACCCAGTAGACGATCACGATCACCGCGGCCGTGTACACGCCGTTGCTTGCGAGGCTCGGCATGAACACGTAGGCGAGCGTGCTGGCCACGTAGGCGAGGAGGCTCGGGTAGTACGTGAGCGTCATCGCGAACTGAGTCCAGATGGCGATGAAACCGGCGCGCGGGCCGATGCCTTGGCTCACCCAGTTGTAGACGCCGCCGTCCCAGCCGGAGGCGAGCTCGGCGGCGACCAGCGATGAGGGCAGCAGAAAGACGAGCGCCGGCAGCACGTAGAGGAAGATGCAGGCGAGGCCGTAAACGGCCATGCTGGGCGTGTTGCGGATGCTGGCCACAGCCGAGACCGTCATGAAGCACATGGTGAGCCAGGTGATCGTCTTCGCCGACGGCATCGCCGCCGCCTTGACCTTCTTGGCGGCGGCACCCTCCGCCGTCACCCCGGTACTGGCCATCAGCCCCCCCTCTGCTCGTCTCGGCAGGACCACCGCGGCGCGAGCGCCTCGCGCTGCGGCCCGGCTCAGTATAGCGAGCGCCGCCCATACTTCGCATCAGGTGCGCGCCCTTGCGGCGGCGCGCCTCGGGCGCCCCTCAGCGCGGCGGCCGCTGCTCCCGACCGGTTGCCGGCTCGCGTCTCCGTGGCGGCAGCGCCCGATGGCCGTGGGCGCGCTCGACGAGGGCCTGCACGCTGAGGGTGACGGTGCCCGCGAGAAGCAGCATCGCCAAGTTGACGATGAGCACCGTGAACGCGCCCAGCGCGCCGTCCCACTGGCCGAGGCCGGCGGCGACGCCGATGTAGGCCGCCGCCGGGATCGTCGTCACCGAGATGGCGACGCCGACCGCGAAGCTCGCCCTGGTCTCAAAGGCGAGCATTCCGGCTACGCCGGCGGCCAGGGCCACGCCGACGGTGGCGACGTTGACGCTGGCGAGCGCGCCGATCACCCCCTGCTGGATGTCCATGACGGGCGAGACCTGGCCGGCGAGCCGCAGGGAGAGCATCAGCAGGTAGGCGGCGAGCATCGCCAGGATGAGGCCGGGCGCGAGCGTGCCGAACGCCCGGCCCAGCAGGCGCGGTCGCCGGGCCACGAGGGCTACGCAGGCGGCCGACATCGGCAGCAGGTCGGGGCTCACGGCCATGGCACCGACGATCAGGATCGGGCTGCCCTCCATCACGCCGAAGGCGGCGATGATGCCCGCGACGGTCATGTAGATGAGGTAGCTGGGGCGCAGGCTCACGTTCTCGGCGGCCGCGTCCGCGACCTCGGCCCACACCAGCGCATCCTGGCCGTCGATCGCATCGCTCAGGATGCGCTCGCCGGTGACGGGTCGCGAGAAGTCGTGGCGCGACACGGACAGGTCGCGGGCGTCGATCCCGACGCGCTGCAGGGCGGCGAACGTTTCGTCCACCGACTCGGCGCCGATCTCCGCGGTGATGAGGGTCTTGCCGGTGTCGGTGGCGATCCCCCCGAGCACGACGTGGCGCACCTCATCCTGGGCGCTCAGGGCGTCGACGGCCTCATCGATCTGTGACGGGTCGGCGAAGGCGCGGAGACTGTACACCGCGGCTCAGCGTCTCGCCTGGAAGAACTCGCGCAGCAGCGCTACCGAGTCGTCGGCCAGCACGCCGCTCGTGATCTCCAGGCAGTGGTTGAGGCGCTCGTCCTGGCAGACGTTGAAAAGGGTGCCGGCGGCGCCGGCCTTCTCGTCGGGGGCACCGTAGACGAGATGCGGGATGCGCGCCTGCACGATGGCACCGGCGCACATGGGGCAGGGCTCCATGGTGACGTAGAGCACGGTGTTGAGCAGGCGCCAGCTCTTCATGCGCCTGGCGGCCTCCTCGATGGCGATCATCTCGGCGTGCGCCAGTGGGCTCTTGCGGAGCTCGCGCTCGTTGCCGCCCGCGGCGATGACCTCGCCGTCGAGCACGACGACGGCGCCCACGGGCACGTCGCCGTGACCGGCGGCGCGCTGCGCCTCGCGCAGCGCCAGGCGCATGTAGTACTCGTGGCGGGGGAAGTGCAGATCGCCCATGGCCGCATCATGCCTGAAACTGGAGGGAAACGGAACAAGCGCCCGGCGGCGAGGCGCGGCGGGCGCGCCGCCTGCGCCGCCTCCCTCCGGGCCCGACCGACTCACGTTTGAGACTGTCTGCAGCCGGGTATGGTAGAAATAATATACTTGCACACGCAAGAAGTTGAGGCCGACGCGCGAAACTCGGCCGCGGAACGAGGAGGAAGATGTGTCGCAGCCAGTCGCAAGGGGCGGGGCGTCCCGCACATGGAACGGGGTCCAGTTCCCCAGCGCGGGCACGTGGGTGCTCGATCCCACGCACACGACGGTGGAGTTCGAGGCCCGGCACCTGATGGTAGCCAAGGTCAAAGGCCGCTTCGGGGAGTTCGAAGGCGCGCTGCACATCGCCGACGACCCGACGCAGTCGAGCACCAACGTGTCGATCAGGGCGGCCAGCGTCGACACGGGCACCCAGCAGCGCGACGACCATCTGCGCAGCTCCGACTTCTTCGATGTCGACAAGTACCCGCAGCTGACGTTCGCGTGCACTGGCATGGAGCACGACGGCGGCGACGATTGGAAGCTCCACGGGGATCTCACCATCCATGGTGTCACCAGGCCGGTCACGCTGAAGACGGAGTACAACGGGCAGGCGGGCGATCCGTGGGGCGGTCAGCGCGCGTTCTTCTCCGCCGAGACGAAGATCGATCGCGAGGAATGGGGCCTCACCTGGAACGCGGCGCTCGAGGCCGGTGGCTGGATGGTCAGCAAGGAGATCAAGCTCAGCATCGAGATCGAGTCGGTCCTGCAGTCGGACTGACGCAGGGCCGCGGGCGCACGGCGGCGGGTGCGACGGGCGGCGGGCAGCACGGCCCGCAGGCCCTCTTCGGCAACCGCCGCCCAGTTGCCTCGCGAGAACCGGTCGCCCCGGCGGGTTGGGCTTTCATCAATCATCGTCCGCCCGGTGACACAGACGGGTTGAGCTCACGCCATGAGTTGCTTCAACCCGTGTCTGCTGCGATCTATCGTGCCGCTGACCATCGGCTTGGCCCTGCGGACCTGGCTGCGCAGGCGGCCGGCGTGCGCCAGACGCTCAAGGCCGCTGCCATGACCTACGAGGCCGGCGCCTTGGCCTCGGTCGCCCAGCTGCCTCCCGGCGATCTTCGGCGGGGGTGCGACCAGATGGCGGCTCAGGGAGCCGGCACGAAGGCCGGGGTGATCTCGGCGGCCACCTGGGCGCGCCGGTCCACGGCGACAACGGTGACCGCCTTGCGCGGCACCAGGCTGCCGCGGGTGTAGCTAAGGCCGCCCGACACGCCGTCAAAGCCGCGCGTCTCGGCGAGGGCGTTGCGCACCAACCTGGGGTTGGCTGATTTCGCCCGCGTGATTGCGTTGGCGACCAGGTTGACGGCGTCAAAGCCGAGACCGGCGAAGGCGTTCTCGGGGAGCCGGCCGTAGGCTGAGTGGTACCACGTGGTGAACTTGCGCATGGCACTGGTGCTGTTCGCCAGACCGAAGGCGGCGTGGGTCGTGAAGTACACGCCGCCGCCGGTCTGCCGGGCCGCTTTGATGAGCTCCGGGCTGTCGTAGCTGTCGCCGCCCATGATGGGCTGCCGGTAACCGGCTGCGCGCAGCTTGCGCACCAGCGGTCCAGCGTCGCTGGGGCCCGCGGCGACGAACAGAAGCTGGGCCGCCGACGTGGCAGCGCTCTCGTCGCCGGCGAGCGGAGCCAGCAGCTTGGCGATGTCGCGTTCCCCGGAGCTGAAACCGGCGCGCAGAACGACCGCGCCGCCTTGGGCGCTGAAGCTCTGCGCGAAGTAGCCCGCAAGGAGGCGCGTGTAGTCCATGTCCTTGTCGAAGAGAATGGCGGCGGTGCGGGCGCCGAGCCAGTCGGCGGCGTACTCGGCGCCGGCCGCCGCCTGCGTGTTGTCGCCGAAGCAGCCGAGGAAGAGCCAACCGGGGACCTGCGCTGGCAGCAGGGGAGACGTGGCGCCGCTGGTGACGAAGGGGATGCCGGCGCGTGCCGCCACCGGCGCGGCCGCCAGCACCTGATCGGTGTCGCTGAGACCGATGATCGCTGTCACTCTGAGCGCGGCCAGGTTCTCCGCGTCGTAGCGCACGAGCGAGGTGCTGGTCTGGCCGTCGCGCTCCAGCAGCTCCACGCGGCGGCCGAGCAGGCCGCCGGCGGCGTTGATGCGGTCGACGGCCAGGCGCGCCCCGTCCAGCGAGGGGCCGTCCAGCGATGCCTGCGAGCCCGTGAGGTTGTAGATGGCGCCGATGTGGATCGGCTCCGGGCTCTTCTGCTGGGTCACGACCTGGACGCCGCCACAGGCCGCGAGGCCGGCGGCAAGAGCCGCCACGACCGTCGCGGCGGCCGCTGCGCGAAGGCTGCTCGTGCGTCTCACACATGTCCTTTGCCGGACAACGAAACCCCACCATGGTAGTCCAGACTCGCGGCGTCTTCATCCCGAGCCACCCACAAAGGGTCCTTCAGGCACGGCCGGTCAAGGCGTCACCTGAGATAGGATGACGTGCGTCAGGCGTCCGGCCGGGGAGTCGCATGCAGAAGCCGAAGAGGTCGTGGGAAGCTCTGGCGGCGCACGAACGCCGCTACGACCTCTTCCTCTTCATCGTCTCGCTTCTGTACGTCGGACTCGTCTTCGTCGAGCTTCTGCCCGGCGAGCATGTGGGCTGGGCGTACACCGGCATCGACGCCGTGTTCTGGGCCGTCTTCCTCGTGGACTACGTGTGGCGCGTGTTCGTTCTCGCGCCAGATCGCCGGGCGTACGCTCGCCGGCCCTTGTGCCTGCTCGACCTGCTCATCGTCCTCACCGGCCCCGTGCTCTTCATGCTGACCAGCGGCCTGGTAGCGTTCAACCTGGTCGAGCGCGTTCTGGCACAGATGGTCCGTTTCCTGCGCTTGGGCGTCCAGGCCGCTCGCTTCGTCGGCAGCTCGCGGCGCGTCTTCGTGCTCGAGGCCTACCGTTGGGTGATCCCGGCCGCAGCGCTTCTCACGTGCTTCCTGTCGATCTGGATCTGGCGATTCGAGGCGACCCACAGCGGGACGAACATCCACAGCTGGAGCGACGCCTTGTGGTACTCGATGTCGACGCTCATGACCGTCGGGTACGGCGACCTCGTGCCGGTCACGCTGCAGGGGAGGATCGCGGGGATCATGCTCATGATCGTCGGCATCAGTCTCTTCGGCTGGCTGACGGCCAGTTTGGCATCGTTCTTGATGCAGAGGCGCGAGGAACCGGAGGAGAGGGACCTGTTCAAGGCGCTCGAGCGAGTGACGTCGCGCCTGGCCGCCATCGAGGCGCGCCTCGGGATGGCCGCCGGCGAAGAGCCCGGCGCGGCGGCGCCGGAAGGTCAGGACCGGGGCGAGAGCGAGGCCCCCGGCGCGCAGGCGCGCTGAAGCGCGGTAGGGCACTGGGGAAGTGGCGCGCACGGCAGGACTCGAACCTGCGGCCTTCGGTTCCGTAGACCGACGCTCTAATCCAACTGAGCTACGTGCGCAACAGGAAGAAAGTATACCCGAAATGGGCGCCTCGGGAGAACCCGGCGTTCACGCGTCCGTGGGCGAGAAGCGCGCGACGATCTCGTCGTCCTCGCGCGCGCCCGTTTCGACGAAGCCCAGGGACGCGTAGAGCGCCCGGGCGGCCGCGTTGTGCGGCGAGTAGCTGAGAGCGCACGAGCAACAGCCCTCGGTCTTGAGCAAGCGCTGCATGAGAGCCAGGGCGGTAGCGCGGCCGTAGCCCTTTCGCTGCCGGGCCTGATCGATCACGAGGCCGCCGATCCAGCCGCTCTGATCACCCGGGTCGACGGCCCACATCGCGAAGCCGACCACCTCGTCGCCGGCGTACACGGCCAGCGGCTGCCAGATGTCGCCGTAGTGGCAGAGGCATAGGTAGCGCGCGACCGGTGAGACGAAGTCGCGCTGCCCGGCAGCGACCTCGAGGTCGGCGCAGGCGCGCCAGTTGTCGGCGTCGACGTGGCGGAGCTCGATCGTGGGTGTCACGGCGGCCTCGCGTCAGTGGACAAGACTGGCGGAGAAGCCGGGATTCGAACCCGGGAAGGAGTGTTAAACCCCTTAACCGCTTAGCAGGCGGTTGCCTTCAGCCACTCGGCCACTTCTCCGCGCAGGACGGGCACCCTTGGGCGCCGCGGTCACTTAGTGTACCGCATGAGGGCGGGCTCCGGAACCGCCGCCCGCCGCTCGCGCCGTCGGCTATCATTGCCCCCGGACATCTCATCGCCAGCGTGGCGAACAGGGGAGGGGCGCGTGGACATCTCCGGCTTTGATCAAGCAGTCGTGAGTGAGGTCGAGCGAGAGACGAGCGAGCTGCTCAGCCGGCTCATCCAGATCGACACCAGCAACCCGCCCGGCAATGAGACGGCGGTGGCGAAGCTCATGGACCGCTGGTTCCGTGAGGCCGGGCTGCGCGGCGAGATCGTCGGCGAGCCGGCCGCGCGGCGCAGCTTCGTGCTGCGCCTCGACGGGCAGCGGCCGGGGCCGTCGCTGCTGCTGCTGGCCCACGAGGACGTCGTGCCGGCCAGCGCCGGGGACTGGCAGGTGCCGCCGTTCGCCGGTCTCATCAAAGACGGCTACGTGTGGGGCCGCGGCGCCGTGGACATCAAGAACCTCGTTGCGGCACACGCCGTGGCGGTGAGGCGCCTGGCGGCGGCCGGAGCGCCGTTCGCCGGTTCGGTGACGTATGCCTGCACCGCCGATGAAGAAGAGGGCACCGTCGCCGGCGCCCGCTGGCTCGTGGAGCACCGCCCCGACCTCATGCGCTGCGACTACGTGATCAACGAGGGCGGCGGGGGCTTTCTGGAGCACGCCGCCGGGCGCATCTACCTGCTGGAGAGCGGCGAGAAGGGCACGGCGCAGTTCCGCCTCGTCGTGCACGGCGAGGCCGGGCACGCCTCGGTGCCGCTGCGCCACGGCAACGCCGTCGTGGCCGCGGCCCGCATCGTCGAGGCGCTCGTGACGCACGAGCTGCCGGTGGTGGTCGATGAGTCATCGCGGGAGCTCGTCGAGCTCCTCGTCAGCGACCTCGGCCTGCGCGCGCGCCTGCGCGACCCCAGCGCCGCGCGCGGCGCCCTCGTCGAGCTCGCCGCGCGCGATCCCCAGCTCGCCGACATGATCGAGCCGCTGTACGGCTTCGCCTTCTCGCCGACCATCGTGCAGTCCAACAGCGCCGCCGTGAACGTGTATCCCACGCGGGTGGAGCTCAGCATCGACTGCCGCATGTTGGCGGGTCACGGCGAGGACGAGGTGGAGGCCGAGGTGCGCGCCGCTCTCGCCGGCGTTGAGGCGGAGTGGGAGCTGGAGTGGATCGGCACGGTCCGCGGTAACGCTTCGCCGTATCCCACGGCTCTCTCAGATGCCATTCGCACCGTCTTGCAGCGCCACGTGCCCGAGGCCGAGCTCGCCAACAGCCACTCGGCGGGCTTCACCGACTCCAACTGGTTCCGCGCCGCGTATCCCGGGATCGTGGCGTACAACTTCGCTCCGCACCTCGTCGAGAGCTACGACGAGGTGACGACGCGCTATCACAATGTCGACGAGCGCATCCTCGTGCGCGATCTCGCGTTTCAGGCGCTGTTCGCGGAGCGCATCGCGCTGGAGCTTCTCAAGGAGACGTGACGTGCGGGCGGCGGGCGCAGGCCCGCGCGTCACGTCTGCGCCGAGCGCTCGCTCAGGCGACAGGCCAGTCGATCTCGGTGAGCAGCTCACTCTCCGGGACTGACCCTGGGTCGTTCAAGTAGACCTCGCGCACCGGCGCGCCGGGCTGTTTGCCGTTGGCCGCCATCCAAGCCTGCAGCGCGCCGTAGGCCTCGCCGACGGACGCATACGGGCCTTTGTGCATCGTGCTGGCGACGGTGCCGCCGGGCACCTCTTCGAGGTCCACGCCCGGCCCCGCCGTCGCCCCCGGCGCCACCGGCATGCAGACGACCATGTCGTACTCGTCGGCCATCCCGCCGGGGTAGAGCGCGAAAGGCGGGCCGGCAAACTGCGCCCCGCCCGCCCCGGCGTGGGCCATGATGGCGCCGAAGGCCTCGCCCATCGCCACGGCGATGGTGGCCATGCTCACGCGCCTCCGCACCGTCAGCGCCAGCCGCGCCGGCAGTTCCTTGACAGTCACGTCGTAGTCCATCGTTTCCTCCCGGGCCTCGTGTCGAGAACGGTCTGGCGCAGCGCAGCCATCCTACCAAAGGACTCTTCCTTGGGGCAGACCGGCGGCGGCTAGTACGGCCGCGCGGCGAGCACGACGCCGACGCTCGCCGCCATGATCACCACCTGCACGCCGATGCCCCAGGCGCGCCCGGAGCGCCCGTGCGGGAAGCTGTCCCAGTGGCTGGGGAAGAACTTGCGCGCCTGCGCGCCGCGGATGGTGGCGATGAGCACGTCCCAGTCGGGGGCGCCGCTCACCGGCCCCATGAACGCCATCCAGAACGGCATGCCGAGCGCAAACCAAGCCAGGAGCCAGGCGGTCAGGCTGGCGGCGAAGTCGCAGCAGCCGTACACGACGGGGTGCTTGGAGACCGTGTAGTCCCAGTGGGGGATGAGGTCCATGACGACGTGCGCCAGCACGACGATGGGGAGGACCAGCCACCACGGTCCGCCGAGGGCGGCGGCAATGGCGAGACCGGCGAGAACGTGCGTGCTGACCCACATGGCGCCGTGAGCCTACGGCAAGGGCGGGCGCGGCGCCAGAGTGGTGGCGGCGACGGCGGCGCCCGGCGGACGCCGCGACGGGGCGGCCTGCGCCTCTGTCGGCGAGCCCGTGGTTGGGGGCGCGCACAAAGACGTGCGCATAAAGACGTGCGCACAGGGTAAGATGCACGCAGCGAACCGGAGGAGGGCTCGAATGAAGAAGCTCGCGTTCCTTGTGTTGATCGTGCTTGCGGGCGTCGGCGCCTATTTCGCCTGGAAGATGCTGAAGGGCGACGGCGGGTGCTGCGGCTGGGGCGGCGACAAGACCGATCCATGGAGCAGCTACACGCCGCCGGCCGACGACGTCGCCGCCGCCGACACGGCAGCCTGACCGCTCCAAGAAGCGCGTACGCCGCAAGCGGCGCCGGGCCCCAGGGCCCGG
>CAIOZS010000247.1 GCA_903862845.1 uncultured Thermoleophilia bacterium
ATGGCCTGGTCCACCTTGGGCCGCTCGGCGATCATGACCTCGCGCGCCGGCGCGCCCGCGTAGTTGAGGTCGATGTCGACCGAGAGGCGTGGCAGGTCGAGAACGAACAGGTTGAGCGCTGTGCCGCCCTTGAGCGCGATGGGCGGACCCAGGAAGGGGTGGACGCGGATGGCATCCACAAGACTCAGCAGCCGGCTCGCCTTCTCCAGTATGTCGGCGGAGAAGCCGGTCGCCGCGGCGTCGCGCTGCAGGTCGCCGAGGGCGAGCCTCACGGGACCTCCGCCCACGACCGCTGCAGCACGCGCTCCGACACCACGAGGTTCCAGGGCGCGATCAGCTTGCCGGACTCGCGCCGACGATCGAGATAGCGCGGCTGGCTGGGGGCGTGCGCGCAGAGCGCCGCCAAGTGGGCGTCATCGACCATGAGCGCCTCACGGTGCTGGGAGAGATAGAAGCCTACGCGCGCGGCTGTGAGGGCCGATCCGAGCTTGAGGGCGTAGGCGACGACGGCATCGAGGTCGAAGAACTCCACCGACTCCAACGATCGCCAGATCTCCTCCCAGCCGCCACCATGCTCGGGCGCATCGAGGACGTCGACGAGCGTGCGCTCGAGGGTCGTGACGCGCACCTGCCCCCCGGCGTGGCGCTGCTCGACCACCCCGCCGCCTGTGTCAGGGAGCGAGCGCAAGGCCGCGGGAAGCTGGACCGGGGGGAACCGCGACCCGCGGAACTCCATCGGCCGCGCCCGGTGACGAGTGAAGTACGCGTACCGATTCCACAGCGAATAGGCCTTGCCGTGGTATTGCAGCGCCGCGTGGTAGGCGACGACGGCGTCGTCTGTCAGCTTGGTGGCGATGAGGTATGGGTCGACGCCGGCGGTGTCCGGACGGACGCCGCGCGGCACGGTAGCGTACAGGCCGCGACGCACTCGCACCAGGTGACCGGCCGCGAGGTGGTGGGCCAGGACGTTGTTCGTCGTGTTCAGGCTGGCCCCCGTGGCCGACGCCCGCGCGGCGATGAACTCCTCATGAGAGAACACGGGGTTGCCAGCGAAGAAGTCCATGGCCGAACAGTTGTCGTTTCGCGCATTCATAACTAGTCATAGTAGTGATACCTACCCTTCTTGGCAAGTACCCGTGCGAGACGGCTCGAAGGAGACAAGAAGTAGCCCAGCCTGTGCGGGCGAGCCCGGACGCGACAGATGTGAGGACGAGCGATCGGCAGGAGGCATGCGCCGAGTCTGGAACAGGCTCAGCGGCGGCTCAAGAGTGACGATGCCTGCTCACGGTGGACGTTGCGCGGGGCAGCGCCCACATCGGCCCCGAGAAGCCGCAAGAGAGTTCGGTCAGAGCTCGCTCGTGGTGAGCAGCCCCGGCAGTGCGGGGTCGATGCCGGCGAGGCGCTTCTCGGCGTCGGCAGTCAACTGCGATGAGCTCGCACCGCGGCGACGAAGCGTGGCAGGCGGAGCGCGTGACGGGCCAGGAGATCCTCCACGGTCATCGGCGGTGCGATGTAGCGCGCGATCTGTCGTGCGAGCGCGGCGTCGACCGCGCCTGGATCGCTGACATACATGCGCGCGAGGAACTCGTCCGGCGTCTCCACCGCGATCCCATGTGGGCGGCAGGCGCTGGGTGGGAAATGCCGCACATTCCAGGTGACGATGACATCGGCGTGACCGGTGACCGCTGCTGCGAGAACGTGCCGGTCCGCCAGGTCGTTCGTCATCCTGGGGATGAGGTGCGAGTAGCCGGCGAGCATGGCGTCGGGAAACGCAGCCCTCATATGACCCAGCATCCGGTCGATACGTGCCGGGTCTGCACCCGGGACCGACCGCTGGATAGCGCCCCGCACCTCTTCAAGGATCTCGGCCGACCACAAAGGACGAAAGGCGTGGGTCTGAGCGACACTGAGAAGAGTGTCCCGCAGACCCACCGGGTACAGCGCGCAGGCGTCGAGTAGCGCCGCCGGCTGCACTCAGAACTCCAGCCCGAGACTCTGCGACTCCTGAGCGATGCGCGCGAGCAGCGCCTCGCGCCCCTCTTCCTCCCGAGCGCGATACGCCATGACATCGTCGAAGCGGATGCGGCGATGCGTGCCGACCTTGCGAGACGGAAGGCGACCTTCGCCGAGCATGCGGATGAGGTGAGGCCGCGACACATGCAGAACGGCGGCCGCCTCGTGAGTGGTAAGCTCATGATGGACCGGGACGACGGCGACGCCGTTGCCGGTCGCCATCTCCCGCGCCACGAGAGCGAGAGCTCGCTGGACGTCGTCGGGCAAGGTCATGTGCTCGCCGTTCGACAGCACGATCTCGAGGCGCTGCGCACTCCCCGTCGCAGCGCGCAGGGCTTGGTCAAGTCGCGCCACCTGCGGGACGTCGCTCTGGGCCGGGAGAAAGACGTCGCCGTCGGCAGCACTGATGCCTCTTTTGGCCGATGCCTCCATTGCTCACCTCCTCTCGAGACAGGCGCGTGTTCATTGTACCATCAAATGAATTATGTGCAACAAATGAACCATGTGACACGGCTCCGAAAGCGTCCAGCACACGGTTCACATTGACCCCAGAAACAAAGAAACCCCCGGGGTCGCAACCCCGGGGGAGCCGCGAGTCCTGCTCGCGGGGGTGACTCGCTGAGCATGCGACGAGGCCGCCGCCGGGTCAACGGCGTGACCGAAACGTGAACGCAGCGGTGGACGAGGGAGAGAGGTCAGAGATCCTCGGTGGCAGGCGGCCCCGGCAGCCCGGGGTCCAGGCCGGAGTGGCGTACCTCGGCGCAGCGTAGGCAGCGACGCGTCCGGCGGCGGCGCAGAGGGCCGCCGCGGCGGCGAGGGCGCTGGGCGTCCCGGGCCTCGGGGAAGTCGTTGCTCGTGTAGGAGACGACGAGTTCGAGACTGAGCTGGTCGGCTGCGGCGGCGGCCAGGGCGGAGCACCGCCGCAGCTCGCGCACCTGACGGCCAAGCGATGCGAGATCGGCCTGCGCCCGCTCGCGCGAGCCCGGGAGCGGCGGAGCGGCTGCGCCGCCGCCGCCCGCGTCCACGCCCTCCTCCCCGTCCCCCGCGCCCTGCGCATGCAGCTCCTCGATGGTGTCTTCGTAGTAGTCGATGAGCCGCACGAGGCGGGCGGCGAGCGCCTGGTCTTCGACATCCGAGCCGGTCCCCCAGTTCGTTGGCACGCCGCCTCCCGCCAGGTCCTCGGTCTCGAGCTCCCCGGCGCACAGCTCCGGGCAGACGGGGTGCAGGCAGATCCAGCCGCAGCCGTCGTCGTCCAGCGTGCTCACGTTGGGGACCATCGGCTGGCCGCACGAGTCGCACGTGAGGGCAAGGAGCTCGCCCAAGAGGACCTCCTGGAGTCGCGGGTAATGGCCTCTTGACCGTTGAGTCGACGCTACCAGCTGTCTGGCCGACGGATCACCGCCCCGTCCTTGCCGGTGACGACGGTCGGGAACTGATGCCGCGCGTATGCACCGGCGTCGAGGTTGATGGTCCAGTCCGCAACGGCACGCAGCTGGGCGTTGGCTCTCCGCGCCGGGAAGGCCACGCCGATGCGTGCCGTCCATGTCGAGCGGGCCTCGCTGATCGCCGGCACAAGGTCGGTATCGCCAGACACCACGAGAACGCGATCACACGCGCCTGCCGCGG
>CAIOZS010000248.1 GCA_903862845.1 uncultured Thermoleophilia bacterium
GCGGTGCGGCAACGTTGGCCCCGAGACGCATGGCCCCGGCGTCGCCCCGCCCGCCCCGGCGCCGCCCGAGGGCTGCTCCCCGTGTCGTGACAGGCACGGTCGGGTAGCCTCCTTCTCAGGCAAGGGAGATCCCATGAGGAGGCAGAGATGAAGGCAGGCTGGACGACCGCTGATATCCCCGCTCAGAGGGCGCGCGTGGCCGTGGTCAGCGGCGCGACGGGCGGCATCGGCCTCGCCGTCGCCCGTGAGCTGGCGCGCGCCGGCGCGACCGTCGTGCTGGCGGCGCGCGACGAGGTGCGCGGCGCCGCGGCGGTCGCTGCGATCCGCGCCGCCGTTCCCGCTGCCGACGTGGCGGTGGCGCGCCTCGACCTGGCCAGTCTGGCCGCGGTGCGCGCCTTCGCGGCGCGCTTCGCCGGCGAGCACGAGGGCCCGGACATCCTCGTGAACTGCGCCGGCGTCATGGCCGTGAAACACGCCGTGACCCAGGACGGGTTCGAGATGCAGTTCGGTACCAACCACCTGGGCCACTTCGCCCTCACCGGCCTGCTCATCGGCGGCATGCTTGGGCGCGCCGACGCGCGGGTGGTCACGGTGAGCAGCCTGAACCACCGGCGCGGTCGCATCGACTTCGACGATCTGCAGGCGCAGGCATCGTACGATCCGTGGAAGGCCTACGGCCAAGCGAAGCTCGCCAACCTGCTCTTCGCCTTCGAGCTCGACCGCAGGCTGAGGGCGGCGCACGCCTCCGTGGCGAGCCTCGGGGCGCACCCGGGCTACTCCGACACGGCCCTGCAGTCACGGATCGGCAATCCGGTGGTGCGCCGCTTCTTCACGACCCTCAATCGGGTGCTCGCGCAGTCGGCCGACGCGGGCGCGCTGCCCGAGCTGTACGCGGCTACGGCGCCGGGAGTGCCGGGCGGGACGTACATCGGCCCGGACGGCCGCGGGGAGGTGCGCGGGCAACCGGCGGTGGCGTTCGCCAGCGGGGCGGCCCGCGACCCGGGGCTTGCGGCGCGCTTGTGGACGGTCTCCGAGGAGCTCACCGGAGTCGTGTACCCGCCGCTCGACGGCGCTTTCGCGTAGGCGGCGCGGAGGCCTGGAGCAAGGTCGGCGCCGTCTGGTGGCGCCGGGGGTGCAACCGCGCCGCGCGTCGCTACACTGGAGTGCAGCAGGCGACGCGACCAGGAAGCCTGCTCCGCAACGTCCCTGGAGGTCCCGTGCGAGCGAGAGCCAGACTGAACCATCGCCGCGTCGAGAAGCTGATCGTGCTCGCGGTGCTCGCCGGCGTCGCGCTTGCGGCGGTCGGCGCCGCCGCGGCTGCGGCGGTCCCCTCTCCGAAGGCCGGTACCGAGGCGGTCTCCGCCGGGTACGCGTTCTCGGTCGCCATCAAGGGCGACGGTTCCTTGTGGACCTGGGGAGCCAACATGGGCGGCGAGCTGGGCCGCAGCGGCGGCGGCAGCGTTCCCGGGCCGGTGGGCAGGGCGAAGACGTGGGCTCTCGTCGCGGCGGGCTCAAATCACACGCTCGCCCTTCGCGCCGACGGCAGTCTGTGGTCGTGGGGCGTGAGCAGCGACGGTCGCCTTGGTCGCGGCGGCACGAACAGCGTTCCGGGTCGCGTGGGCAGCGCTGAGGACTGGGTGGCGGTCGCCGCCGGTCGTGCGCACTCCCTCGCTCTGCAGCGAAACGGCACCCTGTGGTCGTGGGGCGCGAACGCCCTTGGCCAGCTTGGTCGCAGCGGCGATCCCGCAGTGCCGAAGCGGGTGGGCACGGCCACGACCTGGGTGGCTATCGGCTGCGGCTGGGACTCCTCGTACGCCATCAAGTCGGACGGCACCCTGTGGTCGTGGGGCGCCAACGACCAGGGTCAGCTGGGCCGCGTCGGCGCCGGCGCCAAGCCCGCGAAGGTCGCGGGCATGGGCTGGGTCGCCGTCTCGGGCGGACGCCGGCACGCCCTCGCGGTGAGGGGCGACGGCACCCTGTGGTCGTGGGGCGCGAACGCCGACGGCCAGCTCGGCAGGGTCGGCGCCGGCGCCACGCCCGCTCAGGTCGGCACCGACGCCGACTGGAAGGCCGCCGCGAGCGGGGCGCTGTTCGGCCTTGCGCTCAAGAAGGACGGGTCGCTGTGGTCGTGGGGCAGCGACGCGGCGGGTCAGCTCGGCCGCGGCGGAAACGCCGCACTGCCCGGGCGCGTCGGTGAGGCGACCACGTGGGCCGGACTGTGGTCCGGCAGTGCTCACTGCCTGGCGTTCCGGACGGACGCCGGTCTCTGGGCGTGGGGCTGGAACGGCGGCGGCCAGCTCGGCGACGGTTCGACGGCCGGCAGCGCGACGCCGCTGCCGATCGGCAGCCTCGCTGCCGCGAGCCGTTAGGCGAGGCCGAGCTGCCGCCGCGCCTCGGCCGGCGTGGCGACGGGGCGCCCCAGCTCAGCGGCGAGCCTGGCGACGCGCTCGACGAGCTGTGCGTTGCCCGTGGCCAGCTCGCCGCGGCGGTAGTAGATGTTGTCCTCCAGGCCCACGCGCACATGGCCTCCCACGGGCATGGCCATCATCGCCATCTGGAGCTGGGCGCGGCCGATGCCGATCACCGACCAGGTCGCGTCGCCGGGGATCATGTCGACCGCGTTCGCGAGGGCGCGCGTCGTGGCCGGCATCCCGAACTTGCTGCCGAAGAGGAATTGAAAGTGCAGGGGCCCGGGGATGAGCCCCTGTTCGTGGTACCGCAGCGCCGTGACGATCATGCCGGTGTCAAAGCACTCGAGCTCGAGCTTGACGCCGTGCTCGCGGGCCGCGGCGGTCGCGGCGTCCAGGAAGTCTGTCTGGTTGAGGAAGACGCCGGCTTCGGTGTTGATGGAGCCGGCGTCGAACGACACCATCTCGGGGCGCAGAGCGAGCGGCGCCAGCCGCTCCTCGATGCTGAGGTTGCGCCCGGGGATGCCGCTGGTGGTGAGGCACAGGATGGCGTCTGTCTCGGCGCGCAGCCGGTCGACGACCTCCCTGAAGACGGTGACGTCCTGCGTGCCGAGGCCGGTGGAGGCGTCGCGCACGTGCACGTGCACGACGCTGGCTCCGGCCCTCCACGCCTCGATTCCCGAGCGCGCGATCTCGTCGGGCGTGACGGGGATGCGCGGCGTCTGGTGCTTGCCGATCCGCGAGCCGGTGAGCGCAACGGTGATGATGAGCGGTGTGTCTGCTGCCATGGCGGCGCCTTCCCTCGTGAGGCCTCCCACTCTAAACTATAGGGGCGCCTTGGGGCGCGGGCGGCGGCCTCGAAACGTGCCGGCGCACGGCGTCGCGGGCATCGCCGGGACACCGCTCGCTCAAGTCGGCACGCCGTTGTCCCGATAGGACACACGGTGCGCGGCGGTGCCGCGAGGAGTCTGGCGACCCTGGAAGGTACGTGGCTGGCGATGACGGCGTTTTTCGAGGGGAATCTCGACTACATCCTGTTCGTCTACGGGCTCGGCTTCGTGCTGCTCGCGATCACCCTGCTCGGCCTCCGTGCCACCGTTGTCTCTGCGCTGCCCTGGAAGTGGCTCGGCCTCTCCGCCTTGTTCCTCGGCCTCAGCGCCTGGATCGACATGTTCGGCCTTGCCGCCGGTCATCGCGGTGAGCTGGAAGCACTGCGCACCGCCCTTTTCGTCGCGGGGTGCGCCTTGCTCGTCGAGTTCGCGCGCACCTGCTGGTCGGCGGTCGGTGGCGTGCGGGTCGGCCGCTGGGTGCTCGTCGTGCTGCTCGTCCTGGCCGCGCTGGGCGGCTTCGCCGGCGTGCGCGGCCTGGACGCGACCGCCGGATACTTCCTCGGTCTCCCGGGCGGCCTCTGGGCCGCCGCCGCACTCTGGCGCTACCAGCGGGCGGGCGGCAGGCACGGGCGCCCGCTGCTCCTGGCCGCCGCGGCCATGGCCCTGTTCGTCGTGGCCGAGTGCCTCATCACTTCCAAGGCCTCGCTGCCACCCGCCACCTGGATCAATCAGGAGTCTTTCCTCAGCGCTTTCGGCTTCCCGGTCCAGCTTCTGTGCATGGCTCTCGCCGTGCCGTTCGTCGTCGGCCTCTGGTTGTACTACCGGGATCTGCTGCGAGAGGAGCATCCCGGGCTCGTGGATCGCCGCGGCACCTTGTACGAGGTCGCGATGCTGGCGGCCCTGGCCGTGATTCTTGTGGCCGGGGCCTATGCCACGTCGCTGGTCGGCGAGCGCCGCGACGCGGGCGCGCGTGCCGAGCTTCTCGGCCGCACCGCTCTCGCGGCCGCGGCCATCAACCCCGGCAGGATCGAGACCCAGACCGCGACGCCCGCGGACGTGGGCACCGCCGACTACGAGCGGCTGCGCGAGCAACTGACCCTTATGGAGGGCGTGAGCAAGGACATCCGTTGGTTCTACCTCATGGCGCTGCGCGCCGGCGACGTCGTCTTCACCGTCGACGGCAGCCCCCTCACCGATCCGGCCCACGCGGCCCCCGGCACCATCTACGAGGAGCCGCCGGCGCGGCTCACGGAAGTCTTCTCCGGTCACGATCTCACCGTCGGGCCGTACACCGACGAGTTCGGCACCTTCGTCTCGGCCTTCGCGCCCATCCGCGACCTCGCGGACGGGCGCGTCGTGGGCATCCTGGGGCTCGACGTCGACGCCGCCCAGTGGGCGCGCTCGCTGGCTCTGGCACGCGTCGTACCCATCCTCGTCACGCTGCTGCTATGCCTCATCGTGATCGGCATGTACGTCCTGCAGGAGCGCCTGCGCCTCGCCGCCCTGACCCTCGGTGAGAGCGAGAAAGACTATCGCAGCGTGCTCGACACGATGCAGGACGCCTTCTACCGGGCCGACCAGAACGGTGACCTGCTGCTGGTCAGCCCGTCGTTCGCGCGCATCTACGGCTTCCTCACCACTGCAGAGGCCGTGGGCACCAACCTGGCGGACAGGTATCAGCGGCCCGAGGACAGGGTCGCTTTCCTGGCGGCTCTCGCGGCGGGCGGTGGGGAGGTCGTCGACCACGAGCTGACGGGCAGGCGCGTGGACGGCGGGGCCATCTTCGTGTCCGCGACCTGCCACTACTACCGCGACGCCACCGGGACCGTGCGTGGCGTCGAGGGCGTGCTGCGCGATGTCACGAAGCGCAAGCGCGCGGAGGCCGCTTTGGGCGAGAGCCGCGAGCGCCTCGCTTTCGTCCTCAAGTCCGCCCAGGTGGGTGCCTGGGACTGGGACATCTCCGCAGGCGTCGCCACCTGGGACGAGACCGCCGCCGCCCTGTACGGGATGGCGCCGGGGGTGCTGCAGGGGCCGTGGGAGTCTTTCGACCCGAACGTTCACGCGGACGACCTCGAGGGGCTCAGGGTCGCGATCGACAACTGCGTCGAGACCGGTGCCCCCTACGAGGCGGAGTTCCGCGTACTGCGCCCGGACGGTGCCGTCGTGTACCTCGCCGAGCGTGGCAGGGTCACTCGCGACGCGGCCGGCACGCCGGTGCGCATGAGCGGGGTGACCTGGGACGTCACCGGGCGCCGGGCGACGGAGGAGTCGCTGCGCAAGGCCAAGGAGCAGACGGAGGCCGCGAACCGCGAGCTCGAGCGCACGGCCCAGCGCGCCAACCAGCTTGCCCTGGAGGCGGAGTCGGCGAGCTCGGCGAAGAGTGAGTTCCTCGCCAACATGAGTCATGAGATCCGCACGCCCATGAACGGCGTCCTCGGCATGACCACCCTGCTGCTCGACACGGACCTCGATCTCGAGCAGCGCGACTATGCGCTCACGGTGCAGAACAGCGCCGAGGCGCTGCTCACGATCATCAACGACATCCTCGACTTCTCCAAGATAGAGGCCGGGAAGCTCGAGATGGAGACCCTGGACTTCGACCTGCGCAGCGCCGTGGAGGACACCTGCGACCTACCGGCGCTGCACGCCCAGAGCAAGGGGCTGGAGCTCACGGCGCTGGTCGAGGCCGACGTGCCGTCGGCTCTGCGCGGCGACCCGGGGCGCCTGCGCCAGGTGCTCACCAATATGATCGGCAACGCCGTCAAGTTCACCGACCGCGGCGAGGTGGCGGTGTCGGTCGGGCTCGTGGAGGAGGGGGAGACCGCGGCGACGCTGCGCTTCGAGGTGCGCGACACCGGGATCGGGATCCCTGCGGAGAAGCTCGACGTGCTGTTCGAGGCGTTCACGCAGGCCGACGCCTCCACCACCAGGCGCTTCGGCGGCACCGGACTCGGCCTCACGATCTGCCGGCGCCTCGTCGAGCTCATGGGGGGCGAGATCGGCGTCGAGAGCGAACAGGGCGTCGGGTCGACGTTCTGGTTCACCGCGCGCTTCGCGAAACAGGACCCGGCGCTGCTCGCCGCCATCGACGAACAGCACGAGCCGGTCGGCGTGGCCGGCGTGCGCATCCTCGCGGTGGACGACAACGCGACCAACCGTAAGGTCATCGCCGGTATGCTCGAAGCTTGGCACTGCCGGCACGCGGAGGTGGATGGCGCCGGACCGGCGCTCGAGGCGCTCCGGGCGGCGCGCGCCGAAGGAGACCCGTACCGCATTGTGATCCTCGACATGATGATGCCGGACATTGACGGCGAGACGCTGGGTGCGGCCATCAAGAACGATCCCGCTCTCGCGGGCAGCGAGCTCATCATGATGACCTCGATGGGCAGTCGCGGCGATGCGGGGCGCCTGGAGGCGCTCGGCTTCGCCGCCTACCTCACCAAGCCGGTCAAGCAGTCGCAGGTGTTCGACTGCCTGATGGTGGTCCTCAACAGGCGGGAGCGGCTTGACCCGCAGGTCACGCCGCGGATCATCACGCGGCACGCTCTCGCGGAGCGCGACAAGCGCCGCGTGCGCATCCTGCTCGCGGAAGATAACCCGATCAATCAGCGGGTAGCGCTGAAGACGCTCGAGAAGCTGGGCTACCGGGCCGAAGCCGTCGGCAACGGCGTGGAGGCTCTGGAGGCGCTGGCGCGCCGGCGCTACGACCTCGTCCTCATGGACGTACAGATGCCCGAGATGGACGGCATGGAGGCCACGCGCCGCATCCGCGACCAGCGCTCCGCCGTCAGCGATCACGGCGTCCCCGTCGTGGCCCTCACCGCGCACGCGATGAAGGAGGACCGCGACGCCTGCCTGGCCGCGGGCATGAACGACTACCTGTCCAAGCCGATCAAGCCCGACGAGCTGGCGGCCGCGCTGATGCGCTGGACCGAGCCGCGCCAGGGGTCCGAGCCGGCCGTGGGGCTAACGAGCCGAGCGGCGGCCGCGGCGCGGACGGAGGGTGCGGCGTCACTTGCCGGCGAACCGCCGGTGTTCGACGCGGCCGTCCTGCTCAACCTGCTCGGAGGCGATCGGGAGGCCGTCGCCGAGATCACCGCGGAGCTCCTCACGGACGCCCCGCGACAAGCCGCTGCGTTCCGTGAGGCTCTGGCCGCCGACGACGCGGCTCTTGCCAGACGACAGGCACACACCCTCAAGGGAGCCTCGGCCAACGTCGGGGCCGAGGCCCTGAGGGCGGTCGCGCACGCTGCCGAGCTGGCGTGCGCGGAAGGATCCATGCAGGAGGCCGCGGAGCTCGCCGAGCAACTGGACGTCGAGATCGGGCGGCTGCAGCGCGAGCTCGGCGAGAAGGGAGGCGCGTCGTGAGGGTCCTGATCGCCGAAGACGACGCAACCTCGCGGCTCCTGCTGAAGCGCGTGCTCGAGAGCTGGGGCTACGAGGTGATGGTGACCAAGGACGGCGCCGAGGCCTGGCAGGCGCTGCAGGCTGAGGGCGCGCCGCGGCTCGCGATCCTGGACTGGTTGATGCCCGAGATGGACGGCGTCGACGTGTGCCGCCGGGTCCGCGACCGCGAGACGCTTCAGCCGCCCTACATCATTCTGCTCACCGCTCTCGGCGACAAAGAGAGCGTGGTGACCGGCCTGGAGGCCGGCGCCGACGACTACGTCGGGAAGCCTTACGACCCGGACGAGCTGCGCGCCCGGCTGGAGGTCGGCCGCCGACTGGTGGAGCTCAACGGCGAGCTGCTCAAGGCCCAGCACGCCCTCGAGATCCTCGCCAACACCGACTCTCTCACCGGGGCGCTGAGCCGCCGTGCCATCATCACGAATCTCGAGCGGGAGGTCGAGCGTGCGGCGCGGCAGGGAAGTCGGCTCGGCCTCGGAATGCTCGACATCGACCACTTCAAGCTGGTCAACGACACCCGCGGCCACGCCGCTGGCGACGAGGTGCTCTGCGAGGTCGTGCGGCGCGTTCTCGGCGTCATGCGGCCCTACGACACCTTCGGGCGCTTTGGGGGTGAGGAGTTCCTCGTGCTCGTACCCGGATCCGGCGAGAGGGAGCTAAGGGACGTGCTAGAGCGCGTGCGCTGCGCAATCGGATCGTCACCGATCGTCGCGGACGGGCACGAGTTCGCCGTGACCGTGAGCATCGGCGGCGCGACCGGCGGCCGCGAGTCGGCCGACGACCTCATTGCCCGTGCCGACGACGCCCTGTACGCCGCCAAGGAGCAGGGCCGGGACCGGGTCGTCGTGGCCCATGCCGCGGAGGAGGACGCATGAGGATTCGCTGCGGGACGGTCCTGGGTGCCGTCGTCGCGCTCGCTGCGCTGGCCGCGTGCGCCGGCGTCGTCGCCCTGACGGGCGAGCGGCCGGCCGCCGCCGCGCAGGCGCGCTCCGGCGCGGCGGCGCTCAGTGCCGGCGTCTCGACGCACACTCCGTGCGGCGACCCCATGTGGCTGAAGGCCCGCCTCAAGGACGCCGCGGGGCATGGGGTGAAGGGCATCGCGGTCACGTTCTCGTTCAAGCTCAAGTCGGGGGCCATGCGCCGGCCGGCCGTCACTGGCTCACGGGGCGTGGCGCGGGTGCGGATCACCCCGGCCCCAGACACGGCTCCGCAGGGCGTGCGGGTCGACGTGAGGGTCAGGACCGTCTACCGCGGCGCCACCCTGACGGCGGCCACCTGGTTCACGCCCAAGTACACCTGAGGCCCCTGAAGCCCGGCCGTGTGCCGGGCCTCAGGCGGCCGGCGGCGGGAATCGGGGCCGCCGCCGTCGAACCTGAGCGCTGATGCTCGAGCGTCTCTTCAGCTTCCGCGAGAACGGCACGACGCTGGCCCGCGACACCGTGGCGGGGCTCACGACGTTCTTCGTCATGAGCTACGTGATCTTCGTCAACCCCGCCATCCTGAGCCTCGCCGACGACCCGGCGGGGCAGGGCAAGGGCCTGCCGTACGCGGCGGCGCTCACCTCCACCTGCCTCGTCGCCGGCGTCATGACCCTGGTGATGGCCCTGTTCAGCAACCGGGCCTACGCGCTGGCCCCCGGCATGGGCGTGAACGCCGCCGTGGCCTACCAGCTCGTGATGGGCCAGGGGCTCACGATGGCCGACGCCATGGGCCTGGTCGTTCTCGAAGGCCTCGTCATCGTTCTTCTCGTGCTCACCGGCGTGCGCCAGGCGGTCTTCCACATCGTGCCGGCGCAGCTCAAGCAGGCGATCGTGGTGGGTATCGGCTTCTTCATCCTCTTTCTCGGCCTGGTGAACGGGGGGATCGTCGTCAAGGGACAAGGGACGCCGCTCGCGCTCGGCGATTTCGCGAGCCTGCCGGTCTACCTCACGCTCTTCGGCCTTGTGGTGATGATCGCCCTGCTGGCCCGCGGCTGGCGCGTCGCCGTGCCGCTCGGCATCCTGGCCACGACCGTGCTCGCCATCGTGGTCAACTGGGCGACCAGCGGCGTGCTGGTGCGCGAGGGGTTCGCGGCGATCCCCGCGTCGCCGGTCGCCCTGCCCGACTTCAGCCTCGTCGGGGCCTTCGACTTCGGCGCCTTCGCGAAGCTCGGCGTGCTCAGCGCCTGCGTCTGGGTGTTCAGCCTCATGCTCAGCGACTTCTTCGACAGCTTCGGCACGCTCACCGGTGTGGGCAGCCAGGCGGGCTATACGACGAAGGACGGGGAGCTGCCGGGTCTCAAGCGCCTGATGCTGATCGACGCCGTCGCGGCCGCGGCCGGCGGAGCCGTGAGCGCCTCCTCGGCGACGGCCTACGTGGAGTCGGGCGCCGGTGTCGCCGCCGGCGGCCGCACCGGCTGGGTCGGCGTCGTTGTGGGCGCCTGCTTCCTGCTCGCCATGGTCTTCTCTCCGGTGGCCGGCATGGTGCCGGCCGAAGCCACCGCGCCGGCCCTGGTGATCGTCGGCTACCTGATCATCCGCACGCTCAGCGAGCGCGAGAAGCTCGACCTGCGCGACCTCAGCTTCGGCCTGCCCGCGACGATGACGATCACGCTGATGCCGCTGACTTACAGCATCGCCAACGGCATCGGCGCCGGCTTTCTCACCTATGTGGCCGTTCAGCTCGCCCAGGGCCGCTGGCGCACGGTGCATCCGCTTCTCTACGTCTTCGCCGCGATCTTCGTCGTCTATTTCGTCGCGCCGCTGCTCAGGAAGTGGCTCGGAGCCTGACGGGCGCGAACGGGAACGCCTTCGCCGGCCGTCTGCTTGGACCGCCGCGCGATGGGAACACTCAAACTGACGTGCCCCGCGGCCCGACGAGAGAAGGCGATGGTGTTTCAGCCCTACACGTACGGCGTGTGGATCGTGAAGCCCGGACGAGAAAAGGACTTTGTCGCCGGCTGGCGTGAGCTCGCCGAGTGGACGACCGCCAACTCGCCGGGCGCGGGCATCGGCCGGCTCTTTCAGGACGAGAACCAGCCCCACAGGTTCATCAGCCTGGGGGCTTGGGACGACAAGGACGCGATCGCGGCCTGGCGTTCGCAGCTCGGCTACCAGGAACGCGTCGGCAAGCTGCGCGAGACGCTCGAGACGTTCACGCCGGCGACTCTGGAACTGCGCGCCGAGGTCGCCGCGACTTCGCTCGGCTCCCAGCGATCCGCCTGGGTGGACCACGTCGAGATGCCCCACGGCCGCACCTGAGCGCTGCGGGCTGTGCCTTGGCAGCGCGTCGTCCGCCCACCTGACAGCCGGCGGCTCGCAGAGAGCGACGCAAGTCTATGATCTGGCGAAGTCCGTGCCCGCGCGGATGCCCTGAGCGCGTGAATCCCGCGCCAGGAATGCGGCGACGCTAGCCGCGGGCGCCGGACGACCGAGGAGGCCGCCCCAGACATGCGCATCCTGATCGTGGAAGACTCTGTCAAGCTCGCCCAGTCGGTGAAGAAGGGCCTCGAGGCCGAGGGCTACGCTGTGGACGTGCTGCACGACGGCCTCGCCGCGCGCAAGCGCCTGGCGGCCGCGCGCGACGACGCCGACGGCTCGCGCTACGACCTGCTGCTCCTCGACGTCATGCTGCCGGGCGTGGACGGCTTCACCGTGTGCCGCGAGCTGCGCGACCGGGGGCTGGCCGTCCCCGTCCTCATGCTGACGGCCCGCGACGCCACCGCCGACAAAGTGACCGGCCTCGACAGCGGCGCCGACGACTACCTGGTCAAGCCGTTCGCCTTCGAGGAGCTCCTGGCGCGCATCCGCACGCTGCTGCGGCGGCCGCCGGTGACGCTGCCGCCGACTCTCGTGGTCGGCGACCTCAGTTTTGACCTGGCGCAGCGCCGCGTGCTACGCGGCGGCGAGGAGGTCACGCTCAGCGCCAAAGAGCTCGGCCTGCTCGAGCTGTTCATGCGGCACCCCGGGCAGGTGCTCACGCGCGAGCGCATCCTCGACCACGCCTGGGACGGGGACTACGACGCGTTCTCCAACATCGTGGACGTGTACGTGGGCCGTCTGCGCCGCAAGCTCGACCGGCCCGGCGCGCCCAGCCGCATCGAGACGCGGCGCAGCGCCGGCTACGTGCTGCGCGCCGCGAAAGAGGGGCAGGCGGGGCTTGGCTGAGCCGCGCGGCCCCGACGTGTTCGCGCGCGCCCACCTGCGCCTGGCGCTGCTGTTCGCCGGGATCGTCGTCATCCTGGTCGTGGTGTCCAGCTTCATCACCTACCTCAACGTGCGCAGCGACCTGCAGGCGGCGGCGCGGGGCGTCTTCACTCCCGGGGAGACAGAGCAGGAGTTCGTGACGCGGTCGCTGGGCTCGTTTCGCTGGCGGCTGCTCGCCGTGGACGGGGCCATCATCCTGGCGGTGGGCATCGGCGGCCTGCTGTACGCGCGCAGCACCTTGCGGCCGATCCGCGACAACGTGGCGGCGCAGAAGCGCTTCATCGCCGACGCCTCGCACGAGCTGCGCACGCCGCTCGCCATCATGAAGACCGACTTCGAGGTGGCGCTCCGCGACACGGCCTTTCCCGACGAGGCGCGGCCGCTGCTGCGCAGCGGGCTCGAGGAGGTCGACCGCATGACCGGTATGGTGGATGACCTGCTCACGCTGTCACGCATCGACGCCCACCAGGAGCAGCTCGTGGACGAGCGCTTCGACCTGGCGGCCCTCGCCCGCCAGACGGCGCACAAGCTGGCGGGCCTGGCCGCCGCAGGTGGCGTGACGGTGCAAGCGGGTGGGGCGGACAGCGCCCCGGCCGCCGGCGACGAGCGGCACGTCCAGCGCGCCCTGGCCAACGTCCTGAGGAATGCGCTCGAGCACTCTCCGCCGGGCGCTGCGGTCGAGGTGCAGGCGCTCACGGCGGGCGGCGTGAGCTCGGTCACCGTGACCGATCACGGCGAGGGCATGACTCCCGACGAGCTGGAGCACATCTTCGACCGCTTCTACCGCGCCGACTCTTCGCGCTCGCAGGAGCGCGGGGGGTCGGGTCTCGGTCTGGCGATCGCCCAGTGGGCACTGAGGCGCATGGGCGGCGACCTCGTGGCCGCGTCGACCGTGGGCGTGGGGACGCGCATGACGATCACCCTTCCTATGCCGCGAGCTTGAGGGCGACGGGCAGGCCGCGCGTCGCGCGCACGATCCCGTCGCCCGAGACGGTGAAACCGTGGTAGCCGGCCAGGCGGCTGATGCGTTCCAGCAGCGCGCCGCCCGAGACGAAGAGCGCCGTGGCGAGGGCGTCGGCAAACGCCAGGTCGAGACCGACGACGGTCGCCGACAGCAGCCCGCGGGCCGGCGCGCCCGTGTGCGGGTCGATGAGGTGCTCGCCGCGTTCGTACGTCCCGGACGTGGCGATGGCGCCGGGGCCGTCCAGCTCGACCATGAGCAGCAGCCGGTCCTCGGCCAGCGGATGGCGGATCCCGATCCGCCAGGGCTGGCCGGGCGCCGGCCGCCCGTAGGCGGCAATGTCGCCGCCGGCGTTGATCAGCGCCGCCGGCACGCCGGCCTTCTTGATCTCGTCGAGCGCCTGCTCGGCAGCCCAGCCCTTGACGAGGCCCGTAGGGTCCAGCCCGCCGGGCATGCTCCAGGGATCGAACCAGCCGTCCGTCGCGTCCTTCACTCTGCGGCAGAGCTCAAGCACCTCGGCGACCTCGGGCGGCGCGGCGTCCAGCTCAATCTCGCCGCGCCGCAAGCGGCTCACCGGGCTCTGCGGCTTCCAGGTGCTGAAGACGTCGTCCACCCAGCGGAGCTTGGCCGCGGCGCGCTCCAGCGCTGCTTCGGCGGCGACGCGGGCTGCCGCGTCGCTGCCTGACGGCGCGCCGTCAGTCGCTCTCTCCGCCTCCCTGAGGCTGAAGGACACTACCGTTCCCATTACCTGTTGCAAGCGCTGCATTGGATCCTCCCTTGAGCTGGCTCAGCGCGGCCTGCAGCGACGTGGCGTAGGCCTTGCTGGTGTAGGTGGCGCCGGAGACACCGTGGATGGGGCCGCCGTTGGCGGCCATGGTCTGCTGTTCGAGCTGCGGGATGACGCTGCTTGAGATCTGCTGGGACTGCGGCCCGTGCAGGTTCATCTTGGCCATGCCGACGCTGACGATCCTGCCGTTGGCCGCCGTCACCTTGACCTGGATGTCGCCGAGCCCGCCGGCCAGGGCCTGATCGCTGCCGACCACGGTCTGCGCGCCGGAGACGTTGGCGTTGCCGGTGGTGAGCGCCGCGGTGTTCGCGGTGGTGGTCGTCGCCGCCTGCGGGCGGAAACCCAGGGCCAGGGCCAGCCCGGCCACTGTGGCGGCGATGACGACTGGTGAGCGGTTCATGGTCGTTCCTCCGTGTGTCGGATCGTCGTGGCACTGCGCCTAGAAGGCGAAGTCCTCGTGGTGGATGCGCGCGCGAGGCACGCCCAGAGTGAGGGCGGCGTCGATGAAGCTCCGCATGAAGCCGCCCGGGCCGCACACGAACACGTCGCGCTGCGCGATGTCGGGGACGAGCCGGTTCAGCGCCGGGGCGTCGAGCGGCGCCTCTGAGCGCGGTCCCACGACTTCGTGAAGTCGTCCGCCGCGCGCGGCGACGAGCTGGTCGATCTCAGCGCGGAGCACCAGGTCGTGCTCGCTCGAGCCGCGCAGGATCGCGACCACGTCCACGTGGCGGGGCAGGTCGTCGAGCATCGCCCTCACGGGCGTGGCGCCGACGCCGGCCGCCGCGAGGAGCACGCGGTCGGTATGGCGCGCATGGTGGGTGAAGGCACCGTAGGGGCCTTCGATGGCCACGCGCGTCCCCGGCGTGAGCCGCCTCAGCGACTCGCTGTGATCGCCGAGGTCCTTGACGGTGATGCGGATCTCGTTGCCGCTCGGCAGCGCCGAGACCGAGTAGGGGTGCGCCTGCCACCACATGCCGCGGCGCAGAAAGCGCCAGTGAAGGAACTGGCCGCCGGCGACCGGCAGGCGGTCGAGGCGGCGCCCGCGCATGACCACAGAGACGACGCCGGGCGCCTCCTCTTGCACCGCATGCACGGTCAGCCGGTGCCGCAGGCTGACTTCCAGCGGCACGACCCAGCGGTAGGTCAGCACCGTGCCTGCCGTGAGCGCCCAGACCCCGATCCACCAGGCGCGCGCCGCCGGATGACCCAAGAAGGGGGCGCCGGTCCAGAGCTGGTGCGCGAACGACAGCGCCACCGCGAGGTAGGTGTACAGGTGGACGGCCCACCAGGTCTCGTAGCGCATCTTGCGGCGCGCGTATCTGTACGAGGTGAGGCCGGCCATCAGCAGCAGGCCGAAGCCGGCGGCCGCCATGACCATGCCGGGGAAGGTGGTGATCATGACGCCCAGCTCGTGCAGGGCGCCGGTCTTGACCTGCTGCGCGTAGCCCAAGGCAACGGCGACGACGTGCACGCCGATGAGCGCGAGCACCCACGGACCGAGGCGCCGGTGCAGCTTCACCAGCTTGTCCTGGCCGACGGCGCGCTCGACCGCCGGGATGCGGGCGATCAGCAGCAGAGTGACGAGCATCAAGTACGTGCCGGCCATCGCCGCGACGCGGCCGACGGCGATGAGCGCGCCGCCGGGGGCGACGATCTCGGCGGCCTTGGTGACGGGAGCCACCAGCGCCACGCTGACGAACAAGCCGAAGACGGCGAGCACGGCGAAGAGCCGCGCGAAGAGCTTGCGCGGCCGGGGACCGGCGAGGCTGCGCCGCCCGGCGGTCTGCAACTCTGCTTCCATGGCTCTCACTCCTTCGCGCGGCTCCGATGCACCAGCCGCGCCGCTCGTCGTTTGCAGGTCCTGACCGAGGTTGTGACCGGGAAGCATGAACGCAACATGAACGATTACCCCTGTCTGCATAGGGGAATGGGAACAAGGCACGTTCGCACGTAAAGGAGACAGCGACCGACGAGGTCTGGATCATGAACTGGTTGACGAGAGTCAGAGGCGCGCTGGAGCGCGACAAGGAACTGAGAGAGTGTGTACATCGTCGCGACGCGGGGCTTCAGCAGCGCCACGACGGCTCGTGACGCCGGACGAGCCGGAGCGCAATCTCGTCCGGCGCTGCGCGCGGGTTCGGCAAAGCGCGCGCGCCGGACGAGGTGCCGGGAGCGGCTGGGACGTACCCCTGACAGACTGGTAGTGTCGCTACGTCCAGGGGTCGGTGCGCGTCGGGAGGGAGCCGCTTGAGCGACGCCGTGAACAGACGGAGGCGCGCCTGGCCGCCCGCCTTCGCCCTCGCGAGCATCGTGCTTGCCGTCGGGGTCGCGCTCGTGCCCCAGTACAAGCTGCGCCAGCCGGATCCCTATGCCTATAGGGCGTCGATCGCCGCGCTCCTCGATGGACGCGTGGCGCTCGACGCGGCACAGTACAGGCAGCTCTCTGCCGAGCTGTCGAAGTTAGACGACGGCTGGAACAGCGGCATCGGCATCGTGCAGTGGACGAAGACGCCGGCGGGCGCCTTCGTCAGCGAGAAGAACCCCGGGTACCCCTTCCTGGCGGCGCCGTTCGCCGCTCTCGGCCTCACGCGGCTGGCGCCCATCTTCTTCCTTCTCATCGGCTGCGGCGGGCTGTGGCCGGCGGGGAGCCGCTGGCTGGGCGCCTGGGGCGGAGCGTTCGCCGTGGCGCTGTTCTGCTCGTCCGGCACTCTCGTCACGATGCTGCACGAGGCGTACATGCCGAGCGCGACGGAGGCGTCCCTGCTGGCCGGCGGCGCCGGCCTCGTGATCTGGGCGCTCCTCGACGAGCGCGCCGGGCGCCGGGCGGGGCTCGCCGGCGCGCTCGGGTTTCTGCTCGCCGGCGCGGCGGTCACGGTGCGTTACACCGCGGTCGTTGTGCTGGGCGTGCTCGTCGTGACGGCGGTACTGTGGGTCGCGCGGCGCGGATCGCCGATGCGCGCCCGTTGGCTCGCCCTGTGGGGCGCCGCGGGCGCGATAGGCCCCGCCCTGGCGCTGGTCTACGACCGGCTCGTGTTCGGTGCGCCCTTGCGCACCGGGTACTCGCAGGGCGTGTCGTTTTCGCCCGGCGCCGTGCTGCGCAACCTGCGCACGATGCCGCTGCCGCTCCTCATCGGGATGCCTGTTGGAGTCCTCGCCGCGGCCGGCGTAGCGTGGGCGCTCGTCGCGGCGCGCAGGACTCGCTCGCCGGCCCGGCGCCGCGACCTCGCCGTGGTGGCCTGCCTGGTTGCCTGGTGGCTGGCGGTGTGGCTCACCTACCTCGCCTACGACTGGACGACGGTCGTGCGCTCCAGCATGAGCTTCCCGCTGACGAGCCGCTTCTACCTGCCGGCGCTGGGCGCGCTGGCTTTGCTGGGCGCGCTGCCGTTGGCACGCGCCCCCCGCCGGGTGGCAGTGCCGCTGGCCGCCGCGCTCCTCTTCGTCGGCGCGGCGGCGGGCGTCTACTCGGTGACCGGCGACTGGCTGTACGGTCACGGAGCGTCCCCCGTGACGCCGCTTCCCGGCATGCCGCTGCCGGGAGCGCCCGGCGGGTTCCCCGGCGGCCCCCCGCCGCCCGGCGGGACTCCGCCCGGCGGTCTGCCGGGCGGCGCACCACCTCCCGGGGGCATGCCTTCAGGAGGGCCGTCCGCACGACCCTGACGGGAGGGCAGCCCTCGCAGCACTACCCCGCCGTGGCGGCCCAGCCTGCTCGCAGCGCCCGTTTTCGGCGGCCGCGGGTCGCGCTTGCCACGGGAAGAACTGAGTTAGAGGTCGATCTCGTCCGGCCTCTCGCGTGGATCGCTGAACCACTCGCGCTGGTCGAAGTCGTCGCCCGTGATCTCGTCCAGCGTCATCTTAAGGTACTTGCCCGACGCTTCGACGGCCACGGTGCCGTCGCCGAGGAGGATCTCACCGGTGCCTTCGAAGAGGCGGCGCGTGTCTCGCGTGATGCGGCCCACGGCGCGGATCTCGCCACTCAAGGGCAGCGGCTTGCGGTAGCGCAGCGTGAGCTCCGCGGTGACGCCCCAGGTGCCGGGGTGGGCGATGGTGATGGCACGGCCGATCGTCTCATCGAGGATCGCCGAGCTGATGCCGCCGTGCAGCCGGCCGGGGTAGCTCTGGTGTTCCTCGCGCAGCGTGAAGACGCCGAGGAGCTCGCGGCCGGCGGCGGCGCCCCCGCCGGCGTCTCCGGCGTCGGCGCCCCCGCCGGCTCCCGCGCCTCCGGCGCCGGCGGTCTCGGCCTCCAGCTCGTAGAAGCGGGCCTGGAGGCCGAGAGGGTTGCCGGCGCCGCACACGAGGCACATGCGGCTGATGTTCTGGGCGGCGAGGGTCCTGCGCTTCGTCGACGACCTCCGAGACTCATGCGTGACGTCCCAAGCATCATACGCGAGCCGCCACGAAGGCGCCGGGCGCGGCTCCGACCGCCGGCCCTGTTCGCCGGGCGTTGCCCGAGGGCTCTCGCGCGAACGCTCACCCGCTCAGAACCTGAGCATCTCCAGCTCGGGCTCCTTGAGGATATCCATGAGCGTCCAGAAGCGAGTCTCGCCGGAGGCGATGCGGAAGACCTCGGCGATCGGCTCGAGCGGCCTGCCGATGATCCCTTCGAGCGCCGCCCGCTCCTCGCATACCTTCCTGACCAGCTCGGCGTCGTCGAGGAGCTCAACGGCGCCGGTGAGGCGCATCATCTGCGCCTCAGGCAGCTCGGTGGCGCCGTTGTAGAAGCACACCTCGACCTTGGGGTTCACGTGGAGCTGATGCGAGAACTGCTTCGGCGACATCGTCATGAAGTAGAAGCCGCGCTTGTCGGCGAACCACAGAAGTAGCGGCCTCACCCGGGGCTGGTCGCCCTCCTGCGTGGCCATGTAGCAGATCGGATGTTCGGTGGCGAAGGTGAGGCAGTCATCGAGTTCCACGGGAGGCCTCCTCACTTCAGCGGCAGGCCCGGCATGCCGACCGGGAGTGCCTGGATGTCGGGTGCGCTGCCGTCCTCGTAGTCGAAGTACGCGCCGTTGGCGATGTAGAGGGTGTGGTTGGTAGCCCTCGTGCTGCCGAACACCGGCATGGTGGGGTAGTTCAGCCAGCCGGGGTCGTCGGCGAGCTGCTGCACGGCGCCGGAGGGCGAAAGGCGATACAGCGCCCCGCTCGGAGCTCCGCCGGTGGTCCCCCAGTTGGTCGTGACCCAGAGCCCGCCGGGCGCGTCGAAGGCGATGCCGTCGGCGGTCACCAGCTCCGGCACCTCGCACACCACCTGAGGTGTTCCGGGCGTGTCGCCGGCGTGAATGGGCACGCATACGATGCGGCCGTAGTCTGAGACGCTCACGTAGACACGAGCGCCACGGAAGGCGATACCGTTGGCGCCGAGGCCCATCATTGTCGGGTCGGACGCAGGGTCGCCAGGCGCCAGCAGCGCGTCCTGGATCCAGGGGGCGGCCGGCGTGGCGACACGGTCACCGACGCGCGCGCTCCACACGGCGCCCAAGGCGCTGTCGGTGATGTAGGCGCGGTCCCCGCGGAAGGCGAGGCCGTTGGGCGAGCTTCCGGCCGGCAGCGCAATTACCTTGACCAGCGAGCCGTCGGGGTCGACGCGGTACACGCCGGAGCCCACGGTCTGCGGCTCGCCGAAGTCGGCGCTGACGACGTAGACGCGGTCGCGGCGGTCGACGGCGATGCCGAGGAGCATCCCGTTGGGGCTCAGGTCCAGGGTCGCGACAAGCCCCTTGTCGCCGTCGGGTGCGACGCTCCAGATCTCGCCGATGTTGGAGTCCGCCACGGAGCCATCCTCGCTCACGTAGCCCCAGGTGGTGAGCGTGCCGAACAGGATGCCGTGGCTGTCGGCGGCCATGCCTTCGAGGAAGGAGCCGTAGTCGCCGGCGGCAAACGTGGCAACGGTGCACGGGTGCCAGACCGCCGTGTTCGCGCCGGCCGGAGCGGCCAGCGCGACGAGCAGGACCACCGCCAGTGCGAGTGTGACGACAAGACGTTTCATGGAGCTCCCCCTTGCTGTTGTGTCCGCCGTCCCGCGGGACGAAGCAGAGCGCGGGTCAATGCGGCTCGGGCACAGCATACGGCGGGCGTGCCGTCACGGTCATCACACCAACAGGGTGATTCTCGGCGGCGGCTAGCCGCGCTCGGGCGGCCGCAGCAGCCCGAGCTCACGGGCGCGGTCAACGGCTCCGGTGCGCGTGGTCACCCCGAGCTTGGCGTACAAGTGGCTCATGTGCGTCTTGACCGTGTTTCCGCTGACGAACAGGCGCGCCGCAATCTGCGGGGCGCTGAGCTGCGTGGGCAGCAGATCGAGCACGCGGCGCTCGGCGGCGGTGAGCGGATCGGCCATGCGGAGCTCCTCCAGTGCCTGGCGCAGGCGCTGGACGCGGCCGTGGAGCATGCCCGCGTTGCCGTCCGTGCGCAGCTGCGCCTCGGCTTGCGTGGCCCAGCGATCGGCGTCATCAAGCTCAGCACGTTGCAGGCAGATCTCACCGAGAACCGCACAGATCAGGATGATTCGCCACGGAATCTGCGGCACCATGTTCGCGAGGTAGTGTTCGCACGACTCGACCTGTCGGCGCCAGTCAGGGTCGATGCCTGCCGCGACAACGCGCGCGTGCGCCAGCAGCATGGGCATTGCCATGTACATCCCCGGGGAGAGGTCGAGGGCCATGCCGGGAGTGAGCTCCAGCGCCTGCCGGTCAAGCTCTCGAGCTTCATCCCGGCAGCCTTGGTCGGCGGCGATGAGCGAGAGGAAGGCCAGGCCGTAGGAGCGCGTGACCGGATCGGCCGAGTCGCGTAGCAGCTTACGGAACGCCAGCGCGGCGCGGCGGGGAGACCCGCTGAGGTACAGAGCTACGCCCAGAACGCGCTGGCTCTCGACAGCATGAGCGGAGCTCGGCCGCACGCAGGCAACGCTGCTCTCCGCGTCCTTCAGCATCCCCGCTACGCCGTCCGGAGCCAGGAAGGCGCGGAGGCCCAGCTGCCAGGAGCGCCACGAGCCCAGATCGTCCGGCATGCAATCGTCTCCGACCGCGACGCTGCAGGCGGCGTGTCGCCAGCGCTCGCCCTTCGATGGATGGCCGATGACGGTGCCGTAGAACCACCCGGCCGCCATCGTCAGAGCAAGGTGTCGCGAGAGCTCCGCGTCGGTGAACGCGTCGAGCAGGCGGCGCGCGCTCTCGACCTGGCCGCGATCGACGTGCTCCTGCACAGCCACGAAGGCCGGCCAGGCCGCCGTGGCGATGTCGCCGGCGGCCACCCAGTGCCGTACGGCGCGCCCCGCGTCCCCACGCTGGTCGTACCACGTCGCCGCGCGCGCGTGCAGGCACGGCGCTTCATCCGGCGCGCGGCGCTCCAGCTGCGCGGCCAGCAACTCCGCAAACAGGTGGTGATACCGGTACCACTCGTCGCGGTCGTCAAGCGCCGTCACGAAGAGGTTCTCTCGTGCGAGGCGGGCCAGATGTTCGGGCGCGTCGGCGTTTCCGGTCACCGCGCTGCACAAACTGGGGCAGAGCTGGTCGAGGATCGACGTGCGCAGAAGGAACTCCTGCAGTTCCGCCGGCTGGCGCTCGAGGACCTCTCCCGTGAGGTACCCTGCGATGACGTGCAAGTCGCCGCGCAAGTGGGGGAGCCACTCGGCGATGGGCCGGCCGTCGCCCGCGAGCAGAGCGAGGTAGAGGCCGGTGGCCCAGCCTTCAGTGAGCTCGAGGAGGCCGTCGAGCGCTTCGTCGTCGGCCTCTGCGCCGTGCAGCGTCAGGAGCTCGTCGGCTTCGGTGCGGGTCAGGCGCAGGTCGCTAATTCGCGCTTCGGCCAGGCGCCCCTCGGCGCGCAGCCGGTCGATCGGCAGGGGAACCTCGCTCCTCGTCCCCAGGGCCAGGCGAGCTCCCGGGGGAAGCTGCCCGAGCAGCAGAGCGAGGTGACCCCAGCATGCCTCGCTCTGCAGCAGGTGCGCGTCGTCGAGCACGAGCAGGAACGGCTGGGCTGCATCCAGCGCCTCGCCCAGCCGCGGGAGAATGAGCTCGTCGATCGGCGGCGTCTGCACCTGCAGCAGGTCGGCGACGGTAGGGTCCACGGGGGCGACGCGGCTCAGCGCCGCCGTGAGGTACGTGAGGAAGACGACCTGGTCGTTGTCGGTGGCGTCGAGCTGCAGCCACGACGCCGGTACCGGCGCGGCGTCGGCAAGCTGCGCCAGCAGCGTGCTCTTGCCGTACCCCGCCGGCGCCGACACGACGAGCAGTGACGCCGGTGAGCGCAGCAGCGCGTCGACGAGCGCCGTGCGTTCCACCAGCTCGAGGTGAGCGCGCGCGGGACGGAGCTTGGACGCGCGCGTCTGAAAGGTCGGGGCGAGCGTATCGAAACCGCCCCGCCTCTCAAGGCCCGTCTCGCTCGTGGCGTCGGCCATCGGCCTCCCCTCCCATGTGCCCTGCTGACCACATCGTAGCATGGGGCCGGACGCGGCTTGAATGGGTCGTCTCACAGCGGGCGCCGGCAGAAGCGCGGCGGGCGGCCGGGAAGCCGGCCCTCAGCGGTCCCAGGCAACGACCCTGTCGCGGCCCGCCTGCTTGGCCCTGTACCGGGCCTCGTCGCTGCGTCGAAGGAGCGTCTCGACGGTGTCCTGGCCGCCTGCCTCTGTGCGGCGTTTCGGCGGGCGCGGCCGGGCGAACGGGGCCGCTGCCGCCGCTGTCGCCGCTGCCGCTGCCGCCGAGCGCGTCGCCCGTCCATGCAACGGCTTTCTCCCGTGCGGTGCCATGCAGGGGAGCCGTGCTCATCGCCCTTGGGAACCACGGCGCCGACGAGTGTGAGAGCTGGCGAGTCTGGCGCCGCGTGACGGGGCGGCGAGGGAGGGGAGTCGCATGGATGTGCTGATCGCGCACGGCAGCGCCGGGTCACGGCGAGCGCTCGTGAAGGCCTTGAAGGGGCACGGCTACGCCGTGCTTGAGACCCGTGACGGCCCCGAGACGCTGGACGCGCTGCTCGAACCGGACTCGCCGCGGCTGGCGATTCTGGATTGGGACTTGCCCGGGATTGACGGTGCGGAGATCTGCCGCCTCGTGCGGCACTATCGCTTGGCGGGGCCGCCGTACCTGGTGCTGCTGGCGGCCGGCCGCGACGGCACCGAGATCACGGCCGGCCTTGAGGCGGGCGCGAACGACTGCCTGCGCACGCCCGTCTCAGGCAGCGAGCTGCGCGCCCGCGTCTACGCCGGGCGCTGCTTCGTGGAGCTGCCGTGGGAGCGCGCCGACCGTCTGGCGACGGCCGCCGAGCCGTCCTGCGCGGCCGCTACTGCTTCGGCCAGGTAGCGGGGTCTGTCACATCGGTCTTCATCATGGCGCTCTTGCCGCAGGCGGGGCAGGTCAGAAGCTTGGTCGACATCACGTGGACCAGGGTGAGATGCCGGGGCTCCTCGAAGACCTCGCCGCAGTTGGGGCATTTCGCGCGGAACGGTTTCATGCGCGTTCTCCTCAGTCGCTCTCCACGGGATTGCCGATTAAAGCTACACCAGCGGCGGCGCTACGCCAGCGGCAGGGATACGCGAAACTCGGTGCCCGCGGCGGAGCTCGTGAGCGAGACGGCGCCGCCGCTGCGCGCGACGGCCGCCTTGACGATGGCCAGGCCGAGACCGTTGCCGGGATAGGCAGAGACGTTGCGCGCGCGGTGAAAGCGGCCGAAGATGCCGCTCTGCTCGTCGGCCGGGATGCCCACGCCGGTGTCGGCGACGGTCACGACGGCCGCCGCGCCCTCCGCCTGCACGCCGAGCGTCAGGCTGCCGCCCTCGGGCGTGAACTTGAGCGCGTTGTCGAGGAGGTTGGCGAGCACGGTCTGGAGCTGCGCGCGCTCGGCAACGACGACCAGACTAGTCTCCGTGATCGCGAGATGAAGCTCGATGCCGGACTGCTCCGCTCGCGAGGCCACGCTGCCCGCGGCCTCCCGGGCCAGCGCGGCGATGTCGACTCGCTGGCCCGCGCCGCCTGACTCGCCGGCCTCCAGGCGCGAGAGCTGCAGCAGGTTGTCCGAGAGCGTCCCCAGGCGCTGCGTCTGCACGAGGGCGCGATCGACGAGCCGGCGCTCGTCGGGGCCGGTAGCCTTGCGTTCGGCGAGCTCGAGATCGGCCTGCAGCGCCGTGAGCGGCGTGCCGATCTCGTGGGCCGCGTCGGCGACGAAGCGGCGCAGCGACGTGACCGTGGTCTCAACGCGCGCGGCCATACCGTTGAACGACTCGGCCAGGCGCCCGACCTCGTCGCGTCCCGCGACGGGGGCGCGGGCGCCGAGGTCACCGGCGGCCATGCGGTCGCTGGCTGCGGTGAGAGCGACCACAGGCCGCGAGATACGGCCCGCCACGAGCCGGCCGGCGAGAGCCGCGAGGCCGACGGCCAGCGCCGCGGCCAGAAGCCACGCGAGGGCCGCGCTCACGAGCGCGTCGCGGCCAGAGGCCGGCGCCTCCGAAAGCTGCACGAAGGCGCCGCTCCCGCCGCTCAGCGCCACGGTCAGCGTGCGGCTCGAGCGCGAGCCGCTCGAGCTGCCGAACAGGCCGCGACCGAACGGGTCGGGAAGGCGGTCGCCGTCGCCGCGCCCGTGCGCCTCCGTATGCAGGAGGTTGTCGGCGTCGAGCGCGCGGGGCGACCCGGAGTCGGCGAGCAGGGCCCCGCCCCGAGCGAAGACGCGCACGCGGGTCTGCGTGGTCAGCGCCGCCGCCTGCGTCCACGATGCCAGCGTCGCCGCGTCCTCGAACTGCGGTGGGTCGGCGGCGACGAGCGCGGCGCTCGCGCGCAGGTAGGTCTGCTCGGCGCGCGAGTAGTAGCTGCCGAGCACGGCCAGCAGGATGCCGCCAAGGATGAGGGCGGTCAGCAGGGCCATGCCCGCGTAGGTCAGGGCGAGCTTGAGGCGGAGGGAGCGCGAGTGCACGTCGCCGCCTCCTACGTGGCCAGCCGGTAGCCGAGGCCGGGCACGGTGAGCACGATGCGCGGATCGCCCGGCTCGACCTCGATCTTCTCGCGCAGGCGGCGCACGTGAACGCTCACCGTCTTGTCGTCGTAGAAGTCGGCGTCGCTGCCCCAGACGTTCTCGATCAGTTGCCCGCGGGAGAAGACCTGGCCGGGGTGCTGCGCCAGAAAGGCCAGCAGGCGGAGCTCGGTGGGCGTGAGGTTGAGCGGGCGCCCGTCGCGGGTGACGGTGGCGCGCGTGCGGTCGATCGTGAGGTCGCCGGCGTAGAGGATGTCCGCCTGGGCGGAGGCGAGCTCGCCGTAGGCGCGGCGCAGCAGTGAGCGGATGCGGGCGATGAGCTCGCGCAGGCGGTACGGCTTGGTGAGATAGTCGTCGGCGCCCATCTCGAGGCCGAGGACCTTGTCGACCTCGTCGGCCTGCACGGTGAGCATGAGGATGGGCTGGCGCAGCCCGAGAAGGCGAATCTGCCGGCAGAAATCGAAGCCCGAGCCATCGGGCAGGCGCACATCGAGGACGATCAGCTGCGGCGAACGGTCGCGGGCATGCGCAACGCCGCCGGTGCCCGTGGCCTCCCAATGGACCTCGTAGCCCTCGTCGCCGATGCCTTCGATGAGGGCCTCGGCCACGGCAGGGTCGTCTTCGATGACGAGGATGCTCTGCGGGCGCTCAGTCATGGCGGGATCGTAGCACGGGCTCAGCCGCCCCGGGGGTCGCGCAGGGGCGGCTGAGCGCGGAGGTCACTGGGCGGGAGCGGTCGAGCCCTGAGGCTGCGGCGTACCGTAGGGTTGCGGCTGGCCGTTCTGGCCGCCTTGGCCGCCGCCCTGACCGTGGCCGCCCTGGTCGAAGCCGCCGTTGCCGCCACGGTCGAAGCCGTCGTGACCCTGGCCATTGCCGCCCTGGTCGAACCCGCCGCCACCCTGCCTGGACTGGCCGGGGCCGCCCGCTCCGCGGTGGCCGGTCCCGCCGTCGTGACCGCGGATCGTGGCGCCGATCGCGACGCCGCCGAGTAGCAGCACGATGGCCGCGGCGACGGCGCCCACGACGACCACCCAGCGTTTGCGGAACCAGGCTTGCCGGGGCGCCGCGGGCGCCGCAGAGGGAGTCGCCGCGGTCTGCGCCACGGTCGGCGCTTCCGCGGCCGGCACGGCAATCGTTGGTGCTTCGGCGGCCGGCAGGGCACTCGTCGGCGCCTCATCGGCCGGCGCCGCTGCGGCCGCCGGCTCGACCGCCGGAGTCTGCTCGGGGGTCGCGCCCGGCGGCTCTGCGCCCGGCGTCGCTCCCGCGTTCTCGCCTGTGGTGTCGGCCATCTCGCACCTTTCTTTGTGATCACTGTGCCGCCGGCGGACTGCCGGCCTCGTGCTCTGAGTGTGCCCCCGCGAGCTTGCGAAGCGCCTGCGGTGCGGCTACAGGTCCGTAACCTCCTTCGCGGCGGCGTCGCCCTGCGTTACGGCACCGTTGCCGCGCCGCAACCGACGCTACATCTCGGCCTGCGAGAGTGCGGTGTGCGTCGCCGCAAGGTCCGCAGCGCCGCGTATCTGTCCACCGACCGACGAAAGGAGCGCCGATGTCCGCACGTTCGCGGCTGTGGCTCGATCTCGGCCTGTTCGGCGCACTGCTCGTGGCGTACAACCCGTCCTGGACGGGGCTGGCCGTCCACGAATGGCTCTGCGCCGCGGCGATAGCGCCTCTGCTCTTGCATCTGATCATCAACTGGGAGAGGACGATGGCGATCGCGCGGCGCTTTGCGGTGCACCTGCGTCACACGCCCAGGCTGAACCTTGTCATCGACAGCGCCCTGTTCGTGGCTGCTGTAGGCGTGACGCTCAGCGGCTTCATGGTGTCGCGGGCGATCGCCGGGGCGCTCGGCTTCGCAGTAGCCCCGAGCGCCCTCTGGATCTCGGTGCACTCGTTCACCGCCGACGCCACCATCGCCCTGCTCGTCGTCCACTTCGCGCTGCACTGGAAGTGGATCACCGGGGCCGCGCGCCGCATGGCGCGTCCCTCAACGCCTTCCGCCCGGACCCAGGAGACCCTGTGAACCGCACCCTCAAGAACGTGATCGCCGTGCTCCTCGTCACGCTGTTCACGGCCTTCGCCATCTTCGTGACCGTCCAGCTGACCGGCCGCATCCTCGGCCCGACGGCGACCGCGGCAGCACAGTCCGCCCCGGCGCAGACGTCGCAGTCCACCACCTCCGGGGGGCAGCTCGTGTGCCCCGCCACAGGCTGCGCCGCCGATAGCTGCCACGCCACGCAGTAAGCGATCCGAGGGCGACACGCGTCCTCAGCGCATCATCCGGCACCGCAAACACGACAGCAGATGATCATGACCAGCAGCAGAAAGAAGTGGGGTTTCATCACCGCTGGGCTCGTGGCCGCAGTCTCAGTGGCCGCGCATGACC
>CAIOZS010000249.1 GCA_903862845.1 uncultured Thermoleophilia bacterium
CCATACTGAGCAATACTGCTCACTACGTTGAGCGATTTCCGCGAGGAGGCCGGCACGATGTACCGCCGCTACACCACCGACCTGCTCGTCTCGCGCCTGCGCGAGGGACGCGGGGCCATGCAGATCCTTTTCGGCCCCCGGCAGAGCGGCAAGACGACCAGCGTGCGTCAGGCCCTCGAGGAGCTCGATCTGCCCCACGTCTATGCGAGCGCCGACAGCCCCGTGCCCTTCGGCCCCGAGTGGGTCGCGCAGCAGTGGCGCGCCGCCCGGCAGCAGAGCGCGCCCTCCATCCTCGTTCTCGACGAGGTGCAAAAGGCGCAGGGCTGGCCCGAGCAGGTCAAGGCCGAGTGGGACGCCGACACCAGGGCCGCGCGCGACCTCCGCGTGGTCCTTCTCGGTTCGTCGCCGCTTCTCGCGGGGCGCGGCCTGCCCGAGAGCCTCGCCGGGCGCTTCGAGACGGTGCGCTCCACGCACTGGACCTTCGCCGAGTGCCGCGAGGCCTTCGCCTGGGACCTCGACACCTTTCTCTTCCATGGAGGCTACCCGGGCGCCGCACGGTACCTCGGCGACCACGAGCGCTGGCGGGCGTACATCCTCGACGCGATCGTCGAGACCACCGTGTCACGCGACGTCCTTCTGCTCACGCGCATCGACAAGCCGGCTCTGTTGCGGCGGCTGTTCGCGCTCGCCTGCGAGTACTCCGGGCAGGAGCTCTCGTACCGCAAGATGATCGGGCAGCTGACCGATGCGGGCAACACGACCACGCTTGCGCACTACCTCGACCTGCTCGCCAGCACGGGGCTGGTGACGGGCCTGCAGAAGCACTCGAGCAGGCCCGTGCAGAGGCGCTCGTCGAGCCCCAAGCTGCTCGTCATGAACACGGCCCTGATGACGGCGCTGTCGGGGGCGCGCTTTGAAGAAGCGCGCGCAGACAGCGCCTTTTGGGGCAGGATCGTCGAGACGGCCCTGGGCGCGCATCTGCTCGCCGTCGCGCAGCGCGAAGGCGGCGAAGTGCGCTACTGGCGCGATGGCCCTACCGAAGTCGACTTCGTGAGCGTGCGCGGGCGCGCCGTCACGGCCATTGAGGTCAAGAGCGGCGGCGCGAGCGGCGGCGGCGCGGACTACCGCGGGCTCGAGGCCTTCCGCGCTCGCTTCCCGGGCGCGGACGCCCTGCTTGTCGGCGCCGGGGGCACATCGCTCGAAACGTTCCTCGGTGGGACCGCTTAGGCTGGCCGGGCTCGGACCTGGGACGGCGTGACGCTCCGCGCGCTCAGTCCCGGCCTTCGAGGTACTCGGCCCAGTTCTGCCGCGTCGCGACCTCGAAGGCGGCCTCTGGATAGGCTTGCCGCCAGGCCTTGGGGGCCTTGACCCGGGACGCTGGTGACCACTTGCACTCGATGCCGGTGAGCCTGCCGTCGAGATCCTCCACGAGGTCGATCTCGTGCTTATCGTAGGTGCGCCAGAAGTAGAACCCCGTGTGGCGGCCGTGGTTGCCGGCGCGCTTGATGCGCTCGATGACGAACCAGTTCTCGAAGAGCTGCCCGGCGTCGCCGCGCAGCGCCAGCGGAACAAAGGAGCGGATGAGGGCATTGCGCAGCCCGACGTCGGCGAAGTAGTAGCGAGAGGTCTTGGTGACTTCCTTGCGCAGGTTGCGGCTGAAGCCGCGGAGGTTCACGAGGACGAACATCTTCTCGAGGACGTCGAGGTAGTTCTCCACCGTCTTCTGGCTGATGCCGAGGCCGTTCGAAAGCTCGGAAACGGCCACCTCGTTGCCTATCTGATACGCGAGCATCGCCAGCAGGTCGACGACCTTCTTGGGCTTCTTGATCTGCTCGAGCTCCAGGAGGTCGCGGTACAGGTAGTTGTTGAGGTAGTTGTAGAGGTACTCCTCCTTCTCCGCGTTGGTCTGCAGCGTGTGCACGCGGGGATACATGCCGAAGCGGAGCATCTCTTCGAGGGCCGTGTCCGGCGCCGTCATGCGGTACGTCGGCGCGACTTCCTGCCAAGACAGCGGATGCAGCCGAAAGGTGCGCGAGCGGCCGGTCAGAGGCTCGCTGAGGCGGTCGGCCAGCTCGAACGAGGCTGAGCCCGAGGCGACGACCGTCAACGGCAGGTGGTCGACCAGCAGCTTGATGGTCAGGCCGATGTTGTCGATGCGCTGAGCTTCATCGATGAAGATGATGGTCGCACCTGCGACGATGCGCTTGAGGTGCTCCAGCTCGTGCCGCGCGAGGAGCGACTGGGTGTAGAGGTCGTCGCCGACGAAGACGACAGTAGTGGCCGAGGCGTCCGCGGCACCGCCGGCGTCCGCATCCGCGCCGGCGCCGGCGCCGGGCAGCTCCGCGAGGAGCTGCTGGACCAGCGTGGTCTTGCCTGCCTGCCGGGGGCCGTACAGGATCAAGGCGGTGCCCGGCTTGCCTAAGCCGTCACGCATCGGCGCCGCAATGGTGCGCGGGAACATCATCCGCTCCTCCAGATTCGAGCACTTAGACTCCTTGGAAGTATATCAATTATTGATAATTCGCCAAGGTTGACATTGACCAATTCACCAGACAAACACGAGACCGCTGAGCGCTGCTCAGTCATGGCTCTGCCCAAGCCGGATCGCTCCTGTGGGATGCGGGCTTCGGGGGGAGTGGCGAGATCGAAGTGCCCGAGCCGGCGGCCGGACCCTGCATGGCGATTGGCTCTTTCACGCAGCGGTACTCGCAAGGGGCCCCGCCAGACGCCCGTCCTACGCCTGGTCGGCCAGAGCGCGCTCGACCATTTCCTCGGTGACGCGGAAGCCGCGGCGCATGTAGTCGGCGGCCATGCCCCGGCACAGGCCGCCTTTGGTCGCCTCGAGATACGCGTAGCCGTGCTTGCTGTCGGGCTCCAGATAGGCGCCCTCCGCCCACTCGTTCCAGGCGTTCAGAAACACGAGCGGCTCCTGCACCGCAGACCGCGCCATCGTCTGCTCGACGATCTGCTCGAGCCACTCCTGGTAGGCGGCCGGGGACGCGTGCACGCAGATGTGGGCGCGCTCCAGGCGCCGCGGCGTGTTGTCCCACGCCGGCATGACGCCGCGGTAGCGCAGGTAGGGCGGCGGAGGCTGACCGATCTGCCCGCGCGCCACATTGGGATAGTCCTCGAGGTAACCCTGGAAGTCGGGGCTGAGGCCCGGGAAGGTGCCGGGATCGATCAAGTCGTGCCGGGTGTGAGGGGGGAACTCAACCGCGGCGTCAAAGCCGAAGGGCCGCGGGTCGCTGACGCCGAAGCTCTGCACGGCCGCCAGGTGGACCCTGGGGATGCCCTCGCGGGCGCACGCCTCGCGCCACAGGCGCGCCGCGGCCGGCGCGTCGGGGAGCAGGTCCACGCGATACACGAGGAGGATCGGCGCACCCGCGATCTTGATGTAGCGCCGATCCTTGAGGATGGGGATCACGTCGCGGATGAAGCGCTCCGCATATCCTTCCGCGTAGTCCTGCTTCATCAGGACCTCGTCCTCCGAGCCGTCCCAGCGCCTCGTCCAGTTCTCGTTGGCCCAGCAGATGCAGAAGGGGAGGTCGGGCTTGCCGCGCGCCAGCATCTGCGCGAGGGGCCGCTCGAGCAGGCGGCGTCCGTTAAACCAGTAGTGATGAAAGCAGAAGCCGTGGATGCCGTAGGCCCTGGCGAGCTCGGCCTGGCGCTCCAATACCGCGGGCTCGCGCAGGTCGTAGTAGCCCAGGCCCTCCGGGATCTGGGGCTGATAGTGCCCGGCAAAGTTGGGCCGCGCGCGCTTCACGTTGGTCCACTCGGTGAAGCCCTCGCCCCACCATTCGTCGTTCTCCGGGATAGGGTGGTACTGCGGCAGGTAGAAGGCGATGAGCTTCGCGCCCCAGTCGCGGGCGGCGCTCGCCGGATCCTCCGGCGACGTCTTGGGCGCGCCGCTGGCCGCGGGCGGCGCCTCGAGCGCGGCCTCAGGCGCGGCGCCCGCCGCAGCCTCGGGGGCGGCGCCCAGCACCTCGTCGTACAGCTCCTTGATACGGGCGGCGCCCTTGGGCCACGTGAGCTCGCGCAACGCGAAGGCGCGCCCCGCCGCGCCGATGCGCTCGCGGCGTGCGGGGTCGTCGAGCAGCGGCTCGAGCTTCGCGGCGATCTCCACCGCGTCGCCGTCCTCGAGCAGGACGCACTCGACGTCGCCCTGCAAGAAGCGCCCGATGTTGGTCCGCGGCAGCACGACCGGCTTGCCCGAGGCGAGGTACTCGGGCAGCTTGGACGGAAAGCGATAGTCGTTGAAATCGCCGGCGCGCCCGGGCTGCACGAGCACGTCGGCCGTGGCGACCAGCCTGGGCATGTCGTCGCGGGGGCAGAACCCGAGGTCGATGATGAAGCCCTGCCTCTGGCCCTCTTCGAAGTAGGGGATGTCGACGAGGTTCCAGCCTGTCTTGACCAGCACGAGGGGATGGCCGCGGCGCCTCAAGGCGGCGACGGCAGCGACCAGGCTGCGGGCTTCGGCGACGTTGGAGTTGTGGACGTTGCCGGTGTAGACCGCAACCAGGTCCGAGGCGGCCAGCCCGAGACGCTGACGAAACGCGGGGTCAGGCCGACCCGGCACGATCTCGGCAAAGGCCGCATCGAACCCCGCCCAGAAGACGGCGCCGGGGACGTGAGCCGGCTTGAGCTCGAGAAGCCTGTCCATAAGCACGGTCACGCCCGCGGCGCCGGCCAGGAACCTCGGGTAGTAGACCGGGTGAGAGCGGTGCACCGGCAGGAGCCGGTCGAGGAGCGGCAGCGGCAGGCTGCCGAACTCGGCGAAGGACGGCCCCTCCAGCTCGTCCTCCACGATGATCTCTTCGTTGTCCTCCAAGTGCACGAGATACGGCACGCCGTAGCGCCGCGCGAGCGCCTCCGTGAGCTGCCGGACCAGCTCGCGCGGCGTCCACGCATGGATGAGGTCCGGACCGCGCCCGTCGGGGAAGACGAGCGGCCGCCGCAGCGCCTCGCCGTAGTGCAACACGCGGAAGTGCGGGGCGCCGTGGGCGCGCACCGTCCCCGGCTTGTGCGGCACGAAGACCACCGTCTCCACGCCCAGCGCCTGCAGCGCGTTGGCGATGCTGAACACGTGCATCGCGCTGTTGCCCTGAAAATCGCAGTGACTGACGAAGACGACGTTCATGCCCGGTACCCCGGAGCGACCTGCACGAAGTTGCGGTTGTGAAAGGGGTCACCCTTCTTGAGCACCGCATCCCACGTATCCGCGAGCAGAAGCCGGTCGAGGGCATCGCGCGGCCCGTCGCGGAGGATCGGCCCCCGGTGGCGCACCACGACGCGCGGCGTGCAGAGGTTACGCAGGCCCCTCGAGGAGGCGCGCAGTGAATAATCGACTGCCTGGTAGTGGTCGCCGGCGTAATAGGGGCTGAGACCGCCCAGAATGCCCCATGCGCGGCGCGCGACCGCATAGCAGTCCCCCGGCACCGCGCTCACCTCTCGCACGCACGACAGCGAACCGGCGTAGCCGTCGGTGCCCGGCTGCCGGCGGCGCATGGCCGGAGCAACGGCATCTTCCCCCCCGATGATCAGCCCGGCGCTGGCTACCTCTTCGCTGTACGAGAGGACCAGCGGGGTGACGCAAGCGACGCGGGGCAGCTCGCACTCATACAGCAGATGCTCGAGCCAGTCGGGCGTCTGGACCTCCAGATCCCCGGCCATCGAGACGATGAGATCACCGTCGGCCCTGCGCAGCCCCGCGAGGACGGCGGCGCCCCCGCTTTCGCCGGGCGCCTCGAGCACGACGCCCAGCGCTTCAAGACGTTGTCCGAGGTCGCTGGGGACGTCGCCCCCAGTGACGATGATCTGCTGCCGCGGGTAGCTCCCGCAGGCCAGGATGCTCGCGCAGCACGCTTCAAGATCGACCTCCACGCCTGCCGCACGGACCACCACGCTGATCAGCGGGTGCTGGGTCCGCGACGTGGGCGCGATCAGCAGCCGATGCTCCAGCTCCGGGTTCGAGCGCGCCACCGCGGCGAGGCCGCAGCGCTCGAGGTGGGCGTTGACCGCGGCTGCCTGCAGCGCCTCGATATCCCGCTTCTCGTGGCCGCCCAGGGCGACGCTGCCGGGGATCTTGCGCCAGTGGTAGAGGATCGCGGGCACGTGCGCGATGCGCTCGGTGTGCTCTGCCAGGCGCAGCGTGAGCTCGAAGTCCTGGACGCCGTCGAACCTGGGGTCGAAACCGCCGACCTCATGGGCGAGGGAGCGCCGGACCACGAGCAGATGCCCGACGTACATGACGCCGCGCAGCAGCTCGAGCGACCAATCCGGCTTGTAGAACGTGTGCGCCTCGGTGCCGTCGGCCTCGATGCTGTCCTGGTCCGTGTAGACCACGTCGAGGGTAGGGTCGGCGTTCAGGGCCTTCGCGACCTCCAGCAGTGCGGCCGGCAACAGCTCATCGTCGTGGTCGAGCATCGCCACGAATTCGCCCCGCGCCATGGCCAGGGCCGCGTTGGTGGCCGCGGCGATCCCGCTGTTAACGCCGAGGTAGTGCACGCGGATGCGCGCGTCCAGGGGCGCGATCTCCTCGAGAGCGACCCGCGTCTCGGCGTTGGTCGAGCCGTCGTCACAGAGGATGAGCTCCCACTCGGGATAGGCCTGCGCCAGCACCGAGTCGACGGCCAGGCGCAGATACTCGGGTGCCGTATCGTAGACCGGCACGAGGATGGAGATCAGCGGGCGATGCTCCAGCCGCGCCGCCTCGGCGGCCAGCAGCAGGGGGTCGCTGCAGCCAGGGGCCGGCTGCACGGCCTCAGCGGCCGGCTGCGGAGCCGCCACGCGACGCCCGAGCCGCAGCATCGGTCCCGGCGCCGGCGCCCCGGCGAGCTGCGGAGCCTCCCGCCGCGCGCCGCCGCCGCGCAGGCGCTGCGACAGACGGCCGGCCTCACGGCCGGCCATGCGCACGGGCGCGCTGAGCCGCCACGAGGTGGAGGCGTGGATCTCGGAGAGCTGCGCGGCGTGCGCAGCCCGCTCGGCGGCCAGCTCGGCGAGCAGCTCAGCCAGCCTGGCGCGCAGCTCCCCATTCTCGGCCAGCGTCTCGTTCAGCCGGGCTTCGATCGCCGCAGAGTGCGCAGCCAGCTTGGCGAGCGCCTCATCGTTGATCCACATAGTGCTCCTTGCGGCTCAGATAGCCGATGTATGTTGACACGCGGGGCTTTACGCACCAACCGGCGGCGGATGGCGGCGTCGGCGTCCCGGCCTCGGCAAACTCACCCCGCCTGATTCTATTCTTCCGTCGGCAGAGGTGCCCGCCGCAGTGCCCGCCGCGACCCCTGATACAATCGCGTCTGGCGGTCACCCACTGGAGCACCGCACGCACACGCCCGGCGACGACCTCACGCAGCCGGTGGCGTCGCCCCGGGGGGGCGACCAGACGAACGCCCCGCGCAGCCTCAGGGTTCGCGCACGGCCGACGAAGGAGGATGGCCTTTGAGCCGGCTTGAAGACGGGCTCAAGCGTGCAGTCTCGCAGCTCTTCCGGCGGGCCGGCTACCAGGTGACCAACATCGTGCGCCGGCAGCAGGAGGAGGCGGCGCGGCTCGTCGCGCAGCAGCAGGCCGAGGCGGCGCGGCTCGTCGCGCAGCAGCAGGCCGAGGCGGCGCGGCTCGTCGCGTGGCAGCAGGCGGAGGCGACCCGGCTCAGCAACGAGCGCTGGCGCTGGCTCGACACGCTGGCCCTCGATACGCTCATCGACGTGGGCGCCAACACCGGCCAGTTCGCGCGGCATTTCCGGAGCTTCCGTGCGGACTCCCTGATCTACTCGTTCGAGCCCCTCCGGGATTGCTTCGACGAGCTGCAGCAGGCAATGGCCGACGTGCCGGGGTTCACGGCGTTCAACGTTGCCTTGGGAGAATCCGACGAACAGACGGAGTTCTTTCGCAGCGCCTACTCCGAGTCGTCGTCGCTGCTCCAGATGGGCGAGTCGCATAAGCAGCTCTTTCCGTTCACGCGTGACATCACCACAGAAACGGTCACGCTCAGGCGGCTCGATTCCTACGTCAACGAGATCATCGTGCGCGGAGGGCTCATGGTCAAGATCGACGTTCAGGGCGCCGAGGCGAGAGTGCTCAGAGGGGGGCGCCGGGTGCTCTCGAAGGCCGACGCGGTCCTTGCCGAGGTGGGCTACCTGCCGCTCTACGTCGGGCAGGCGACGCTGCGGGAGATCGCCGAGCTGCTCGACGACTGCGGCCTCACGTTCATGGGGACGATCGATCAGAACCTGCGCCCCGGCGATTCTCTGCCCATCTATGGTGACGCGCTTTTCGTCAGGCGTGAGGCGCTGCAGCGCCTCGGCCACGGGCCGACCCCCGCCGGGGAGGCGGGGGAGGCGCGCCCCGCAGAGCCTGCGACCGGCGCGTAGGCGGCGCTTCGCACGCACGTCGAGCCATGCAACTCGGGCCTCACGTGCCTGCCCGCGCCGCGCGTCCAGATGCACTGCGAAAGCCTCGTGGCCTGCCGTTTGACGAGCGCGAGACCGCTGCAGTATAACGGGACCTCCCGGCCGTACAGTGCCGACCACACCGACTACTCGAGGTCGACCTGAGCGTCACGCTGCCCAGCAGGCTGCTGCGCGACCTGCGTCGCAAGCTGCACACGCTGCGCGCCGCTTGGCGCGTCGATGGTCTGGGCGGCGTGCTCGCCGTATCGCGCGCCAAGCTGCGGCACGCGATCGTCACCAGGACCGGCCGGACCGCGCCGCCCTCAGATCCCCCAGCCAGTCCGAGACAGGCGTTCGATCTGCCGCCAGAACTCGGCGAAGGCACGCGTGCCCAAACGCTGCTGCGCGCGCTCGCGGCGCGGCGCACCGCGTCTCGCGTGCGCAGGACGGACGCGCGCGTCGCCGCTGCTCTCCGCGAGCTTGAAGCCGTGGCGGGGCGCGGCGAGCGCGTGACGATCCCCGTCGGCGACGGCGTGGTGATGCGCGTCGCCGCCGACGACGGCCTCGCGCGCTGGATCTGCAGCGGCGAATTCGAGCGCGGCGAGCGGCAGTTTGTCGCCGGCTATCTGCGCCCCGGGGACGTGTTCATCGACGTGGGCGCCAACACCGGGCTCTTCACGCTGCTGGCGGCACAGGCGGTGGGACCACGCGGCGCCGTGCACGCCTTGGAGCCGGGATCGGCTCCGTATGGTCTGCTCGAGACCAGCGTGCGCATCAACGGCTTTGGGTGGGTCACCTGCCACAAGGCAGGGCTTTCGAACGCTCGCGAGCGGCGCGACCTGCTCAGCGCCGCCGATCCCATGGGCGCCTACAGCTCGCTGGGCAAGCCCATCAACGCGGAGGTGGTCTCCCGTGAGAACGTCGAGCTCTGGACTCTCGACGAGCTCTTGCGCGAGCAGGACCTTCTCGGTCGCGTGGCGCTGGTCAAGATCGACGTCGAAGGCTGGGAGCACAAGGTTCTTGAGGGCGGTCGCAGCGCCCTGGAGCGGCTCGACGCGCCGGTGCTGCAGGTGGAGTTCGCGGATTCAACGGCGGTCAACGCCGGATCGTCAAGCAATGACGCCTACCAGGCACTCCGCGGGTTCGGCTTCACCATGTTCGCCATCGATGAGGCGTCGGGCTTCCTTCTCCACGATCCCCAGCGCGCGAGGTACACCTACCTCAATCTGATCGCCGCCAAGGTACCGAGCCCGCTGCCCAAGGCGTGGGCGGCAGGTTGCAGCCCGGCTCAGCTAAGGGCGGCAGTCGACGCGCAGAGGCGCGCCGTTCTCGCGTAGCGGGCAACTCCCGCTACTCCTGACGCGTCTGCCGAGGCATCAGGGTCGTCGCGAGTCGCTCGTTTTCCAGCCGTTCGCGCGACGCGATGAAGACAGCCCTCTGCAGACCGACCTTGTGCATCTGCGGAGCAGTCCAGTCTAGGGGGAATTCCTCATGGCACGGCTGGGTCGTCGGCAGATACACGTAGCCAAAGAGCGCTTGCAGTTCCGTGAACACCCATTCCCGCGTTGGCCTGCAGCCGGTTCCGGAGTAGGCCTGCGTCGGGTCAGATCGCGTCTCTCCTGTGAGGTTCACTTCTGCGGTGTCGCCGAAAGAGACGCACGTCTCGAGGAACAGCATTCTGCTGGTGCTCTGACTGAGGAACGCCAGAGCTTCCTTCGGCTTGCTCAGGTGATAGAGCAACCCATAGCAGTGGACCACGTCAAAGGGAGACCCTTCCACGTGGTCCGGGGATTCCATGTCGAGAAACCGAACGCTGCAATCCGGATAGCGGGTCCTCAAGTAGCTGAGATTCTCCGCTCGTGCTTCTGTGATGGTTACCGTGCATCCTCTATCAAGGTAGTAATGCGAATGATCGCCAATGCCGGCGCCGACCTCGAGGACTGTCGTCCCCGCCACCGGGATTCGCAGGCTCGCCAGGTGCTCCAGCCTTCGCGCGTTGTGGCGCAGATAGTGATCCGAATGGAAGTCCTGAACCGGGCTGCCGACGTCGGGCCCCGGTTTGTCGACAGTGCCTTCTGTCTTCGTCCTGCTTCTGCCGAACATGCTCATGTGGCCGCGCCCCCTCTTGAGAACTGCCCTTGACGCCATGATCCCCACTTGCTCGCCATCGTAGCCGATTCACGCAGGCCCCGCCGCGGCCCGCCCCGCCCCGCCCCGCCCTGCCCTGGGCTATACTGACGCCTGGTCCATGATCCGACCTCAGAAGCAGGACGTGAACGAGCTCCTCGCGCGTATCTACACCCGCTATCGATACTCTCTTATCCTCTTGCGGGCGATGGTGGTCACCGACTTCAAGCTGCGCTACCAGGCGTCGCTGCTCGGGTATTTGTGGACGCTGCTGAGGCCTCTCGCCGTCTTCTCCATCCTCTACGTCGTGTTCGCGAGATTCCTCAGGCTGGGAGCGGGCATCCCCTACTACCCGGTGTACCTGCTGTTCGGCATCGTGGTGTGGGGGTTCTTTGTCGAGGCGACGGCCCAGGGGTTGTCGTCGCTCGTCGTGCGCGCGGATCTGCTGCGCAAGATCAGCTTTCCGCGTTACGTCCTGGTACTTTCGGTGGGCGCATCCGTGCTCATCAGTTTCGCCCTCAACATGGTGGTCATCGTCTTCTTCATGGCCCTGCTCAGGGTGCCCGTGCGCGTGGACATCCTCTGGCTCCCGCTCCTCTTTCTGGAGCTCGTCGCCCTCTCCATCTCTCTGGCGTTCTTCCTGAGCGCCCTCTACGTGCGCTTCCGCGACGTCAACTACATCTGGGAAGTGTGCATGCAGGCGGCCTTCTACGCCATCCCCATCATCTACCCGCTGGCCCTTGTCCCGGCCAGGTATGCGCGCCTCCTCGTCCTCAACCCGATGGCCCAGATCGTCCAGGATGCGCGCTACGTCCTCGTCACTCCCCAGACCGAGACGATCTCCCAGCTCTACGGCACGCCCTGGGTGCGCGTGATCCCCGTGGGCATCACGCTCATTCTGGTGGTCGCCTCAGTGGCGTACTTCCGCCGGCAGTCGGCGTCCTTTGCCGAGGAGGCCTAGGTGGCCACGCCCATCATCCGGGTGAGCAACGTCTCGAAGGACTTCCTTCTGCCACATCTGCGCCAAAGGACGGTGAAGGGCCACGTGCTCAACCTCTTCCGCCGATCGCGCACCATGGAGGTCCAGCAGGCTCTCCGTGACATCACCTTCGATGTGGAGCCGGGTGAGTTCCTCGGAATCGTCGGGCGCAATGGCTCGGGCAAGAGCACCCTCCTGAAGGTCCTCGCGGGCATCTACCAGCCGACGCGCGGAAGCGTGACCGTCGGCGGCAAGCTCGTGCCCTTCATCGAGCTCGGCGTTGGTTTCCACCCCGAGTTCACCGGACGCGAGAACGTCTATCTCAACGGCGCTCTGCTGGGCTTCTCAAAGGGCGAAGTGGACGCCATGTACGATGACATCGTCGAGTTCGCCGAGCTCGAGCAGTCCATGGACCAGAAGCTCAAGAACTACTCGTCGGGCATGCAGGTGCGCATCGCTTTCTCGGTGGCCACGCACGCCAAGGCCGATGTCTTGCTCATCGACGAGGTGCTGGCCGTCGGCGACGCCGCCTTTCAGCGCAAGTGCTCCGAGCACTTCCGCGCGCTCAAGAAGAGCGACACCACGATCGTCTTCGTCACTCACGACATGAGCGCTGTGCGCCAGTTCTGCGACCGCGCCATCCTCATCGAGGATTGCGGCATCGACGCGCAGGGCAGCGCCGAAGACATCGCGACGACGTACACCAGGCTGCTCAACCCCGCATCACCCGTCGCCCAGCCCGGCGCGGAAGCGCAAGAGAGCGCGGAAGCGCAAGCTCAGCCGACGCGCTGGGGAGAGGGCGACATGCGCTACACGAGAGTCAGCGTCCCCGCCGTGCTTGCCGACGAGAGCACTCTCGCCCTCGAGCTGGAGGCCGTGGCGGAGCAGGACGTCGACATGCCCGTGTACGGCTTCTTGATCAAGAGCTCCAGCGGCGCCCCAGTCTACGGCACGAACTCGCTCCTCAAGAGGCTGCCCACGGGCAGCTTGAGGAGGGGAGATCGGGTGCGGGTCACCTGGTCGGTGCCCAACGTGTTCAGCGACGGGCTTCACCAGGTCGTGGTGGCTATCGCAGACCGGCACGGCCTGGTCATCTACGACTGGCTGGAAGAGGCGGCGACGTTCACGGTGGTCAAGGAAGAGAAGACCCCGTACCTCGTAACGCTCGATGCGTCGCTGAAGGTCACCAAGGCCGGCGCCGCAGGGGCGTAGGCGCCGGCGTCAGGCGCCGACCGCGCCGCCTCAGTACACCGTCAGGGTGCCCGACATCGTGCCGGCCTGCGGGTTGCCGGCCAGGTCGTGGGCCAGGACGCGCATGCGGTACGTGCCCTTGGGGAGCGTCACCAGCAAG
>CAIOZS010000250.1 GCA_903862845.1 uncultured Thermoleophilia bacterium
AGCTCACCCAGTCGCCGCTGCCGGCGGTGGGCCGCCAGGCGACGATCGCCTGGTAGCCGCTGCCGAGAGGCACGTCGAGCACGAGGAAGGTGTAGAAGCTCGTGCCGCCGCCGGCGGCCAACAGCCTTTCGATGTAGAGGTCCCCGGCGGCCGAGCGCGCCCAGACGCCGAACTCGCCGCCGGTGGGGGCTGGGCTGGTCGTCCAGCTCACCGTGAGGGAGCTGCCCTGGTAGTGCGTCGTGCTGCCTGCGGGGGCGGTGACGGTGATGACGGGCGCGGGGCTGCGCGTCACCTCGATGGCGTAAGTCTTCGCGGTCTTGCCGGCCTCTGCGGCCGTGACGGTGATCGTCTTCGCGGTGCCGGCCGTGAGGGCGATGGCGGCGGAGGCGCTGCCCGAGGCGACCACCGTGCCATTGACCCTGATCACGCCGGCGCCGCTCGGGGTCACCGTGATGGAACTGACAGCGTTCAGCACGGTGACGCCGCTGTAGACGTAGGTGGCGGGGGCGAAGGTGTAGTTTGCCGGTGAGCCGCTGAGCGCGAGGCCGGTGAGGTTCGCCGTGGCGGGCGCCGGCGTGTAGGCGGCGCTGCCGACGGCGCTGTCGGCGTAGCCCGCCTTGACGGCCAGAGCCTTGAGGGTCATCGGTGGGCTGACGGCGACCGGCGCAGAGTACACGGGCGAGCTGCCGACTACAGGCATGTTGCCGTCGGTCGTGTAGTAGATGCGGTCGGCGCCCGCAGAGGTGATCGTCACCAGCGTGCCGGCAGCCACTGCTCCGGCCGCGGGGCTGAAGGTCGGCGTGGCCTGCTGGGGGGCGGCGCTGCGCGTCACCGTGATGGCGTAAGTCTTCGCGCTCTTGCCGGGCTCGGTGGCCGTGACGGTGATCGTCTTCGCGACGCCGGCCACCAAGGGGATGGCGGCGGATTCCATGCCCGAGGCTACCACCTCGCCATTGACCCTGATCTCGCCGGCGCCTGTCGGGGTCACCGTGGTGCTCGACATCGCGTACGGCACGGTGACGCCGGTGTAGGTGTAGGTGGCGGGGGCGAAGTTGAAGCCGAAGACGAGGCCGCCGAGCACGAGGTCGGTGAGGTCCGCCGAGGCGGCCTGCGTGTAGGCGGCGCTGCCGATGGCACTGTCGTCGTAGCCCGCCCTGACGGCCAGGGCCTTGAGGGTCATGGGTGGGTAGACGGCGACCGGCGAGGCGTACACGGGCGAGCTGCTATTAGGGGTGTTGCCGTCGGTCGTGTAGTAGATGCGGTAGGCGCCGGGGGAGGTGATCGTCACGTTCGTGGGCGCGGCCACCGCTCCGGCCGCGGGGCTGAAGGTCGGGGTCGCCTGGGCGCCGTTGCTGCGCGTCACCAGGATGGTGTAGGTCTTCGCGCTCTTGCCGGCCTCTGTGGCGACGACGGTGATCGTCTTCGCGGTGCCGGCCGTGAGGGCGATGGCGGCGGATTCGCTGCCCGAGGCTACCACCTCGCCATTGACCGTGATCACGCCGGCGCCGGTCGGGGTCACGGTGATGCGCGAGACAGCGTTCAGCACGGTGACGCCGGGGTAGGCGTACGTGGCGGGGGCGAAGCTGTAGCTTGCCGGTGAACCGCTGAGCGCGAGGCC
>CAIOZS010000251.1 GCA_903862845.1 uncultured Thermoleophilia bacterium
ACGAGGATGCCGCCCACGCCCTGGTCGAAGCAGCGATAGTAGAACTCGTCAGGGAAGAGCACCGGCGATGGCACCCGCAGGATGAACGTGTTGGCGGGATAGTGCAGGTGGGCCTGGCCGGTGGCGTCGGCGGCCGGATAGGCGCACGTCGCCGTGGCCAAGATCAGGATCTTGGGCTGACCGCTGTGGGCAGCGCTCTCACTCAAGGTCTGACTCGCCATGCATCCGCACTTCAGCCGCCGCAGACTACTTGCCGCGGCGCACGAAGATGCGGTCGTATCCTTCCTCCGCAACAAGCGCGCCGAGGTACTCGTGACCCACCTTCTCGGCCCAAATGGGGATATCATCGCGAGAGCCGGGGTCGCTCGAGCGGATCTCGACGATCTCGCCGACTTTCACCGAGCCGATGCTCTGCTTGGCCTCGAGCAGCGGGCCAGGGCAGGCGCTTCCGCGCGCATCGGCGACGGCATCGGCAGTAACGTCCTCGAGCTCCTCGATCTCCATGTCTTGCTCCTTTCGGGGCGCTTCGCTCGTGCGCCCGGCGGCGACGCGAGCAGAGCCCGCAGAACGGGATCGACCTGCTAGACGGCAGGCGTCTTGACCGACGAATGCTGCAGGGCGTCGAGCAGCTCAGCCGCAAGAAGCGAACGCCCGGCGGCCTGATGCTGCTCGATGAGCGCCTGCCTGATCACCGTGCATCCTTCGATGAACTTGGGGTTCGTGATCGAGTAATAGACGGTCTTGCCGTCCTTGCGTGGGCGCACGAGCATGCGCTCCTTGAGGACCCTCAGGTGCTGCGAGACGTTGTGGATCGGCAGCCCCAGGGCGACAGCCAGATCGCCGACGCACATCTCGCCGGGGCTCAGAGCGTTCAAGATGGCCAGGCGGTGTTCGTTGGCCAGCGCCTTGCAGAGCTCGGCGTGCATGCGGAACAGTGACCAGAGCTCCTCGGGGATCGGCGCCGTCGCTTCGTCATTCATTTGCATGACTATATGTATATGATGATGTCTCACCAAGGTCAAGCCGGAGGCGACAATGGAGAGGCTCACACTGGATCCCGTCGGCATCATCCACAGCGAGCATCACGAACCGAAGCGGACGCCCATTCAGCCGGTCTGCGCTCAAGGAAGCCCCGGCCGCGTGGAGGTCTTCCCCCAGTATGCCGAGGCGCTGGACGACGTGGAGGGCTTCTCCCACCTGTATCTCATCTACTGGCTCCACCGCGCTGCCGACCTCGCCGGCTCAGTCGCCGGTCCGTCGCCGCTCAAGGTGGTGCCGTTTCTCGACGACGTTCCACGGGGCGTCTTCGCCACGCGGGCGCCGGTACGCCCCAACCCGCTCGGTCTCAGCGTCGTGCGGCTGGTGGAGCGCCGCGGCGACGAGCTGCTCGTGGAAGACCTTGACGTGCTCGACGGCACGCCGCTGCTGGACATCAAGCCCTACGTGGACGGCTTTGACGTGCGGCTGGGCACGCGCGGCGGATGGACGGAGCAGGTGAGCCGCGAGACGTTTCTGCACCGCGGCGAACGCCGGCCGGGCGCTCGGTAGGCGAGCCGGCGCCTCGAGCTCGAGGGCCCCCGCAGAGACGCGTCAGCCGGCGGCCCCGTCATCCGCGCCGCCCTCCGCCGGAAACAGCCTGTCGTGGTAGTAGCCGTCGGCGAGGTAGATCGCCGCCAAAGGGTTGTGGCCCAGCACCCTGTCCTTGACGGCGAGCACGGTGACCGGCGCCACGGAGTGCTTCATGAACAGGCTGTCGTGGCCGACGCACAGGCCAAGCAGCAGGTTGAGCTCCGTGCCCGCGCGCGCGAGAGCCCGCGCTTGGCCGATGGGATTGCACATCGCCTCGAACTCGCCCGGCGTGACTTTGTCCTCCTCGGCCAGATCCAGCTCCTCCTTGGGCAGCGCAGCGTTCTTGCAGGCGACTGAGTCGACTGAGAAGCCGTTGGCTCTCAGGATGCGGCTGACGACGACGGCCTCGCGGAGCAGGCCGACGCAGCAGGCGATGCCCAGCCGCGAGTAGTCGCAGCGGCGCGCGAAGTCCATGATCTCCTCGATCCGCGTGAGGCGGCAGTAGCCGTGCGCCTCCACCAAAGCCGCGTTGCGCGCGAGGTGCCGATCCCGGCCGTCCTGATAGAGGGCGAGCAACTCATCTCGGCCCGGCTCGCGCGAGGGACAGTCGCGGGGGTAGGCCTCGGCGTCTCCGGAACCGCAGGCGACTCGTCTGCACTCGGCACATGTGTACATCGTGCTCCTCTCTTGGAACCTAGCTTTCAAGGGCCGCTGTCGGCCAACGCGCAGGCCTGTCGGGTCAGCGCGCCTCCGACTCCGACAGCACCTCCTTCTTGATCAGCGACACGAGCCGCTGGAGGGCGGCGAAGACATTGTCGCGGATGTCTCCGGCCACAAGCACCTTCATGATGTCGTCGCCGACAGCGAGCGATCCTTCATTCACCCATCCGCGCACGGCGAAGACGCCCGGCCAGGTCCTCGCCTCGGCAAGCGCGCTTTCCAGCCGGTCTCTGTCGGCGCTCAGCATCATCCGGTGCACGGGCTCGCCTGATCTCGAGGTGCCGCGCACGATGCCTTGATGAGCAAGGATCATGCCGATCGCGGCGGACCCAGGGTGAGCTTTCACGTCGCGGATCCAGTCGTCGACATCGGCAGTGCTCATGGCCTTCCATCCTTCTCTATCGTCATGGTCGGGGCCGTCTTCAATGCGCCTCTGGGCGGTGAATCCGCTGAGCTTCGGTGATCGTACTCCAGTGAAGCGCTTGCATTCTCCCGCCACAAGCGTAATCTGGGCATATGCTCATAACTACCAAGCGGCGGCTCATTAGCCACCGTGCTCCAAAGGAGGAGACATGCCAGGGAGAAACGGCACAGAACCGACGGGCGATGGCCCGATGACGGGCGGCCGACGCGGCTTCTGCGGCGACGCGGCCCCATCCCCAGGCCGCGGCGGCGGTCGTGGCAAGAGAAACCAGTTCTACGCCACCGGGCTCACCGAGCGGCAACGGGCCGCGCAGGCCGACGCTCAGGCGATGGCCGCGATGGGCGACGCGCCGGACCCGCTGGCGCGCGTCGAGGGCATGCTCGCGCAGGCGCTTGAGCGTCTGGATCGCCTCGAGTCGGCGACGCGAAGCTGATATGGGCGGACATGCAGCACGCAGCGGTCGCGGAGGCGGCCGTGGTCAAGGGATCGGCCAAGGCATGCGCCAGCGTTGTCGCGACGGCAGCGGGCGCGGCGCGACCCTTGGCCCCGCTGGTGGCGCCGGCCTCGCACGGGGGTTGGCGGCCGCCGTCATCGCGCCGGCACCCGTGGCGAATGTGCCCGCCAGCGCGCCGGCCGTGGTTGCCCGAGCGCGCACGGTGGCTATCGTCGCCAGGTCCGGGTCCTGCATTGCCTGCGGCGTGTGCGTCGATACGTGTCCGCGAGATGCGATCACCCTCGAAGAGACCGCGGTGATCGACCCGCCGCTCTGCAACGGTTGCGGCCTGTGTGTCAACGACTGCTCGTATGGCGCACTCGCGCTTGCGGAGGTATGAGGCGATGCGTATCGCCATCGCCAGCGGCAAGGGCGGCACCGGCAAGACGACGCTCGCGACCAACCTCGCGGCGCTGCTCGCCGCTCGCGGCGTGGCAGTCCGGCTCCTCGACGCCGACGTCGAGGAGCCGGACTGCCACCTCTTTCTGCACCCCGCCATCGAACGCCGCGAGCCGGTGCGCGCCTCGGTGCCCGTGGTCGACGACGCGCGCTGCACCGCCTGCAGCGTGTGCGCCGAGGTGTGCGCCTTCCACGCCATCACCGTCATCGGCTCGACGGTCCTGGCGTTCCCCGAGCTTTGCCATTCCTGCGGGGCCTGTGAACTGCTCTGTCCGGAGAAAGCCATCCACGAAGAGGGCCGTGATACTGGTGTGGTCGAGCACGGCACGGTGACGCTCCCCGGCCGGCCGGCGTTCCCGCTGGTGACCGGAGTGCTCACAGTCGGCGAGGCCAAAGCCGTGCCGACGACTCGGGCCACGCTGGCGGCGGCCGGCGACGACAGCGTCGATGTGGTGATTGTCGACGCCCCGCCGGGTACGTCTTGCCCGGTGATCGAGTCAGTGCGCGGCGCCGACCTGGTCGTTCTCGTGACGGAGCCGACACCGTTCGGTCTCCATGACCTCAAGCTCGCCGTCGGCATGGTTCGCGCGCTGGGACTGCGCTGCGTCGTCGCCATCAACCGCGCCGATCTGGGAGACGACCGCGTGCATTCCTTCTGCGCCGCCGAAGGCATCGAGATCGTACTCGAGCTTCCCAATGACCGGCGGATCGCCGAGGCGTATTCGCGCGGTGAGCTGCTGCTCGACGCGGTCGGCGGCCTGGAGCAGACGCTGAGCGCGGCGTGGGACCGCATCAGCGTCGCCGCGCAGAAGCACGAGGTGGTTTCGTGAAGCAGATCCGCGAACTGGTCGTGATCAGCGGCAAGGGCGGCACCGGCAAGACAAGCGTCGTAGCCGCCTTCGCGGCTCTGGCCGGAGGCGCCGTTCTCGCCGACTGCGACGTCGACGCCGCCGACCTGCACCTGGTACTCGACCCCAAGCTCGGGAGCGAGCACGAGTTCAGCGGTCGCCGGCAGGCGGTCATCGATGCCGCGGCGTGCACCGCCTGTGGGCGCTGCGCCGAGGTCTGCCGCTTCGCGGCCGTGCTCGGCGCCGCCGACGACACCTACTCGGTCGACTCAATCGCCTGCGAAGGCTGCGAGCTCTGCCGGCGGGTGTGCCCCGCCGACGCCATCCACATGGAACCGGTCGTCAACGGTGCATGGATGGTTTCGGAGACGCGCTTCGGACCGCTGGTACACGCGCGACTCGGGGTCGCCGAAGACAACTCGGGCAAGCTCGTGACGCTGGTACGCAACGCGGCCCGCCGGGTAGCGGAGGAGCAGGGATTCCCCCTCGTCATCGTCGACGGCTCTCCGGGCATCGGCTGCCCCGTGATCGCCTCGCTTGCCGGCGCTGATCTGGTGCTCGCGGTCACCGAACCGACGGTCTCGGGGCGTCACGACCTCGACCGCGTGCTGCAGGTGGTGCGGCAGTTCCGGCCGTCGTTCGCCGTTTGCATCAACAAGGCGGACATCAACCCGGAGCTCGGCGCACAGATCGCCGCCGAAGCTTCCGCCGCCGGCGCGGCGTTCGTGGCCACCGTCGACTATGACCCCGCGGTGACGCACGCCCAGGTGAAAGGAACCGACGTCATCAACTATGGCGGCCGCGCCGCGGCCGAGATCACGAAGCTGTGGGAAGCCGCGAGCACCTCGCTCTCGCCGTCCCTGGAAGGAGAGGTGCGCGATGCGTGAAGGCCAAATGACCCAAGGACCGGCGGGCGGCAAGCACGACCCGGGTTGCGCCCACGCCGAGGGCGACCCCCGCCGGCAGCAGGACGAGCTCGAGGTCCGCATGCTGCTCATCCGCCACAAGCTGCTCGTGCTGTCGGGCAAAGGCGGGGTGGGCAAGAGCACCGTGGCCGTGAACCTGGCGACGGCGCTGGCGGACGCCGGGCGGCGCGTCGGTCTGCTCGACGTCGACCTCCACGGCCCCAGCGTACCGGGCCTCCTGGGGCTCGACTACGCGCCTCAGCCGGGGCGCGCCGGCGGCATTGCCCCGGCGAAGGTGAGCGAGAACCTGTGGGCCATGTCAATCCAGTTCTTCCTGCCCGAGGACGACGCTGCCGTCATCTGGCGCGGGCCGCGCAAGTACTCGGCGATCCGCGAGATGCTGGCCAACGTCGACTGGGGCCATCTCGACTGCCTCGTCGTCGACGCTCCTCCCGGCACCGGTGACGAAGCGCTGGCCCTGGTCGAGCTGCTCGGTTCGGGCGCCGGGGCCGTGATCGTCTCCACGCCACAGCGCGTCGCTGTGAGCGACGTGCGCAAAGCGCTGGGCTTCTGCAAGGCGCTCGACCTGCCGGTGCTCGGCGTGATCGAGAACATGAGCGGCTTCGTCTGCCCGCACTGCGGTGAGACCACCGATATCTTCCTGAGCGGCGGCGCCGAGACCATGGCCGCCGACGCCGGCGTGCCGTTCCTGGGTCGCATCCCGATGGATCCAGCGGTGGTGCTGGCCGGGGAGCGCGGCGTGCCTCACGTGCAAGCGTTCGCCGGATCGCCGACGGCAGAGGCGTTCTCGGCCGCGATCGAACCGCTGCTGACACTGACCGAGCGTCCCGATCATCGCGTCGCTGCGACCGAGGAGAGCTGAGGTAGGCGATGTCCGAAGCCGTCGGCGCAGAGCAGCTTGTCTACGGGCCGGTGCCATCACGCCGATTGGGGCGCTCCCTCGGCGTGGACCTGGTGCCTCTGAGGACTTGCACCTACGACTGCGTCTACTGCCAGCTCGGTCGGACCACGCTCAAGACGGTGCGCCGGCAGCGCTGGGTCGACCCGTCGGACGCCGTGGCCCAGGTTCGCGCCAGGCTCGAGTCCGAGCCCGACGTCATCGCTCTGGCCGGGTCGGGCGAACCGACCCTGCATGCGGGCATCGGTGACGTGATCGCCGGCATCAAGCAGCTCACAAGCGTGCCGGTGGCGGTCATCACCAACGGATCGCTGCTCGGCCGCCCGGCCGTACGCCGCGGACTGGCCGACGCCGACATCGTGCTACCGTCGCTCGACGCTCCCGACGACGGCCTGTTCCAGCTCATCAACCGTCCCCACAGGACGCTCCGCTTCGACGATGTGGTCGATGGGATCATCGCGTTCCGCAAGAGCTATCGCGGGCAGGTATGGCTCGAGGTCATGCTGCTCGCCGGCGTCACGGGGATACTGGCCGAAGTGGAGCGGCTCGCGGAGCTGGCGGCGCGCACCGCCCCCGCCCGGATCCAGCTGAACACCGCGGTGCGCCCACCGGCGGAGTCATTCGTGGCGCCGGTCTCGGCCGGCTCCCTGCAGGCGTTCGCCCGACTCTTCACACCCAACGCAGAGGTGATCGCCGACACCGCGCCTAGCGGCGCCGACCGAGTCGCGGGTCGCGCGGACATCCTGGCGCTGCTCTCGCGCCGTCCCTGCACCGTGGCCGACATCGCCGCCGGCCTGGGGATCCACCACGGCGAAGCGCTCAAGGCGGCCACCGCGCTCGTTGCCGAAGGCGCCCTGGAGTTACACACCCACGAAGATCGATCGTTCTACGTGGCGGCATCCGCCACCGCTGAGAATCGAGAGAAGGAGAGATCATGAAGGTAGCCATCAGTGCGCAGAGCAACGATATCGACTCCCTGGTTGACCCAAGGTTCGGCCGCGCCCGCTGGTTCATCGTCGCCGACACGGAGACCGGCCAGTGGCGCGCTCACGACAACGCCGCCAACGTGGACGCCAGCGGCGGCGCCGGCGTGCAAGCCGGCAGCACCGTGGCGTCGCAAGGCGCGGAGGCGGTCATCACCGGCAACGTCGGCCCCAACGCGCACAAGGTCCTCGCTGCCGCGAACATCGCCATCTACCAGACAGGCAACGGGATCAGCGTGAACGACGCGCTGGCCGCTCTCAAGCGTGGCGAGCTGACAGCAGTAGAGGCTCCCACCGTGAGCGGTCACTGGGCCTGAGGAAGAAGGAAGTAGCCATGAACGGAGACGAAAGGCCCAGGAACCGTCGGCAGCGGCGCGGTGGGCCGGCATGTGACGGCACCGGGCCAGGCCGCGGCCGTCGCAAGGACGGCGCCCGGGGCCGCGAGAGCAGCCTCGGCGGGCGCACCACGACCCGGGCACTGATCGCGGTCGGCGCGTACGTTGCGCAGGATCTGCGCGATGCTGAGGGGCTGACGCGGCCGCTGCTTCGCCGGGCCGCGCTGCGTCTGGCGCTGAGCCGCAGCGAGCCTGCACGACGAATAGGCAGCGCGTACCTGCGGCTCGATCCGCCGGACCCGTCGGAGCTCCCGAGGAACGTGAATGTCATCGAGACGACCGGCTCTTCTTCGGCGCCCCGTGCCCTGCCCCCGGGGCCGGGCCCCGCCGAGCCGACCCTGCCGGACGACGCGTCCACGCGTTGAATCCGCGGTCATGCCCGACTACAATGAGCATATGCTAATAACTTTGGAGATGGTCAGTGGCGCGCCCGCCGATTGAGCGTGCGGTAGGCGGCGTGCCTCGTGTGACGCTTTTCAAGCCCGCCGGCGTCCCCGGTCGCGAGCTCGAGCAGTTGCCGTTGACCGTCGACGAGCTCGAGGCCATCCGCCTCGTCGATCTCGAGGGCCTCAGTCACGAGCAAGCGGCGTCGGCGATGGGCGTGTCGCGACAGACCGTGGGACGTGTGCTGGAACGCGGGCGCGCCACGGTCGCGGAAGCTCTCGTGGGCGGCAAGGCCATCCTTATCGGCGGCGGCCAGTACCGAGTCGAGCGGCGGCGGCTCTGTTGCTCGGCCTGCGGCGCCATGTGGACCGCCCCCAGCGATGCGGGACCGGCTGCCGCATGCCCCTCGTGCGCGTCGCCCGATGTGGGTACCTGCTGGGATCCAGCAGGGCGCTGCGGGATGGGTCGCGGCGGGCGAGGCCGGGGCTGCGGCGCCGGCGGTGGTCATCACCGGGGCGGCCGTGGCGGCGGCCGGGCAGAGAACGACGTGCCGACTGATCAACAAGCGAGAGTGAGAGAGCCATGACCGAAGAGATCACCACGAAGACGCGCATCGCCATCCCGTCCGAACTTCCCGGCGGCCTCCAGGCTCGTCGCTCCGGCCACTTCGGCCGCTGCGACTGCTTCACAATGGTCGACGTGACCGACGGCAAGGTGGGCGAGGTGGAGATCCTCCACAACGCCCCGCACACCGAGGGCGGCTGCATGGCGCCGGTCCTGCTGCTCGCCGAGCACAACGTCGACGCCATCGTCGTGGACGGCATCGGCGGACGTCCGCTGATGGGGTTCAACCAGGTCGGTATCGCAGTGCACGCAGGCGTCGGCGCCGACGTGCAGACCACCATACGCGCGTTCATCCAGGGCGGCCTTCCTGTGGTCGGGCTCGAGGGCGCCTGCCAGCACTGAGACGCCTGCGTGGCGCCGTTTGCGACGGAGCAGGCGCGACACTCATCCCTCGCGAGATCCTCGAGCCGGGTACGGAATGATCACGTCCTCTTGATCGTGTTCCGGTACTTGCGCGAGTACGCGTCGCTGGCGTCACGTATGGCCATCCCGACCATCCTAAAGGCCGAGCCGCCCGGCTTCTTGGCCTGAACGACGACGTCCGCAGCCACAGTCGGCTGGGCAGCGCCAGACGGCGCGGAAGCCTCGCCGGCCGACGCGCTGCGCGCCGGCGAGAGCGCGGGATGGACGGCCAGGGTCGCAACGTTCTGGGGCCAGGACTCCCACGACAGAGCACTCCGGCACGCCCTGCGCGATCCTGTGGCGCACGCACGAGACGCCTCCCCCGGCCGGCGGGGCCACGCTCCTCTCTCCTGCCGCTCGCCGCGCCTCACAACTTCCCCACAACCTATTCAGAGGTGATTCACAACTCGCCCGTACACTCTGTTGCGGCACGGTAACCGCAGCTGGCTTGCGGCGGCGACAGATCACACCTCGGGGGACGGACGATGGCGAAGGCAGACAAGGCGAGCAGGCAGAGGGCGCGATGGGTCCGCTGGATCGTCCTGGGGATCGTGCTCGCCGGCACGACCGTGATCGTCACCGCTCACCAGACGGGAAGCGGTTCCGGCCGCCTGGCGAGCGTCGACTTCCTCTGCCCCTTCGGCGGCCTGGAGACGCTCTACTCGCTGCTCATCGGGGACGGCTTCCTGAAGCACACCGCCGCCAGCTCGGTGATCCTGCTGGCTGGCATGCTCGTGATGGCCTTGATCTACCGGCGGTCGTTCTGCGGCACGATCTGTCCGCTCGGCACGCTGCAGGGGATCTTCGGCGCCGCCGGCCGCAAGCTCCTTAGGCGGCGCTTCGCCGTACCGCTGTCCGTCGACCGCGTAGCGCGCTACCTCAAGTACGTGGTGCTCGCCGTCTTCGCCGTCTGGACCTGGCAGGCGGCCGAGCTGGTGCTGCGCCCCTACGACCCCTGGGTGGCGTGGGCGCACCTCACGTCCGGCGACCTGCTGACGACCTACCTCGTCGGCTTCATCGTGCTCCTCGTCGCGCTCGCCGGCTCGCTGCTCTACGACCGCTTCTTCTGCAAGTACCTCTGCCCCGCCGGAGCGCTGCTCGCCCTGTTCTCGCGCTTCAGCGTCCTCGGCATCCGGCGTGACGCCTCGACTTGTATCGACTGCGGCCGCTGCGACAAGGCCTGCATGATGAACGTGAACGTGGCGACAAGCCACGTGGTCACGAGCGCCGAATGCATCTCGTGCAACGAGTGCGTCAATGCCTGTCCCGTGAAGGGCGCCCTGACCGTGCAGGCCCCGGCCCGCAAGCGCTTCTCCGCCCTCGCCTCCACCGCCGTCGTGGCCGCCGTGCTGGTCGCCATCGTCGGCGGTGCCACTTTGGCCGGCGACTTCCAGTGGCGCCAGCCCGGCCTGGCCGAGGCCAAGGCGCAGAGCGGGTCCGCCGGCGGCAGCGCCTTCGACACCTCGCTGGTCAAGGGCAACACGACCCTCCAGGAGATCGCTGACGCTACTGGCATCCCCGCCGAGGAGCTCACGGCCGCGTTCGGCGTGCCGGCAGGGGAGCTCGGCAAGCCGATCTCGGAGATCAAGGACGCCTATGGATTCACTCCCGAGGACGTGCGCGCCTGGCTGGAGACGCGGCTGCAGCAGTGATGGCCGCCGCGCTGCCCGAAACGCCGGCACCCAGCCAGCCTTCAGACCTTCGACGTCCCCCCGCATGTGTAACGTCCGCGGTCCCGCTGCGTAGTAAGGGGTGCACAGCACGTGCCGCGACCCTTCCACCACACAAGGAGAGCTGAGATGAGAAAGAAGATCCTGAGCGTCATCGCCGTGGCGGCACTCGCCGCCGCCGTCCTGACGACCGCCGTGGCCTTTCATGTCGGCGTCAGCGACGCCGCCGCCAAGGGCCCTGGTCCCGGCGGTCCCGGCGGCGGTCAAGGTACGGCCACGACGCATCCGGCGTCCGACCCTTCGAAGCCGCTCACGGCCGCCGACGCCGCCGGCCTCCAGTACATGCGCGAGGAGGAGAAGCTCGCCCGTGACGTGTACACGCTGCTGGGCGACAGGTACGACGTGCGCGTCTTCGACAACATCGCCCGCGCGGAGAGCCAGCACATGGCCGCCATCAAGCGGCTGCTGGACATCTACTCGGTGACCGATCCCGTCGGCGCAGACGTCCCCGGCGTCTTCACCGACCCGGTCTTCACCCAGCTCTACAAGGACCTCACCGCCCAAGGTCAGCAGTCGTTGGCAGGGGCCCTGCAAGCCGGCGTGACCATCGAGAAGAAGGACATCGCCGACCTCGAGGTGCGCAGCGCCGCCACCGACCGCGCCGACCTGAAGGCCGTCTACGGCAACCTGCAGCGCGCCAGCGAGAACCACCTGCGCGCCTTCACGCGGCTGCTGGGCAGCCTCTGAGCCGCACGGCCCGCACGTAGCGGGTCCCGTCTGCTCGACCTGCGCCAAGCCGGCGCCGGCAGCCTCCAAGAGGTTGCCGGCGCCGGCTTCACGACCTGCGCAGAACCTCTTCACAGGTTCTTCGAAGGCTCCGCGCATACTCGAATCTGTAAGACGAGGTGTAACGCTCAGCGCTCCACCGCGTTGTAAGAGGTGCAAAGCGTCAACAAATCCTCAAGGAGGAACCCCATGAAGCTCGTCAAGCCCCTTATCGTTCTGGCCACCGCCGTCGTCGTCGTCACCAGCGTGGCCACCGCCGGCGCGGCGACGCGCCAGCAGGACCGTCAGCAGCTCAAGGACGCGAGCTGCGCCACCGCCGTCGCCGCCAACAACGGCGCCGGCAGCGGCACCCAGGCGCAGGATCGCCAGCAGCTCAAGGACGGCTCCTGCCTCACTACCGTCGCTAACCGGAGCGGCGCCCAGAACGGTGCGCGGAACGGTGCGCGGAACGGCACCGGCGCGCACGACCGCCAGCACCTCCACGACGGCTCCTGCCTCACGGCCTAGGCACCGCGCGGCGGGCGACCGGCCGGCACCACGGCTTCCCGCCGGGTGCCGGCCGTTCGTCCCGGCGCAGGGGCGCCGGAGCGCCCCAGTCAGGGCGAAAAGCACTACTCGCACGACGAAGGCAGGACCGGGTGAGCGCACATGAATCGAGCACCGAGAGGAACGGGATGGAGTCCGAGCAGACCGCCAACATCGAAGGCGCGGACAGCAGGTCGGGCGCTGCCCGACCCGAGTGGTTCGAGCGCCTCTGGGCGGACTCCCACGCCCGCATCTACAACTTGGCCGCGCGCATCGTCGACAACCGCGACGACGCCGCCGATATCACGCAGGAGGTCTTCCTGCGGGCTTTCACCCATCCCCCCGACGAGAAGGGCCTGCGCGACCCGCAGCCCTGGCTCTACAGAGTTGCCGTGAACGCGTGCTACGACCATCTGCGGCGGAGAGCCGTGAGGCCGACGGCGCCGCTTGAAGCGGCCGGCGAGCTTGCCTCGGCCACGGACGGCTTCGCCGCTGCCGAGATGACGCGCGCCGTTGAGACGGCTCTCGGGAGCCTCACGCCGCGCTACCGCACCGCCCTCGTGCTCAAGGACCTGCACGGACTCGACACCGTCGAGATCGCCGGTGCGATGGAGGTGACCAGCGCGACGGCGAGGGTGCTGCTGCACCGCTCGCGAGCGGCCTTCAGGAAGGCGTTTCGCGAGGCCGTTCCCGCAGGTGGGGCGATCCCTGTCGCAGGGCTCGCCGCCTATCTGCCGACCCTGTCCGTACCGCAGGCGTTGCAGATGCCGCCGTCTCTGGCGGGGCTGGCGCCGATAGCTGCGGCGGCCGTGCCCGTGGCTGCTCCGGCGGCAGCCGTCCCCGCAGCGGGAGTGCTGGCCAAGATCAGCGGCGCGCTCGGCGTGAAGGCGGCGGCCATCGTCGCCACCGTAGCCCTCGCCACGGGGGGCGCTGCGGCTGTCCACGAACTGACGCCAGTCGTCCACGATGTCGGCGGCTTCCAGTCGGAGACGTCCGCCATCCAGGCGCCCGCCAGGGGCGGCGGCGCCGACCAGGGGCACGGTCTGAGCCAAGGCTCGCCTCTCATGGGCAGCCCACAGGGGCAGCGCGACCAGACTGCGAGAAGGCAGCTCGGAGCAGACGCCGG
>CAIOZS010000252.1 GCA_903862845.1 uncultured Thermoleophilia bacterium
GGCTCGCCGCTGGTGCCGCCCGAGCGCGTCGCCGACTTCGTCCTCGCCGCGCTCCTGCAGCGCAAGCGGGTCGCCGTCATGGGCCGCTCGAATCGCCTGATCGCCTGCGTCAACAGGCTGTCGCCGCGCGCCGCCGACGTGCTCAGACTGCGGCGCGCCGGGCGCCTTCTGCGAGACGCCTTCTCGAGCAAAGCGCCCGATCCACCGCGCTGATCGGCGCCACGCCCTTGATCCCAGCGAGTTGCGCGAAAGCGCTCACGTCCCGCGGCCCTTCTTTGCGGCGCGCCGCGGCGGCCGCAGCACGAGGACCGAGGTGCGCGCTTTGTAGGCCTCGTAGTCATCCTGGCCGCCCCACTTCTCGTCGGCCCTCTTCTCGAGCAGCGGCACCCCGCTGACGCGGGTGAGCAGCAGGATGACGAACACGGGGGAGATCAGCGTCACGTACTGCCAGCCCTGCAAGACCGGCAGGGCGACGACCGCCACACCGATCCAGATGACGATCTCGCCGAAGTAGTTGGGGTGGCGCGACCAGGACCAGAGCCCGGCGTGGATGAAGGCGCCCTTGTTGGCCGGGTCCGCGCGAAAGCGGCTCTTCTGGACGTCGGCCGCCGCTTCGACGGCGAAGCCGGCGACCCAGACCACGAGCCCGACGAGCGCGACGGCACCGAGCTCCTTGCGGACGCTCGTGGTGATCGCCGCCAGGGCGGCGGCGAGCGTAAGGCTCACCCAGAGCCCCTGCAGGGTCCAGGTGTTGAGGAAGCGGATGAAGGACGGCTTGATCGCATCGAAGCGCGCGTCCTTGCCGGCCTTGCGGATGCGGCGGAACAGGTACGTGCCCAAGCGCGCCGCCCAGATCACGACCAGCGCCAGCAGGACGAATGACCGCGCGTCGGGCGTCGGCCCGAGCAGAACCGCGACGCCCGTCACCGTGACGTACGTGACGCTGCCGGTGAGATCGAACCAGCCCTCGTTCTGCAGCAGAAAGGCCGGGATGAAGGCCAGCCACTGGATCACGAAGGCCAGCGCGACGCACAGGGCGAAGACTGGGACGCCGAACGCCGTGGCCCCACCCCGGCTGCCGGCCACGGCGACGCTGGCGGCGACCAGGACGACGATCGGGAACACGACGAGCGCGTTGCGGTCCGTCTTCTCCACGGCGGCCGAGGCTCAGCGCCCTGCGGCCGGCCGCGTCAGGACGTACCTGTCCTCGTCGTCCCGGTAGTAGCCGGCCACGAACTCGCGCTCGGTGAAGCCGATCCGCGCGTAGCGCTTGACGGCTGCGTTGTTGCCCGGGTCGACGGTCAGGAAGCACGCGGCGCGGACGTTGGCGTCGACGTCTTCGAGCAGGAGGTCGAAGAGCCTGGTCCCGATCCCGCGTCCCCGATAGCGCTTGTCGACCATCACCTTGTGAACGAACAACGTTGCTTGCCGGGTCGGGAAGGCGACGATCGCTCCGACGACCTGGGCACCGTCCCGGGCAACGAAGACGTAGGCGCCGGCCACCCACATCCTCCAGACGTGCTCGCCGTCCGGGATGCGTTCGGGGAAGTGGCCGTCGCGCCAGGCGTGCCGGTCCAGCGTGGCGATCCCCAAGAAGTCCCTACCCTCTGCCTTTCCGAAGTACAGGGAGTCGAGCTGCAAGTCCTGCGCGGCTGTCATCTCTTCGATGCACCCTTCTCTGAGTCGGCTGACCGAACCATGATGTCCTCGCGGCGGCGCTTTCTCAAGCCTGCCGCGGGGGCCTCGGCGGAGCTGCCGCTCGCTTCGCGCTGAGCGCTTTGCCGCTCAGTCGGCCGGCCGCTTCTTGCGCCGCGCCTTGCCGAGGTTCTGCACGACCAGCGACACCACGGTGATGAGGTAGAGCTGGCCGAGAACGGCTTCGAGCACGGCCAGCATGCGCCCCACGCCTCCGTGCGCCGTGAGGTCACCGTAGCCGACGGTCGTGATGGTCGTGAAGCTGAAGTACAGGAAGTCGAGCGACGAGGCCCTGTGTGGAGGGTGGATCTGCGCGAAGAAGTAGTCGCCGCTGAGCACCCCGGTCAGGGCGAACAGGCTGGCGAAGAACATGGCGATGAGCAGGTAGACGCAGATGGCTCCATAGAAGGTGTTGATATTGATGACCATGTGCGTCGCCAGCCGCTTCACGATGGCCACCGGAGCCACGACCACGAGACAGGCGGTGAGCGTCGCCGTGACCGCGCGCGCCAGGTTGTCGCTGCCCAGCCCGCTGAGGGCGATGGCGGCGAGCGTGACCACCGGGATGAGGGTCATGGCGTAGCGCAGCACGCGGCGCTGGACCTGCGAGGCGCGCAGGGCCAGCCACGTGGTGGCGGCGAGCACGGCGAGGCTGAGCATGCGGCCCCAGTGATGGTCGCCGCCGACCGCCATCAAGAAGTAGCTGGCGATGAGCAGCACGAGCACGAGGCCGTAGCTGTCTGCGAAGCGCGGCGGCTTCTCGAGCGGGGGCTCGTCCGGCACGGCATCGCTCTGCGGATCATCCTCCGGCGCGGCGGGTCCTGGCGGGGTACCCGGCAGGGCAGCCGGCGCAGGCTTCAGGGGCTGGATGTCGTCTGGGTCGTGCATGGCGTCGCCGTCACTGTATCCCACCCATGGGGAGGCGCAAGGCGCAGGGGCGGCGCGGACGCCCGCAGGTGAAGCCGGGCGCGGCGCCGAACCCCTTGCTGTACACTCGCTGAGGATCTCCTGAGCCTATGGACTACGGTACCTACACACCCAGACCTCATCGCGACACGCGCCGCCGGCGGCGCCAGCTGGCCCGGCGGCGAATCCTCGTGCTCATCGTCGTCGTCCTCGTCGTGGCGGCGATCGTCGCCGCGGTGGTGCTCAGCCGCGCGAAGGGCGACGACAAGACCGGCGGCACGAAGCCCGGATCAGCGGCAACGACCGTTGCCTCGGCGTCGCCGAGCCCCAAGCCCACGGCACCGCCCAAGGTGTGGGTGGCCAGCAAGTCCGACCCGGTGCGCGTGTGGGTCGGCGGCGACTCCATGGGCGGCGAGCTCGGCTGGGCCCTCGGGCCTCTGCTCGAAAAGACCAGGGTCTTCAAGCCCATCCTCTACTACAAGGAGTCCTCGGGCATCTGCCGCTGGGACTTCTTCGACTGGGGCAAGCAGATGGAGACCGTGATGCGCACCGCCAAGCCCAACGCGGTCGTGATGATGATGGGCACCAACGACACGCAGTCGGTGTGGCAAGACGGCACGTGGATCTCCTACGGCACCTCCAAGTGGAAGACCGTCTACGAGAAGCGCGTGTCCGACATGATGGCGACCATGCTCAAGGGCGGCGCCAAGCGGGTGTACTGGGTGGGCATGCCGATGATGCAGGAGTCGTGGCGGAACTCGCGCATGAAGCTCATCAACAAGATCATCCAGGCTGCCGCCGCGCAGCACCCCGGGGCCGAGTACGTCGACGCCTGGGGTCTCTTCGTGGATGCGAGCGGCGACTACGTGCCGAGCTGGCGCCTGGCCGACGGCGTGCATTTCACTGTCGCCGGCCAGGAGCGCCTGGCCAAGGCAGTGCTCGGGGACATCGAGAAGGACTGGCTGCCCGACGGTCTGCCGTCGCCGAGCCCGTCGCCGGCGGCGAGCTCCTCGGCGTCCGCTGCCCCGTCCATCTGACGCGCGAAAGGCCGCGCGAGGCGCCGCGCCGCGGCCGGCCTGTCGCCCTCGCGGCGGTCCGGGTGGTTGCGGAGCGCTCTCAGCGCCGATAATGGGGCGTGATGCTCTCTCTCCTTGCCACACTCCCGGGGCACGTGTTCGACGACGCCAAGCGGCCGCTGTTCTTCCTGCTCGTCGGCTTCATCCTCACGTTCGTGCTGGCGCGCCTGAATACTCGCGTCACGCGCGCCAGAGGGGGCTCCGGGCTCGGCGCGGGAAGCATCGTGACACCCGGAGGCCTGCACATCCACCACTCGGTGTTCGGCATCGTCGGGATGGTCGTCGCCGGCATCCTGGAGTTCGCCCTGCAGCCGGGCAGCCCGTGGGTCGAGATGATCGCATTCGCCTTCGGCTCGGGCGCCGCCCTCACGCTCGACGAGTTCGCCCTCATCCTGCACCTCGAAGACGTCTACTGGACCGGCGAGGGACGCGCCTCGATCGACGCCGTGATCCTCGGCGTCACGTTCATCACGCTGCTGCTCACCGGCCTCACGCCGCGCAGCATCGGCGAGGTCGGAGACCTGGTCGCGATGTCGCGCTGGGTGGGCTCCGCCCTCATCCTGAGCGGTGCCGCGTTCGTCATCGTGAGCTACCTCAAGGGCAAGCTGTTCATGGGGACTGTGGGCATCTTCGTGCCCCCGGTCGCCGTGATCGGCGCGCTGCGCCTGGCCAAGCCCGACTCGCCGTGGGCGTACCGCCGGTACGCGAGCAACCCCGTCAAGCTCGAGAGGGCCCGCCACCGCGCCGAGGGCTTCAACCGGCGCTGGCGGCAGCGCAAGCACTATCTATGGGACGTCATCGGCGGCAAGCCGCACCTGCACCTTCCGCACCGCCAGGGGCATCACGACGACCACGGCGACGACTCCGGCGGTTCGCGGATCTGACGGCGGCCCCCTTGAGGCCGCCTACTCCCCGCAGGCGATGACCCAGACGAACACCTCGCCCGGGCCGTGCACGCCGACGCAGCGCACGCCGGCGATATCGGCCGTGTTGCTCGGTCCGCTGACGAAGGTGATGCAGGGCGGGAGCGCGGTCGTCTCGGCAGCAAGGGTGCGCAGGACGTCGCCGAGGGAGTCGACGATGTCGGGCCGGTAGACGAAGAAGCCCGTGACCGGCGGCAGCAACGAGTAGCCGCGCCGCGCCGCGCCGCCGTGGCGGAGCACGACCGTGCCCGTGCCGGCGACGCCGCAGGCGGCGGCGCTGAGACCGAACTGCGCGTCCCTCGCGTCTTCCACCCATCTGTCGCGGATGCCGGGCCAGCGCAGGCTTGGGGCACAGGCGATGCGCGCCCAGCCACGCGCGTCGCACAGGCGCTCGACGGCCAGTCGGGCGGCGTCCAGAGTGGCGCTCTCCTCGACGACGACGCCGAGCGCCTTCAGGCGCGCGGCGAAGAGGCTGAGGCGCTGCGCGTCGCCGAGCGGCGGGCGCTGCACGCGCGGCCGCGGCGCGACGGGCACGCCTCTCTGGTCGGCGCCGGGCGGCCTGCGCAGCCGGGCGAGGAAAGCGGCTCGGTTCATGCGTCCTTCCCCTCCTGGGTCACGATCCTGAGGGGCGACGACTTCGCCAGAGCTCGCGGAAGCTGCGTCGCGCCCACGGCGGGAAGTCGCGGCTGCGCGTCCAGAGGCCCAGCAGGCCGGGGCCCCAGCGCACGCTCCCATGGCGCTCGAAGGGGCGCAGCGCGACCTTGGCCACGCGCTCTCCCAGGGCCCACGCGCGGGGGCGGCGCGTGGCCTCGGCAAAGCCGCGGAACCCTGCGGTCCACGAGGCGGAGCCTCCTCCGGCCGCGACCGCGTCCGCGCGCAGCTCCAGAAGATAGTCGGCCAGCGGGATGCGCGCCGAACAGACCTCGGAGCACGCCCCGCAGAGGCTGGACGCGAACGGGAGCTCGGGATGCCTCTCGAGGCCGTCGAGCAGCGGGCTGAGGACCGCGCCGATGGGGCCGGGATACGCGCAATCGTAGGCGTGGCCCCCGATCTTGCGGTAGACGGGGCACGCGTCGAGGCACGCTCCGCAGCGGATGCAGTGCAGGATCTTCTCGTACTTGGAGCCGAGGATGGACGAACGGCCGTTGTCGACGAGGACCACGTGCAGCTCCTCGGGGCCGTCGCCGTCGCCGGGCCGCCGGGGCCCGGTGATGGCCGTGACGTACGCAGTGATGCGCTCGCCGGCGCCCGCCCACGGCAGCACGGCGAGGATCGGCTCGAGGCTTTGCAGGTCGGGCACCAGGCGCTCGACGCCCATGACGACGACGTGGGTCTGCGGGAGCGTCGTCGTCATGCGTCCGTTGCCCTCGTTGGTCACGAGGACGACCGTGCCGGTGGCGGCCACGCCGAAGTTGCAGCCCGAGATGCCGATGTCCGCGGTGAGGAACTTCTCGCGCAGGACGTGCCGCGCGAAGGTCGTCAGCACGCCGGCATCGGCGGCGAGCTCCTCGCCGGCCATTGTCGAGAAGAGGTCGCGGATCTGCGCCAGCGACTTGTGGGCCGCCGGGGCGACGATGTGAAACGGCCGCTCGCCGGCCAGCTGCACGATGAGCTCGCCGAGGTCCGTCTCGACCACCTCGGCGCCGGCCTCCTCGAGCGCGCGATTCAGCCCGATCTCTTCGCTGACCATCGATTTGGACTTGACGACGAGCTTGGCGCCTTTGCGCTTCACGAGCGCCGCGACGTACTCTCGCGCCTCTGCCGCATCGGCGGCGAAGCACACCCGTCCGCCGAGACGTTCAACGTTGTCCGCGAACTGCGCGGCGTAGAAATCGAGGTGCGCGATCGTGTGGCTGCGCACCGCCTCGACGGCGTCGAGCCACGCCGGCCAGTCGAGCTCTGCTTTGGCCTGCTCCTGCAGGGCCTGCATGTAGTCTTGCCCGCTGCTGATGACCTCCTGGAGGACGGGGTCGCCGAGGGCGCTGTCGACTCTCCTGTCGAAGGCTTCGCGGGACGCGCCGGTCATCGCGCCCAGCCCTGCGCGAGCACCTCGGCCAGGTGCCTCACCTCGAGCGCGGAGCCGCGGCGGCGCAGCCGTCCCTCGATGTTCATGAGGCAGCTCATGTCGAGGCCGACGACGAGGTCGGCGCCGGTGCCCAGGATGTGATCGACCTTCTCGTCGACCATCGCCGTGGAGATGACGGGCATCGTGACGGCAAACGTGCCGCCGAAGCCGCAGCAGTCCTGGGCGCGCGGCAGAGGCACGTACTGAAGGCCCTCGACCATGCCGAGAAGCCGCTCCGGCTGCTCGACCACGCCCAGCGTGCGGCGCGTGTGGCACGAGTGGTGCAGGGTGGCCCTGGCGTGACGCGTCACGGGCAGGTCGTCGACGCGCAGCACGTCGACGAGGAACTCGGAGAGCTCGAACGTGCGCGCCGCCAGCGCCCTTGCCTCGTGCGCCTCGGGGCGGCCCTCAAACAGCGCCGGGTACTTGTCGCGGACCATGGCCGCGCACGAGCCCGAGATCGAGACGACGTGCTCGCTGCCGGCGAAGGCGCGCAGGTAGGCGCGCGCCGCGCGACGGGCATCGTCGCGATAGCCGCTGTTGAAAGCGGGCTGGCCGCAGCACGTCTGCGCGCGAGGGAAATCGACCCTGACCCCGAGCGCCTCGAGCACGCGTACGGCGGCGACCCCGACGCGCGGGAACAGAGCGTCGCCCAGGCAGGTGACCATGAGCGACGCGCGGACGCTCACGACCGCAGGCAGTCGCGCAGCACGGCGAGAAAGCGCCGGTTCTCCTCGGGCGTCCCCACCGAGACGCGGATGTGCGCCGGGTAGCCCCACCCGTCGGCGGGACGCACGATGACGCCCCTCTCGAGGAGCCGGCGGAAGAGCTCGCGGCCGTCGCCGTGCGTGTCGGCGAGCACGAAGTTGCCCTGGCTCGGCACGACGTCCCAGCCCAGGGCCGTGAGCTCGCGGGAGAGCTGCTCGCGGCCTTCGTGCACCGCCCTCGTGCTGGCCGCGAGCCAGTCGTCATCGGCGAGCGCCGCGAGGCCTGCCGCGCAGGCGGTGCGGCTCAGCAGAAAAGGCTCGCTGATGCGGTCCAGCATGCGGCAGACCGCCGGATCGGCCACAGCGTAGCCGAGGCGGATCCCGGCGAGCGCGTACGCCTTCGAGAAGCTGCGCAGGGCGATGACGTTGCTGTGTCCGGCCGCGAGAAAGGCCAGCGGATCGGCGTAGTCGGGATCGTCCACGAACTCGCTGTATGCCTGATCGACGACCACGGCGGTGGTTTCTGGGGCCGCGTCCAGCAGGAGCTGCAGCTCCGCGCTGGTCACGATCGTCCCCGTGGGGTTGTTGGGGCTGCACAGCCAGACGATCTTGGTGCGCGCGCTGAGGGCGGCAATGATGGCCGGGATGTCGAAACGATAGCCGGCGAGGGGTACGTGGCGCAGCCGCGCGCCCATGACCTGGCTGGCCGCTTCATACAGTGCGTAGGACTGCGGCGCGAGGATGACCTCGTCCCCCGGGTCCGTGTACAGGAGGGGGAGGTTGAGGACGAGCTGTGCGGATCCCGCGCTCAGGACCACCTGCGCGTCGGGCACCCCGTGGGCCGCGGCCACGGCCGCCTTGAGCCGTCCGTAGTCCTCCCACGGGTAGCTGTGCAGCAGCGGAAACTGCCGCGTGATGGCGGCGGTCACCGCTGCCGAGATGGGGAAGTCGTTCTCGTTCGAGGCGAGCTTGAGGATGTCGCCGAAGGGGATGCCGGTGGCTTCGGCGACCTGCTGCGCGTCGGCGCCCGGTTCGTAGTCGCGGATCTCCGCGATGCAGCTACGAAAAGCGGCCTCGTGACCCTGAGCGGTGGCGACGGGGCGTTTCATCCTGCTCCTCCTGTCGGACGCGACGCCTGGTCAGCCGGCGAGCTCGGCGGTCAGCGCGGCGATGAGGCGCCGGTTCTCCTCGTCCGTGCCCATCGAGATGCGCAGGTGCGTCGTGTACCCCCAGATGCTTCCCGAGCGCACGACGATCCCGCGACGCAGCAGGCGTTCGTAGAGGTCGTCGGCGTCGACACCTGTGTCGACGAGGACGAAGTTGCACTGGCTGGGGACGACTTGGCAGCCGAGGTCGGTGAGGGCCGCGCTCACGAAGCGGCGCGCGGCGATGAGCTTGGCCACCACGTCCGCGGACCACTCGCGGTCCTCGAGCGCGGCCAGGGTCGCGGCGCAGGCGGGCCCGCTCACGTAGTACGGCTCCCGGATGCGGTCGATGAGGGCGCAGACGGCGGGATCGGCGATGGCGTAGCCCATGCGCAGACCGGCCAGCGCGAAGGACTTTGACATGGTGCGCAGCACCACGACGTTGCGGTGGCCGCCGAGCAGGTACTGCGTGCCGTCGCCCCAGGCCGGGTCGTCGACGAGCTCCTGGTAGGCCTGGTCGCAGACGACCACGGTGGTCGGCGGCACGTTGTCGAGCAGACGGTGCAGCTCGGCGTCGGTGATGATGGTGCCGGTGGGGTTGTTGGGGCTGCACAGCCAGACCATCTTCGTGCGCTCCGTGACCGCGGCGAGAAAGCCGTCGATGTCGAAGCGGTAATCCACGAGCGGGACGTACGTGACCGCGGCGCCCATGATCTGCGAGGCCCAGGGGTGGCCGCTGTAGCTCTCGGGGGCGGCGACGACCTCGTCCCCGGGGTCGAGGAACACCTGCGTCACGTAGCGCAGCACCGTCTCCGACCCGGGCCCGGGCATGATCATGTCGGCGTCGACCCCGCAGTACCGGGCCAGCGCGCCGCGCACGTCCGCGTACTCGTTGCGCAGCTCGTCGTAGCGCAGAGACGGCGAGGGGTACACGGCGGCCCTGGAGAGGGACTCGATGGCCGCCGCCGTGGCGCGCGGCGAAGGGCCGAACGGGTTCTCGTTGGCAGCCAGGTAGGCGACGTCCTCGAGGGCTATCCCATACCGTGCGCACGCCTCCAGCAGGTTCACCGTGGGCCACTCGAAGTCGATGTCGCAGGCGGCGGCTCGAAAGGACCTGGCGATGTGCTCCGTCCCCATGTGATGCGGCTCCTTTCGCTCCACTCGCGGCCGGCCGCGAGTGGTCATCTGCCCGGGATGATGGAGGGGACGGTGCCCGTTGTCAAGCAACGACGGACAATGGTATGGTGCTGTCGAACTCACCCTCGGGAGCCGCGGGCGACGCCGTCGTCATGAGAAGGAGACAAGGATGAAGAGCGCAGGCGACCTTTCATCGCGGCAGCGGATCGACGCGGTGCTCCGCGGCGAGACGCCGGACCGCGTGCCCGTGTTCACCGCCGGCCACGGCATCACGCGGCACATGCTCGGGGTGAGCTACGGCGAGATGGTGCAGAGCGTCCACCTCATGGCGGAGTGCATGCTGGCCTGGCAGGACCTCATCGGCGACGACCGGCTCATGGCCTACTTCGACATGATGGTCGAGGCGGCCGGCTTCGGCCAGCCGATGATCTTCCAGGACGACCAGCCGGCGTACTCGGACAAGGACGATCTGCTGATCAAGGGTCCCGACGACTACCTCAAGCTGGAGCGCTACGACGTCGAGCAGGCAGAGCGCATCCGCATGACGCTGGACGTCGCGGAGATCCTCTTCGACAGGCGCGGCGCGACCGTTCCGGTGGCGGCGATCGTCGCCGAACCCATGGTGGTGCTCGGCCTCCTGCGCGGCATGGAGGCGCTCCTCATGGACTGCATCAGGCATCCCGAAGAGGTCAAGCAGGGCCTCGAGGTCGTCACCGACGTGGTCATCGACTACTCGCGGGCGCTGGTGAAGCGAGGCGTGAGCCTGATCGTGAACTGCCACGACTATGGCAACCGCTCCATCATGAGCGAGAAGCTCTGGATGTCGCTGCAGGGCGACTGCCTGCGGCGCCTGAACCGGGCGATCAAGGACACCGGCGCGACCCTCATCATTCACAACTGCGACGCCGCCCCGTATATCGACGCCGCTTTCGACGAGATCGGCGGCGTCGACGTCTATCAGGCTGCCGCCTTGCCGTCGTCGTGCGCCGCCTGGAGCGAGTACAAGCAGAAGTACGGCTCACGCGCCGTCCTGTTCGGCACGTGGTGGCCGCCGGAGCTGGCGTCGGTCGACGCCGCCCAGGTGAAGGCGCGGAGCAAGACCATGATCGACGACCTCGGCCAGGGCGGCGGCTTCATCCTGGGGCCGACCTGCGAGTTCCCGTCCCACGGCCCGATCGCCAACGCCAAGGCGCTGGTGGACGCAGCCGCGGAGTACGGGACCTACTGAACACAACCGGGTGTGGCACTTTTCCGCCCGGCGGAAAGGCAGGCAGACGTGAGCGACGATCCCGTGTTCTCGGCGCTGAGCGAGAGCCTCATCGCCCTTGACGAACAGCGAGTCCTCGACTTGACCCAGCAGGCCCTCGATGCGGGCGCGGAGCCGATCGCCGTGATCAACGACGGCCTGACGCCCGGCATGGATGAGGTCGGCAAGCGCTTTGAGAGCGGAGACTACTTCCTGCCCGAGCTGCTCATCGCGGCCGACGTCTTCAAGTCGGCAGTGGCCATCGTCAAGCCGCACTTGACCGAGGCCGTGGCGACGAAGGGCACGGTCGTCCTCGGCACCGTCGAGGGTGACATCCACGACATCGGCAAGAACATTGTGGCGCTCGCCCTCGAGACCAGCGGCTACGAAGTCATCGATCTGGGCATCGATGTGCCGGTCGCGCGGTTCGCCGAGGAGCAGCTGGCGCGCGGCGCCCACATCGTGGGAGCGTCGGCGATGATCACGAGCACGCTGCCGGCGTTGAGGCGCGTCGTCGAGGACGTCAAGACCAGAAGCCCGGGCGCGAAGGTGCTGATCGGTGGCGCCCCGGTCACGCCCGCGCTCGTCGCGGAGTACGGTTCGGATGCGTATGCCGGCGACGCCATTGAGGCCGTGCGCGTCGTGGACAAGCTGCTGCAGTAACCTGGGGCTCAGGCTCGACGCGGGGCCCCGGCCGGAGGTGACCGTTGAAGAGGACCATACGCGGTTCGGTGGAGCTGTGCGCATGACTTCGGGCAATGCGAACCGTCGTGGCTCCGGAGGTCGACTTGAGCGCAGTGACGCAGAGGCGCTGCGGCTCAGGGATCGCCGCGAGAAGTCTGGGCAGGAGGTGCTCAAGAGGATTGGCGCGCACCTGCGCGTGGCGCGCGTGGAGCGCAAGCTCACGCTCGAGCAGGTGGCGTCGGCGGCCGGGCTGACCAAAGGGTTCCTCAGCCAGCTTGAGCGCGGCGAGAGCAGCGCCTCGATCGCGTCCCTGCTCGCGCTCTGCTCCGTTCTCGACGTCAGCATCGCCGCGTTGCTGGACTACGCCGCCGGCACGGTCGCGCTCGACCCGGTCGTTCGCCGCGCCGAGCGCACGATGATGTATCTCGGCGGCGAGGGAGTCACCGACTACCTGGTGAGCCCTCCGCGAGACCGCCGCTTCGAGGTCTTCGAGACGCATCTGGAGCCGCTCGGGTCGCCCGGCGAGCAGCAGTACACTCTCGAGGCCGATCTCGGCTTCGCTTACGTTGTCCGCGGCCGCCTCGAGCTTCGCCTGGGCGCCACCACCCACGTCCTCCAGAGCGGCGACACGATCACCTACTCGCCGCGCGACGAGCACACGTTTCGCAATCCGTCGGCGACGCGTCAGGCCGTGGTGATCTTCATGAATTCGCCGGCCGTGTTCTGAGCCGGTTCCCGGACTACCCGTTCGTGCTGCGCAGCGACGTCGCCGGCGACGTGAAGCTGCCGCTCATGTGCGCGGTTCGCCAGCGGTTCCAGGTGCTGCCCGCCATCGATCCCGTGGCCGCCATCGAGGTTGAATGGCAGGGAGTCGCGCCGCAGGTGGCGGCGCTGGGCGGCGGCGCTCGCGTGGCGGTTGCCGTGGGCAGTCGCGGCATCGGCGATCTCGTCGCGATCGTGCGCGCCGTGGTCGATCGCCTGCGCGCCGCCGGCTGCGCGCCGTTCATTGTGCCGGCCATGGGGTCGCACGGCGGGGCCACGGCTGCGGGGCAGGCCGGCGTGCTGGCGATGCTGGGCATCGACGAAGGAACCATCGGCGCGCCGGTCCACAGCACGATGGACGTGGTGTCGCTCGGCGTGGCCGACGGCCTGCCGCTGTACCTCGACCGGTATGCCGCGGACGCGGACGCCGTCGTGCTCATCAATCGCGTCAAGCCCCACACCGATTTCGTCGGCCCGATCGAGAGCGGCCTGATGAAGCTGCTGGTCATCGGCCTCGGCAAACAGGTCGGCGCCGATCACTACCATCGGCTCGGGGTCGTCCGCGGGCTGGAGAAGACGATCCCGGCGGCGGCCCGCGGCCTGCTCGCCAAGGTCAACGTGCTCTTCGGGGTCGCCCTCGTCGAAAGCGAGCAGCATCGCACCGCCGCTCTGCGCATCGTGACGGCCGACCAGATCGAGGCCACCGAGATGGATCTGCTCGAGCTCGCGCGGCGTCATCTTCCCGGGCTCCCCCTCGACGACATCGATCTGCTCATCGTCGACGAGATGGGCAAGGACATCAGCGGCGGAGGCCTCGACCCCAACGTCGTCGGACGCACGAGCGCCTCGTGGGGCGTGAAGCGGTCGCGGCCGCGGGTCTCGAGGATCTTCGTGCGGGCCCTGACGGCGCGCAGCGAGGGCAACGCCGCCGGGCTGGGGCTTGTCGACGCCATCACCACGCGCCTCGTCGCCCAGATCGACCATGAGGCCACGGCCGTGGGCGCCCTCACGGCATGCTGTCCCGAAGACGCCAAGATCCCCATGGTCTTCCTCAGCGACCGCCACGCCGTCCGCAGCCTGCTCACCACGGTGCGGCCGGCGTCGGCCGACGACGTCAGGCTCGTCCACATCAAGAGCACCCTCGACCTCGCGACCCTTCACGTGTCGGCGGGCTGCCTCGCTCACCTGTCGGAGGACGAGGTGGCCATTTCCGACCCCGCGCTGCGGGCGATGCGCTTCGACGTTGCCGGAGCTCTCATCTCGCCGTTCGCGGCGACGCCCGAGTGAAGTGGCGGGAGCGCCTCCCGACCGCCGGGAGGGCGCGAGGGGCAGGCCCCGGCGCCGACCCGACGCCGGCGCGCGCTCGGGTTATGCTTGGGCCATGAAAGGGCCCACGAAGCGCGCGGCGGCTGCCTCAGACGGCGATCCGCGTGCCCTCGACGGGCGCTCGCCCGTCCCGCTGCCGACTGAAGGGGCCGAAGGCAAGGGCGACGCGGCGCGAGACGACGCTGCCTGCCGCGACTGGCTCTGGCGCCTCAGGTTCAGCCCCGACGGCAGGCACGCCTCTTGCCCTCGCTGCGGCCGGCAACGGCGCTTCCATCGGCTGCGCAGCCGGCCCAGCTATAGCTGCGATTCCTGCGGCCACCAGCTGTCGCCGACGCGTGGCACCATCTTCGAGAAGTCGAGCACGCCCCTCTGCTTGTGGTTCCGCGCCATCGCGCTGGTCGCCGACGCGGCGCAGCCGGTCTCGGCGCGGCGGCTCGCCGACGAGCTCGGCGTCAGCTCCGGCACGGCGCGGCGCATGCTCGCGCGCATCGGCGCCGCGCTTGCGCCGGCCGCTCTTCAAGACGCCGCCGGCTCGAGTCGGACCACGGCCGGCGGTGCCGCGGCTCAGGGCGACGAAGCGTCGGGCGTGGTCGCCAGGATCGTTACGGAGCATCGCGGTGGCACCCCCGGGTGGCTGAAGAGTGAGCGCCGTGACGCCGCGGCGGGACTGCGAGACGCGGCGATGCCCGAGAGCGCGCTCGCCCCGGCGCGGCGCCGCGGTCGTGAGGCGAACAGGGAAGGCATCCTTGCGGCCGCCTGCGCGGTCATCGTCGAGAAAGGCATGGCCGGCGCCCGCGTGAGCGACATCGCCAGAGCGGCCGGCCTTTCCACAGCCATCATTCACTACTACTTCGCGACCAAGGACGACGTCCTCTTCGCTGCCGTGAGGTGGCAGAACGAGCGCGAGACGATCCGCCGGGCTGCCATCGTCGCCGGCGACGCGCCCGCGGTGATCAAACTGGTGCGCTTCCTTGAGGAATCCATGCCGCCCAGCGGGTTCGCCCGTGAAGAGGCCTTGATCCGTTTCGACCTCTGGGGAAAGGCCATGAGAGACACGACGTACGGTGACGTCCTGCGTCCGCTGCGCGAGGAATGGCGGGGGCAGATCGCCACGCTGCTCGAGGAGGGCGTCGCGAACCACGAGCTCCACCTGCGCGCGCCGCTGGCGCAGGTCCTCGAGGAGCTCACGGCGGTCCTCGACGGCTACTCGCTCCAGTACATGCTGGGCTACCGCTGGATGAGCGCCGCTCGGCTCTGGGATCTGCTCGCGGAGTACGCGGCCCGCCACCTGGGCGTGCCGCGAAAGCGCTTCGCGCAAGCTCGAAGCGGCGCGTGACGGCGCCGCGCGCCGGCACGTCGTGGCGCCGCGCGCCCATGAGGGTCCGTGACGGACGCGCGTAACGTGCAGATATGGTACGTGGTCAGACGGGAATCACCCGGCCACGAGACGCCGGGAATGCAGCCCGGCGGCGGGGGAAACGCCACTCATGACGGCCGAGCTCAGCCGTATTGACAACCCCTCGCCCAGTCGCTCTAATGTGATTCGCCAGTCACTTCTGCTGCGGGGGGCGCGCTCAAGGAGCGGGCGTCCCGCTGAGGTGTCGCGGACTGCACGGCCGGCCGGATGATCGGAGGTTCTCATGGCGACGTTCGACGAGCGCGTGATGGAGGAGGTCAGAGGGCGGCTGAGGCCACCGTCGGACGACGAGTACAACCTCGTCACGGCCAGATGGCTGTTCGGCACGAAGGCCGAGAAGATGCTGCGCTACGCCCCCTTCAGCTTCGTTCTCACCAAGCTCATGTGGAGAAAGGGTGAGGAACCGTGGGCAAAGTAAGTGACGGCATCGCCGCCCTCGACGCTGCCGCCGCCTGCGCTGCCGTGCGCGCCGATCTCGAGCGCGGGCGCGACCCGATGGAGCTCATCGACGAAGCCCGCGTGGGCCTCCAGGAGGTCGGCGAGCGCTTTGACGCGGGTGAATACTTCTTGATCGAGCTCATCCGCGCATCGCAGGTGTTCCAGGAGACCGCCGACCTCATCAACCCGAAGCTCACGGAGCTTTACGGGCGCGGCGAGTCGCGTGGCAAGGTGCTCATCGGCACAGTCGCCGGCGACATCCACGACCTCGGCAAAAGCATCGTCAAGGTGTTGCTCGACTGCCGCGGGGTCGAGATCATGGACCTCGGCGTCGACGTGGCACCGCCCGCGTTCGTCGCGGCCGTCCGCGACTTTGGTCCGGGCGTCGTCGGCATGTCGGCGCTGCTGACGGCTGCCATCCCCCAGTTCAGGACCACAGTCGAGGCGCTTGAGGCGGCCGGCCTCCGCGACACCGTGAAGATCATCGTCGGCGGCGGCACGGTCATCGACCTCGACGCCGCCATGCTCAAGGCCGACCACGTGGCCAGCGACGCCAACGCGGGCGTCGACGTCATGCTCGCGTGGCTCGACGAGGCCGGCGGCGCGTCCGCGGCGAACTGAGGAGGTGCGCGATGTCAGACACGATGACGCACTACGAGCGTATGCGCGCCGCCTGGAACTGCGAGGTGCCGGACCGCGTGCCCTACATGCCCATGACCGTCTACTTCGTCGCCCGTCAGGGCGGCCTGACGATCAAGGAGTTCATCACCGAGCCCGAGAAGTTCCTCAAGGCGGCGCTCGACGGGCTCGATTTCATCGGCGACGCCCAGCACCCGGCCTTGAACACCGCCGATCACATGTGGATGCTCGGCCACGCAGGCTGGGACATGACGACGCTCGACTGGCGGATCTGGGACGAGTTCCCCCCCCACGGCAACCTGCCCAGCATCTACGAAAAGGTGCTCATTCAGGACTACGACGACGTGATGGAACGCGGCTTCTCGACCATCCTGTTCTCGACCGCCCTGGAGAACAACATCCACGAGCGCAGCATCGACGACTTCCTCTACTACCAGTTCGAGCACACCAAGGTGTGGTCGTCGGTGTGGCGCCGCTTCTACGACGAGACCGGCATCCCCATCCTTATCGGTGGTCGCGCCGAGCACCCTCTCGACCTGCTGCAGTCGTACCGCGGCATCAGCCAGCTCGTCACCGACATGTACACGATGCCGGACAAGGTCCTCGAGTTCAGCTACTGGCTCGCCGACTACGAGGTCATGCAGGCCAGCCGCGAGGCCGTGACCATGGGCGCCGGCGAGCTCCCCGGGGCCGAGAACATCTTTTTCTACAACGGCGCTCCGCCCGGCATGCCGCCGGACCTGTACGCGAAGCTGTATATCCCCGTCGCCAAGAAGATGATCGACGCCTGGGTCGCGCGGGGCTTCAACGTCTGGTGCCACTTCGACAACGACCAGACGCCGCACCTTGAAGGCCTCGCCGGCTTCGTCGACGGGCTCCCCAAGGGCCGCGTCCTGCTCGACCTCGAGAAGACCGACATGAAGAAGGCCAAGGAGGTCCTCGGCGGCAAGATCGCCATTTGCGGAAACGTACCATCGACGCTGATGGTCTACGGCACGCCCGAGGAGGTCGACGCCTACTGCAAGAAGCTCATCGAGGACTGCGCCGCGGGCGGCGGTTACATCCTCGGCGCCGAATGTGAGACGCCGTGGGACTCGAAGCGCGAGAACGTGGTCGCCATGAAGCAGGCGGCAGAGAAGTATGGACGGTACTGACGGCACGCGGCGCGGCGGCCTGGTCCCCGCGGGCTTGTGCGGCCGCCGCAGCCTCCCGTGACCTGGTGAGGCAATTGACAAGCTCCGGCGCCGCGTGTTTAGTTGCACGTGACACGGGACGCGCCGAAGTGAACCGTCGGCGGAGGCTCCCGAGCCTGCCCCAAGGCGCACGACTCGGCAGGCGCGAGCGCTGCGCTCGTGGCCGCACGAGGAGGCGTTTGGGCAACGTGAAGGTCTGCGTCCGTCGTCACGAAACCACGACGGGGGTCGCCGACATGACGCGGCGAGAGATCACGACGGCGCGGAGGGATCGGGAGCGCACGCCTGAGCGCCCATCCGCTGCCTCGACGTTCCGGCGTTCTGAGCGCTGGCGGTACGAGAAACGGCCGTTCGGGGGGTGGCCTCAGGGTCCATTGGGCGTATAACTGGGCAGTGAGGTGGTCGGCAAGTCACGGCATCGGAGGCACACATGGCAGACTTCAGTGGTAAGGACGACTCCTTGTTCGTCGAGCTCACGCGCGCGCAGATGTCCCGGCGAAACCTCCTCAAGGCCGCCGGGGTGCTCGGCGTGGCGGCCGCGGTCGGCCCCGCGCTGGCGGCCTGCGGCAGTGGGGGCACGAGCGCCTCTCCCGCGGCGAGCGTCGCTGCTTCGCCGGTCAAAGGCGGCAGGCTGCGTCTGGGCGTGATCGGGGGCTCGGCGCGCGACGTCGTCGACCTGCAGGTCGCCATGAACAGCCCCGACAACCTGCGCGGTCGTCAGCTCTTCAACACGCTCTTCGAGTACGACCACCAGTTCAAGATGCGCCCAGCTTTGGCGACCGAGGCCACATCCAATGCTACGGGCGACGTGTGGACGGTCAAGCTGCGGCCCGGCGTCACCTTCCACAACGGCAAGCCGCTCACCGCGAACGACGTCGTGTGGACCTTCCGCAAGATCCTCGACCCCAAGTTCACCAATGTGGCGGTCGACAGCTTCAAGGACGTCAATCCCAAGGGGCTGAAAGCGGTCGACGACCTCACCGTCGAGTTCACGCTGCGGAGGCCGAACGGCGACTTCCTCAACAGCCTCGCGTTCATCCACGCGACCATCAAGCCCGAAGGCTTCGACCCCAAGAACCCTGTCGGCACCGGGCCGTTCACCTACGGTGACTTCACGCCCGGCGACCGCAGCATCTTCCCGGCCTTCAAGGACTACTGGGGCACCGGACCCTACGTGGACGAAGTGGAGACCATTGACTTCGTCGACGTCACTGCCATGGTGAACGCCCTTCAGGGCGGCGCCCTGGACGCGGCCTCCGACGTTCCGGCCGCCCAGGTCAAGGTGATCGAGGCCTCGGGTTTCAAGTCGGTCACCTCGGAGACCGGCAAGTGGAACTACATCTTCTGGGATACCGCCATCAAGCCGTGGTCCGATGTGCGCGTGCGTCAGGCGATGCGCCTCATCATGGACCGTCAGCAGCTCGTCGACCTGGCGCTCGAGGGCTACGGCCGCGTCGGCAACGACATGTGGGGCATTTACGACCCCGCGTACCCGACCGCCGTCCCGCAGCGCGTCCAGGACATCGAGCAGGCCAAGTCGCTGCTCAAGCAGGCCGGGTACTCCGATCTGTCGTTCGAGCTCCTCACTTCGCCGGTGACGACGGGCGCCGTCGAGGCGACCCAGGTGTTCGCCGAGCAGGCCAAGCTGGCCGGCGTCACGGTGACCACCAAGAAGATCGACGTCGGCACCTTCTGGGGTGACAAGTACCTCACGTGGCCCAACGGTCCCGGCTGGTATTCGGCGCGCATGTACCTCTCCCAGGCGCGGCTCTGCGAGGCATGGAACGAGCCGCACTGGAACGACAAGAAGTGGTGGGGTCTCATCGACGAAGCCTACGCCACGGTCGACGAGACCAAGCGCAACGAGATCATTCAAGAGGCCTATGCGATCGACTACGACGTCGGCGCCTGGGACATCTGGTCATGGGTGAACGCGGTCGATGCCTGTGCTTCGAAGGTGCAAGGTCTCGTCCCCGACGCCAGCGGGATCCCCTTCAACGCGGGCTACGTCAACGAGCTGTGGCTAGGCTGAGCGACCCGCTCGTGAGCGCGTCGCCCGGCCTCAGCACTGCCGCTGCGTGGGCCTGCCGTACGGCGGGTCCACGCAGCGCTCGTGAGCAGGGTCGGCGCCGCTGATGCCGCTCACCCGGCTCATCCTGTGGCGCATCTTCCTCGGGATCGTCACGCTGTTTCTCGTCTCCGTGGTGGTCTTCTTCGCCACCAACGCACTGCCGGGAGACCCCGCGACGGCCATCCTCGGGCCGAGAGCCACACCCCAGAAGCTCGCCGAGCTGCGCCTGCAGCTCGGGCTCGACCGGCCGGTCGTCGCGCGATACGGCACATGGATCGGGAACTTCGCGACCGGCGACTTCGGCCAGTCGCTCGCCGGCATGAACCAGCCCGTGAGCACGGTCATTGGGCGCCGCCTGTACAACTCCGCCCTTCTCGTGATCCTTGCGGCACTGGTGAGCGTGCCGCTGTCGATGGGCATCGGCACCTATACCGCCCTCAAGCGAGACACCAAGCTCGACGGCGGCGTGACCATCGTCACACTCACGCTGTCCGCGCTGCCCGAGTTCGTGGTCGGCATCGCCGTCATCCTGCTCTTCTCCACGCAGTTGTTCCACTGGCTGCCACCGATCTCGCGCCTCGACCCGTACCAGCCGATCACCCAGCAGCTCAGCGTGTTCGTGCTGCCGGTCCTCACGCTGACGCTGGCGGTCCTGCCCTACATCGTGCGCATGATGCGCGCTTCGACGATCGAGGTCCTCGAGAGTGAATACATCTCGATGGCTCGCCTCAAGGGCGTGCCGGAGTCGCTCGTGATGCGTAGGCACGCCGTGCCCAACGCCGTGGTCCCCGCCATCCAGGGGACCGCCATGCAGCTCGCCTGGCTCGCCGGGGGGATCGTCGTCGTGGAATACCTGTTTGCCTACCCCGGCATCGGGAGCGCGCTCGTCGACGCGGTCGCCAACCGCGACTACCCCGTCATCCAGGCGCTCTGCCTCATCATGGCGTCGGTGTACGTGTTTCTGAACCTGGCCGCCGACATCCTCACGATCCTGATCACCCCCCGTTTGAGGACGGGACTCCGATGACGCCGATGGACACGGCCGTGCAACTGGTCCCGGAGGGCCCTGAGATCCCCCTCGTCGCCCCCGCGCGGCGGCGGAGACGCGAGTGGGTCAGCACGGCCAAGACAGCGTGGGCCCTGCGGCGCAGCAAGATCGGCGTGATTCTGTTCGTGGTCATCTTGGGCATCGCGGTCTTCGGCCCGTTTGTCGCGCCGTACTCGCCGACCGAGTTCGTCGGCAAGACGTTCGAGATGCCGAACAGCGTCGCCAGGCTCGGCACCGACAACCTCGGCAGAGATGTGCTCACGCGCGTGCTCTACGGAGGTCGCACGGTCTTCACCTTGTCCCTGACGGCGACCGTCGTCGGCATGGCGCTGGGCATCGTGCTCGGCATGTTCGCGGCCTACAGCCGCCGCGTCGTCGACGAGGTCGTCATGCGGCTGCTCGACGTGCTCATGGCCTTCCCGATGATCGTGTTCGTGCTGCTGATCGTCTCCGCCGTCGGGACCAAGCCGTATCTCATCGCCCTAGCGGTGGCGGTCGCCAGCGCGCCGCGCATCGCGCGCGTGGCGCGCGGCGCCACCCTCGAGATCGTCGGCCGCGACTTCATCCTCGCCTCCGAGGCGCTCGGGGTGCCCAAGTGGCGGATCATGCTCACCGAGCTCTTCCCCAACATCACGAGCCCGATGTTCGTGGAGTTCGGCCTGCGCCTCGCCTACTCCATCGGTACGATCGCCGCCCTGAGCTTCCTCGGCTTCGGGCTGCAGCCCCCGGCTGCGGACTGGGGCCTCATGATCAACGAGAACCGCATCGGGATCGTCATCCAGCCGTACGCGGTCGCCGTCCCCGTGCTCATGATCGCCCTTCTCACGATCGCCGTGAGCCTCATGGCCGACGGCCTGGCGCGGGCGATCATCGGCATCGACCGCAAGACGGGAGTCGAATGAGCGAGGTCGTGCTCACCGTCAAGGGTCTGCGCGTCGAGCTCGAGTCGACCGGGGCGGACATCGACGATGAGGTCGATTTCACCATCCGCAGCGGCGAGGTCCTCGGTCTTGTCGGCGAGTCGGCCTCGGGCAAGACGACCGCGGCCACGGCGCTGCTCGTGCACGAGCGCCGCGGCGCCGTGGTTTCGCGCGGCGAGATCGTCGTGAGCGGGAAGGACGTGCTCGGGCTGAGCACGGCCGAGCTGCGCAAGGTGCGCGGCGGCCTCATCTCGTACGTCCCGCAAGACCCCTCGATGTCGCTCAATCCGGCACTGCGCATCGGGACGCAGCTCATGGAGATCCTCGAGGTGCACGCGTTCGGCGCCTCCAAGGAGGAGCGCGAGGAGCGCGTCCGGCAGATGATGGCCGAGGTGCTGCTTCCGGGGGATAAGACGTTTCTGCGTCGCTATCCGCACCAGCTCTCCGGCGGCCAGCAACAGCGCGTGGCCGTAGCCATGGCCTTCGCCTGCCGCCCGGCGCTCATCGTCCTCGACGAGCCTACCACCGGCCTCGACGTGACCACCCAGGCGCACGTGCTGAAGACGGTGCGCGACCTCACGCACACGTATGGGGTCGCCGCTCTCTACGTGACGCACGATCTGGCCGTGGTGGCCAATCTCGCCGACCGCATCGCCGTCATGTACGCGGGCCGGCTCGTTGAGGTCGGCCCGCGGGACACGCTGTTCGCGGGCGCCTCGCATCCCTACACGAGGCGCCTGCTCGCCTCCGTGCCCGATCTTTCGGGACGCCATGCTCTGCGCGGCATCCCCGGACGTGCCCCATTGCCGGGCAGGCGGCCGGTGGGATGCTCGTTCGCCGATCGTTGCGACTTCACCACCGACAAGTGCGTGGAGGCGTTCCCGCCGTACGAAGGACCGAGCGATGAGCACCGCGTGCGGTGCTGGCGCTGGCAGGAGGTCGGCGCCATGAGCACGGCCGCCGACTTCGTGCCGCGGAGCGCCTCGGCCACGACGCGCGACGGTGAGGCGCCGGTGGTGACCACGCGCGGCGTCACGGCCTTCTACGGCCCCCACGAAGTGCTTCACGGCATCGACATCGACGTGCGCGCCGGGCGCTGCCTGGCGCTCGTCGGCGAGTCGGGCAGCGGCAAGACGACGCTCGCGCGCTGCATCGCCGGCATCCATCCCGGCACCATCGCCGGCGGCATCCGTCTGCGCGGACACGATCTCAAGCGCGACTCGAGACGCCGGCCAAAGCCCGACCGCCAGGCGATCCAGTACATCTTCCAGAGCCCGTACGGATCGCTCAACCCGCGCTGCTCCATCGCGCAGATCCTCTCGCCGCCGCTGCGGACCTTTTTCAGGCTGAGCCGCGCCGAGACTGAGCGCCGCATGGTCGAGGCCCTGGAGATGGTCTCGCTCGACGAATCGCTGCTGAGCGTGTATCCCGACCAGCTCAGCGGCGGCGAGCGCCAGCGTGTGGCCATCGCCCGGGCGCTCGTGGCAAAGCCGTCCGTCCTCATCTGCGACGAGGTCACCTCGTCGCTCGACGTCTCCGTACAGGCGTCGATCGTCGAGCTGCTCGTGCAGCTCATCGACGAGACGGGGGTGGCGATGCTCTTCGTCACTCATCACCTGCCGCTGGTACGCAGCCTGGCGCAGGACGTCGTGGTCATGAACGAGGGCGTGATCGTCGAAGTGGGCAGCGTCGCGGCCGTGCTCGCCGACCCCCAGGCCGAGTACACCAGGAACCTGCTCGCCGACACGCCCGACGTGGATCGACGGGGCCTGTAGGCGTGCCCAAGCGGAGGGGGCCGCCGGGACGCAGTCCCGGCGGCCCCCTCCTTGTGGGGGTCGCGCCTCGCCGGCGCTCACGCGGCGCCGCTCAGGGCAGGTCGGCCGCCTCAAGCGCCGCCATGTAGGGCGCCCACTCCTCGTCGGCGATGAGGCCGTTGGCACGGTAGTAGTCTCGTGCTTCGGCGAGCACGTCCTCGACGACGGCATGCTGCTCGAGCGTGAGTGGAGCGACCGTGTGATCGGCGAGGATGGCCGTGACCTTCTCCTGCGCGCGCGTGACCACGTCCTTCTTGCCGCCCCTGACCCAGTCGACGTGGCTGCCCCAGTCGGCGACGAGCGGTTCGTAGCGGTCCTTGGCCCAGAGCTCGCGGGTGAGCGCGCGGCCCATGAAGCTCGCCGGGGCGGTGCCCACCTCGAGCGCTTCGTCGATGGCCAGGCTCTTGTCGTCGATGGCGGTGCCCATCAGGTAGCGGCCGATGTTGCCGGCGATGTCCTCGTCCAGGACCTGCAGGACATTGCTGTAGCCAAGCTCCCCCGCGAAGCTCCCGTGCAGCGTGTGCAAGTGGCTGCCCGTCATGATGGACGTGAGCACCCCCAGCGACTTCTCCATGCCGGCCTGGTAGTCGAACATCTTGGCGTGGCCGCAGAAGCCGGAGGCCGTGGTCACAGGGATGCCGAACCGCCGGCAGAGCTGGTTGGTCATCGCCCGCGTGTACCAGGTCTCGGGCGCGGCGGGGAGGCCGTGTGCCCACTTGGTGTGGACGACGCCGTCACACGGATGGAGGCCGACCGGCGTGCCGCGTTTGATGAGCTGAGTGATGACGATGAAGGCCATGGTGCCGGCCCAGGACTGGACCTGGACGGCGGCCAGCGGTCCGGGCGCCGTGGCGCCGGCGCGGCCGCCGGGCGAGGCCCATACGCACCAGCCGAGCGTGGCGAAGCGCCAGATCGCCTCGAGCGCCTCGTCGCCGAACGCGACCGGAGGCGCCACGTCGATCTCGGCATCGAGGGTCACGCCGATGCCCTGCGCCATCCTGATGGCGAACTGATCCGAGTCCTTGAGGTAGCCATAGTGCTGCGGCTTCGTCGAGTAGCGGAAGCCGTTGGCGAGGCCCTCGAGCTGCTGCATGATCCCAGGCACGCCCGCGAGGTCGGTGAAGCTGAAGAGCGCGTCCATCACGTGCACGTTGGGCAAGGCGTCGCCGACGATCTGCACTTCGGCGTGCTCGCGCAAGGTGGCGGGGCGCAGCTCCCATGTCTCCGTATCCACATAGCGCATGCCCATGCCCTGAAGGAAGTGCACGCGGTCGCCGCCGATGCGCACGTCCATGCCGCGGTCGCGGGCGACAAGCTGGTAGCTGGACGGCACCGTTCGCAGGCAGTCTTCGGCCAAGGCCGGCGGGATGCGGACCTGGCAGGCAGAGCGGTCGACGACGCAGCCGGCCGCTTCGAGAAGCGCCTGGGTCTTGGCGTGGCGCATATTGGCACCGCAGGTTTCGAGGATCTCGAGGGCGCCCTGGTGGATGGCCGAGAGCTCTCGCTCCGTGAGGACGTCGATGGGGGCGAAGCGGCGCAGATAGCCGTGCTGCACGGAATGCTCCTCTCAGGCGGCGCCGACGAAGGACTTGGCGAGCTCGACGGCGCCGGGAGCCGAGGGCTCGTACCCGTCGGCGCCGATGCTTGCCGCGAAATCGGCGTTGATGGCTCCGCCGCCGACCATCACCTTGACCTGCGCGCGCAGACCGGCATCCGCCAGGAGCTGGATGACCTTCTTGTCCTCGGCCGCCGTCACGGTGAGCAGCGCCGAGAGCGCGACGATGTCGGCGCCGTTGTCCCGGACTGCCTCGACGAACTCCTCGGCGGGGATATCGATGCCGAGGTAGTGCACGTCGAAGCCGGCGGCGATGAGAAGCGTGCAGACCATCTCGATGCCGATGGAGTGGATGTCGCCCTGCACGGTGCCGGCGACGACGGTTCCGAGGGCGGCTTTCTTACCGCCGCTGATCCTGATCGCTTCTTCCAGCACCGGGGACGCCGCCTGCATGGCCGCGGCCGCGCCGATGAGATCCGGTAACCACCGCGTCCCGGCCTCGAAGCCGTCGCCGATGTCTTTGATCGCCGCGGTCATCGTGGCGAACGCCTCCACCGGGTCGAGGCCTTCTTCAAGAGCTTGGCGGGCGCATCTCTCGGCGGCCGCCGCATCGTAGTCGTTGATGGCCTGGGCGAGGCCTGCGAGGGTGTCCATCCGTACCTCCGGATCGTCTGATGTCGGGGCGCCCGCGAGACGCGCTGCCGTTCTCGCCCCAGGGACCTCGGGGCGCGTAGGCCAGCGGCATCATGCACCGGTCAAGGCTCAGTACCTCTGCATCATCACATTAATTCGTGAAGTGGTGAGGTCCGTAGACCAGCGCACCAACCCGACGAGGTGCGTGCTCGGGCATGACGCCGGCCTACCGTGGGCGCCGGGCGTGGGCGCGGAGCGCGGCGCCGAGGCGTCGCGCTCCTTCGGCCAGCCGCTCCTCGTCGTACAGGCTGAACGAGAGGCGCAGGTGGCCGTCGTCGCCGTCGCTGCAGAATCCTCTCCCCGGGGCAAAGGACACGCCGTGCTCCTCGGCCGCCGGCAGAAGCTCGGCGGCGCGCACGCCGCCGGGCAGCTTGACCCAGATGAAGAACCCGCCGGCCGGCGCTGCGAAGCTGCTGCCGGCCGGCAGGTGCGCACGCAACGCGCCGCCGAGCGCATCGCGCCGCGAGGCGTAGGCGCGGCGGAGCCGCGAGACGTGCGCGTCGTACCCGCCGCTCGTGAGCGCAAGGGCGACCACGCAGGCGGCGAAATGGCTGACGCCGCCGCCGCTGTCGAGCACCCCGGCGGCGTCGAGCCGCGCGAGCAGATCGGGCCGCGCGTTCACCCACCCCACGCGAAGGCCGGGAGCGAGCGACTTCGAGAAGGAGCCCAGGCGGATCACCGGAGCGGCGGGGTCGGCCGCCCACAGGGCCTGCGGCGCCGCCTCGTCGTAGGCGAGCTCGCGATACACGTCGTCCTCGACGATGAGGAGGTCGTGGTGCGCGGCGAGGGCCAGCAGGCGGCCGCGGCGCTCGCCCTCGAGACAGGTGCCCGTGGGGTTGTGGAAAGTCGGGATCGTGTACAGGAGGCGGGCGTGCTTGCCTGCGCTTCGCAGCCGGGCCAGCGTGGCCTCCAAGGCGGCGGCGACGAGCCCTTCTCCATCGAGGGCGACGCCGATGATCTCGACGGGATGGTCGCGCATCGTGCCCAGCGCCAGGTTGTAGGTCGGAGTCTCCACCAGCACGACGTCGCCGGGGCCGGTGAAGACCGTGAGGATGAGGTCGAGGGCCTGTGAGCTGCCGCCGCTGACGTACACGCCGGTCTCGGCGACCTCGCGTCCCTCGCGGGCGGCGATGCGCGTGGCGATGGCCCGGCGCAGGCCCAGAGGTCCCGAGCGCGTGCCGTAGGCAATTGCGCCGGGGCCCAGCTCACGAAGCACCCTGGCAGCGGCGGACTCGACGAGATCGACGGGCAGCAGCGCCGGGTCCGGTTCGCCGTAGGCGAGCTCGATGACGCCGGGGCGCAGCGCGTTCTGCGTGAGAGGGAGGGGCTCGGTCATGCCTCGATGATACGGGATGCAGCCGCGCGCCGCGCCGCCCCCCGCGAACGCCCGCTGGCGGCGGGCCGTCCCTTTCCCTAGACTGGGTCCGGATACGCACGCATGCTGTTCCCCACCTTCACATTCGCGGTCTTCTTCCTGCTGGTCTTCATCGGGAACTGGCTGCTCATGCCCAGACCACGGCTGTGGAAGCCGTTCATCCTTCTCGCCAGCTTCGTCTTCTACGGCTGGTGGGAGTGGCGCTTCGTCCTGCTCCTGGCGCTCAGCGCCGTCGCCAACCAGCTGTTCGCTGCGGCGCTCGCGCGCACGGCGGGGGCCTCCGCCAGAAAGTGGCTGCTGGCCGCGGCCGTCGCCGTGAATCTGGGCGTTCTAGGCTGGTTCAAGTACTACGGGTTCTTCGTGACCTCCGTCGTGAACTTCCTCGGCGTGTTTCATCTCAATGCCGACCTGCCGTTGCTGCGCATCGTGCTGCCGGTCGGGATCTCGTTCCTCACCTTTCGCGTGCTGAGCTACGTCGTCGACGTGTATCGCGGCAGGATGCGCACCTCGTCGCTGCTCGACTTCGCCGTGTACGTCGCCTTCTTTCCGTACATCATGGCCGGGCCGATCGCGCGCGCCAGCGAGTTCCTGCCGCAGCTCGCCGGCCCCAGAGATCCCCGCCGCGTCGACACGTCGCGCGCCTTCTTTCTGATCTTCGCCGGGCTCGCCAAGAAGATGCTGCTCGCCGACTATCTGGCCACGCACATCGTCAATGGGGTGTTCACGACGCCCGGCCAGTACACGTCGCTGGAGACCCTGCTCGGCATCATCGGCTACTCGGTGCAGATCTACTGCGACTTCAGCGCCTACGCCGACATCGCCATCGGCATCTCGCTGCTCCTCGGCTTCGAGCTGCCGGACAACTTCAATGCCCCCTACACCGCGATCTCCGTGCAGGACTTCTGGCGTCGCTGGCACATGACGCTCTCCCGCTGGCTGCGCGACTACCTGTATATCCCGCTGGGCGGCAACCGCAAGGGCCAGACGCGCACCTACGTGAACATCATGATCACCATGGTGCTCGGCGGCCTCTGGCACGGCGCCGGGTGGCCCTTTGTTTTTTGGGGCTTCCTGCACGGCGGGGCGCAGGTCGTGGAACACCGGCGCCTCGATGTGCGCAAGGCGCGCGCGCGGCGCCGCTCGCGCCAGGTCGCGCCGCAGCTCGTGGATACGGGTGACCTCGGACGCAGCACGGAACTGCTCGCGGCGATGGCTGCGGGCGGGCCGCCGGCCGGGCGCGCCGCAGGCGCGCCCCTCGGCGCCCCCGAGATCGACCCGCGGCCCTGGGGCGGCGGGGTGTGGCCGCGCCTGGGCGTGTTCGCCTTCGTCACGTTCGCCTGGGTGTTCTTTCGCTCCACCACGTTCGGGGCGGCGCTCAGCGTGCTCGCCCAGCTCTTCCGCGGCTGGGGCAGCGTGGGCGTCGCCGTGACGCCGGCTCTCCTGCTCGTGATCGCCGTCGGCATTGGCATCCAGTATGTGCCGCGCAGTCTGTACGAGCGGGTTGAGGCGGGCTTCTCGCTGCTCAACCCGCTCGTGCAGGGCGTGCTGCTCGCCGTCGGCTTCATGCTGCTCGACGTCCTGGGCCCCGCCGGCCCCGCCGCCTTCCTGTACTTCCGCTTCTGATGGGCGACCGCGACCCGGTCAAGCTGCCTTTCGGCCGCCGCAGGCGGACGGCCGCCAGCGCGCTCGTCGCGATCCTCGTGGCCTTCGTCCTCGGGGTGCTGTTCAACGCTCCGGCCATGAAGAAGACCGCCATGGAGCTTCCGTTCGGCGGTCAACGCAGCTTCCGGCTCGCGCTCGTGAGCCCGGCCGCGGCCGTGAGCCACTGGTTCTTCCTGGACCGGCCGGCGAGGTTCGCGGCCGCGATGCTCGGCAAGCCCGACCCCGGGCCCCAGCCCGTCGCGGTCGTGGTCGTCACGCCGCGGCCCACGCCGCGGCCCACAGCGGCCTCGGGCAAGCCCCGCCCGAAGCCTCCTGACAAGCCGCTGCCCAAGCCCTACCCTGGTCACCCGCTCCACCTCTACATCGCCGGCGACTCGATGGCCGGCATCCCCGGCATGGCGCTGGTGAACCTCTCCAACGATACGCACCTCATCAAGCCGCTGCTCGACTACCACATCTCCACGGGGCTGGTGCGGCCCGACTTCTTCAACTGGCCGGCGCAGCTCCAGCAGCAGGTCAAGGCGTTCGACCCGGGCGCCGCGGTGGTGATGTGGGGCGCGAACGACAACCAGGGCGTGCAGACGTCCTCGGGGAAGGTGTACCAGTTCGGCTCCAGCGGCTGGGAGAAGGAGTACCGCAGGCGCGTCGACGAGGCGCTGGCGATCCTTCTTGACGGCGGCGTGCGGCGCATCTACTGGGTGGGCCAACCCATCATGCCGGGCTCCACCTACGACAGCCAGATCCGCCTCATGAACGACATCTTCCGCAGCGCCGCCGAGAAGCACCCGGGCGTGCAGTACATCGACGCCTATCAGGTGTTCAGCGGCGCCGGCGGGGGCTACGCGCAGTATCTTCGCGACGACAACGGCCAGATGCAGCAGGTCCGCGAGGCCGACGGCGAGCACCTCACCTACGCCGGCGGTCTGCGCCTCGCCGAGGTCGTGATGGCGGCCATCAAGGCCGACTGGCTCGGCAAGAAGAAGCCGGGCGCCGGCTCCGCGTCGCCGTCGCCGAAGGCGTCTGCGACGGCCACTCCGGCGCCCTGATCGCGCAGCTCTGACCCCACCGGCCCGCCGCAGCGGCGGGCAGGTGGGTCTCGCGGGGACCGCTGCGCGGCCCGCGGCCACTGGTGTACCATCGCGGGCATGCTCTTCCCCACCATCACGTTCGCGGTCTTCTTCCTGGTTGTGTACGCGGCGAACTGGCTTCTGATGCCGCGTCTGCGCCTGTGGAAATGGTTCATCATCGCCGTCAGCTACGTCTTCTACGGCTGGTGGGACTGGCGCTTCGTCCTGCTGCTCGTTGCGGCCACGTTTGTGAACCAGGCGCTGGGCGTGCAGATCGCGCGCGCCCGCCGCCGCGGCGGCGGGCGCGCCGCCAAGCGCTGGCTGCTTCTGTCGGTGGTCGCCAACCTGGCGGCGCTGGGCTACTTCAAGTACATGGACTTCTTTGCCGCGAATCTCGACGACCTGCTCCACGGCATCGGTCTCGGCGCTCCCTTGCCTCTTCTGCGGATCCTGCTGCCGGTGGGCATCTCGTTCCTCGTGTTCCGCGTGCTCACGTACACGATCGACATCTATCGCGGTGAGCTGGCGCCGGCCTCGACCCTGGACTTCGGCGTCTACGTCGCGTTCTTCCCGTACCTGCTCGCGGGTCCGATCGCCCGCGCCCGCGACTTCCTGCCGCAGCTCCGCACGCCGCGCGACCCGCGTAGCGTCGACGCCGGCCGCGCCTTCATCCTGATCCTCGGCGGCCTCGCCAAGAAGATGCTGATCGCCGACTACCTGTCGACGCACATCGTGAACGGCGTCTTCGCCTCACCGCAGTCGTTCTCGGCCTGGGAGACCCTTTGGGGGATCGCCGCCTACTCGGTGCAGATCTACTGCGACTTCAGCGCCTACAGCGACATCGCCATCGGCATCTCCCTGCTCCTCGGCTTCGAACTGCCCGAGAACTTCAACGCGCCGTACACGGCGCGCAGCATCCAGGACTTCTGGCGGCGCTGGCACATCACCCTGTCGAGCTGGCTGCGCGACTACCTCTACATCCCGCTCGGCGGCAATCGCAAGGGCCGTGGGCGCACCTACGTCAATCTCATCGTCACGTTCCTCCTCGCCGGGCTCTGGCACGGCGCGGGATGGACGTTCGTGCTCTGGGGCGGCATGCACGGCGTGGGCCTCGCGCTGGAGCGCGCCCGCGCCGACGCGCGCCAGGCGCGGGGCCTGCCCGAGCCGGGCGTGACGGCCGGGGCGCGCGCGCTCCAGCGCCTCGCCGTGTTCGCCTTCGTCAGCGTGGCGTGGGTGTTCTTCCGCGCCGACTCGATCGGCGGCGCCTTGGCGGTGCTCTGGCGGCTCGTCGCCGGGCTGGGCAGCATCGGCGCGGCGGTCACCTGGCCCGTCGTCGGCCTGGTCGTGCTCGGCATTGGCATCCAGTACGTCCCGCGCCGCCTGATCGAGCGCCTCGAAGACGGCCTCGCGGGCATCGGCTGGATAGGGCAGGGGGCCGTGCTGGCCGTCGCCCTGTTCCTCATCAA